>JBQCHF010000123.1:0-25089 GCA_051954955.1 Motilibacteraceae bacterium
TTCCACGACGACCCCGACGTCATCGCCAAGGTCTCCCGCGGGCTGGGCGAGGCCATGGTCGGCATCAACGTCGAGGAGCTGCCGCAGCCGCACCGGCTCGCCGAGCGCGGCTGGTAATCCCTCATCGCTGCCCTGCACGCCCCGACGGCCGTGGCCCCTTCCCGGGCCGCGGCCGTCGTGCTGTCCCGATGGCTGGCTCCCTGGCTGGGGCGGTGGACCTGGGCGGCGGGCCTCACCCGTTCGCCGACAACCGACCGCACGGCTGCGTCGTCTGCGCTCTCGAGACGTCGGTGGGACCGGCTCCGCCAGGGAGCCGGCCGCCGCGGGCCGGTGGGTCGGGAGGCGGCGGTGACGGTGGGCGCAGTCCTGCTCAGCGCCCGCGACGAGGCGTCCCCGAAGCGCCCCACGGATGCCGCCCGCCCCGCCCTGCCGGCGCTGCCGGGGACCGACGAGCACGCGGGACCGGCGGCCCGCAGCGAGCGCGAGCGGGCCGCCCGCGAGCTGTTCGCCGCGCTCTACCCGCGGCTGGCCGGCTGGACCGCCCGGCTCGTCGACGACCCGGACACCGCGCACGATCTGGCCACCGAGGCGTTCGTGCGGCTGCTGGCCCAGCGTCGCGACGTCGAGGAGCCCCGCGCCTGGCTCTACGCCACCACCGCCAACCTGGTCCGCGACCACTGGCGGCGCACTGCGCGCGAGCGCAGGGCCCTCGCGCGCACCGGGATCGCCCCGGAGGGCGCGCACGACGTCGACGTCGCCACCCGCACCACCGTCCGCGACCTGGTCGAGGCGCTGCCGGACCGGCTGCGCGAGCCTGTCCTGCTGCACTACTACGCCGACCTGTCGGTCGCGCAGATCGCCGCCGCCATGGGCAAGGCCGAGGGCACCGTGAAGCGCGCCCTCTTCGACGCCCGGGCCCGGATGGCGGCCGCTCTCGAGGAGGGCTCCTCACGATGACCGGTCCCGCCGACCCCTTCCCCGGCCCGCAGCGCCCCGACGGCCCGAGCGCCGGCGGCGACCGGCTGGACGCCGTCCGCCGCGTGTTCGCCGACGAGCAGGTGGTGCCGCTGGTCCCACGCCCGGGCACCTTCGAGACGATCCTCGCCGAGTCCGACCGACGTCGCCGGGCGCACCGTCGACACCTGGGCGGGGGAGCGGTCGCGCTGGTCGCCGCCGCGGCCGCGGTGGCCGTCGCGGTGCCGCTCGGCCTGCTGCCCGACCGCTCCCCGGACCGGTCGACGACGACCGTGGCCGCCGCGTCCACCAGCCCCGCCCCCCGGCCGTCCGCGGCGATGTCCGCGCTCTCGGCCAGCACGCAGGCGTCGGTGGCCCCGGCGCCGACCGGGCTGCCCACCGGCGGCCCGGTCCCTCCCGGCTCCCGGGTGGTGTCGGTCACCACGGCCGCCGCCGGCACGCTCTACGCGCTGGGCAGCGCCCCCTGCGGCACGCCGCCGTGCGGGGTGCTGGTGCGCAGCCAGGACGACGGCGTCAGCTGGGTCGGGCTGCGGCCGCCGCAGGCCGCGGTGGTCGTCGACGCGGCCCCGCGCGCCGCCGACCGCGGGCACGACCCGGCCGGCAGCATCCGCGACGTCCGCTTCGCCGGCCCGCGCGACGGCTGGGCCTTCGGCGCGAGCACCTGGGTCACCCACGACGGCGCCGCGCAGACGTCCTCCTGGCGCCAGGTCGACACCGGGGGGACCGTGCTCGACCTGGCCACCGACGGCACCACGGTCTGGGCGCTGGCCGCGGACTGCCGGTCGGCCCGGCAGGGGACCACCGGCATCTGCACCAGCCCGCGGCTGCTCACCGGCCCTGCCGACGGCGACCGGCTGAGCGTGGACGAGCAGGCCGCCGGCCTGCTGCCGGCCCAGGTGCAGTCGGCCTCGGTGCAGGTGGCCGCCGGGCAGGTCGTCGTCGACCTCGACGGGCCGGACCCGGCGGTCCTGCTGCGCGGGGACCAGGGGTGGCAGCGGCTCCCCGCCGCACCGCCCCGGTGCGCGGACCCCACCGTCGTCCCGGCCGCCCAGGGCGGCGGCGTGCTCTGGTCGATCTGCCCGATCCCCGGCTCCGGTGCGGCCGGCGCCAGCGCGGTGGGGCTGGCCATCAGCGCCGACGGCGGGAAGCGCTGGGCCGACGCCGGCACTGTCCAGGTGCGCAACGGCGTCACCGTGCTGGCTGCCGTCGACGCCTCGCGGGCGGCGGTGGCCTCGGGAGCGGCCGGGCTCGGCGGGTCGCTGCAGGTCACGGCCGACCGCGGCGCGCACTGGGCGGGCGGGCAGAGCCTTCCGTGGGCCACCAGCGGTTGGGCCTGGGTGGGTGCCGCCGGCGGCGGCCGCCTGCTCGCGCTGCCGCTGGACCCGTCCGACACGGTGTGGGCGAGCGACGACGCGGGGCGGACCTGGCGGGCGTTGACGGTGCGGTGAGGGCGTCGGGTCCCGTTCCCGCTCGGGGCGGGTCCGGCCGCCTGACCGGCGGTTCTCGACGTGGAAGGAAAGGCGCTGAGACGGGGGAGACCTGCTTGGGGCGGGTCCGGCGGCCGTGGACCGCGATCGACGTGGGGAAGGGCGCTGGTGACGGGGGAGACCTGCTCGGAGCGGGTCCGGCGGCCGGGGTGCGGCTCGAGTGGAAGGTTGTTGTCGCGACATCCGGCGTGTCGTGCATCAGCTCTCCACTCGAGGGCTCCGCGCCAGACTGTGACGCTATTCCAGGGAAACTCGGCGTGTCGCGACACTGCCGTCACACTCTGTCCGGTGCGGACCGGCGGCCGGCCGCCCGGCCGGCGCCGCGCCTGACTCCCGCCGTCAGCAGCCGCCTTCCCAGTCGGCGCACGACCGGCGGCGGGCCGCCCGACCGGTGCCCCGCCTGACCCCCGCCGTCAGCAGCCGCCGTTGACAGGACGCGCGACCGGCGCCCGGCAGCCGTCCGAGAGCCCCCGCGCGGCGCCCCGGTAGGCTCGTCCGACGTGCCTGACGCCCAGACCGCTCGCGTGAGCAGCGAGCCCGCCCGCACGTCGACCGCCCCCTCGACGTCCGCCGCCCGCGACGCCCTCGACGCCCGCCCGGTGGTCGGTGTCCTCGCCCTGCAGGGCGACGTGCGCGAGCACCTGGCCGCGCTGGAGGCCGCGGGCGCGAAGCCGGTGCTGGTGCGCCGGGCCGAGGAGCTCGCCGCGCTGGACGGCATCGTGCTCCCCGGCGGGGAGTCCACCACCATCGTCAAGCTGGCCGCCGCCTTCGACGTCCTCGAGCCCCTGCGTGCGCGGCTCGCCCAGGGGCTGCCCGCCTACGGCTCCTGCGCCGGGATGATCCTGCTCGCGGACACGATCGAGGGCGGCACCGCCGACCAGAGCACCTTCGGCGGCATCGACGTCGTGGTCCGGCGCAACGCGTTCGGCCGCCAGGTCGACTCGTTCGAGTCCGACGTCGACGTCGACGGCGTCGACGGCGGCCCGGTGCACGCCGTCTTCATCCGGGCGCCCTGGGTGGAGCAGGCCGGCGACGACGTCGAGGTGCTCGGACGCGTGGTCGGCGGACCGGCCGACGGTAGGATCGTCGCCGTCCGGCAGGGGAACCTGCTGGCCACCAGCTTCCACCCCGAGCTCACCGGGGACCGGCGCGTGCACGCGCTGTTCGTCGACATGGTGCGCGCGGCCCGCGCGGACGACTGAGAAGGGACGCTGCGATGTCCGGCCACTCAAAGTGGGCGACGACCAAGCACAAGAAGGCGGTCATCGACGCCAAGCGCGGCAAGATGTTCGCCAAGCTGATCAAGAACATCGAGGTTGCTGCGCGCACCGGCGGCGGCGACCCGGCGGGCAACCCGACGCTCTACGACGCCATCCAGAAGGCGAAGAAGTCCTCGGTCCCCAACGACAACATCGACCGCGCGGTCAAGCGCGGCTCCGGTGCGGAGTCCGGCGGCGCCGACTACCAGACGATCATGTACGAGGGCTACGGCCCCAACGGCGTCGCGGTGCACATCGAGTGCCTCACCGACAACCGCAACCGCGCCGCCTCCGACGTCCGCGTGGCCATGACCCGGAACGGCGGCTCGATGGCCGACCCCGGCTCGGTGTCCTACCTGTTCACCCGCAAGGGCCTCATCGTGGTCCCCAAGGGCGAGCTCACCGAGGACGACATCCTCCTGGCCGTGCTCGACGCCGGCGCCGAGGAGGTCAAGGACGACGGCGAGCAGTTCGAGATCGTCTGCGAGGCCACCGACCTGGTGAAGGTCCGCCAGGCCCTGCAGGACGCCGGCTACGACTACGACGCGGCCGACGCCACCTTCCTGCCCAGCGTCTCGGTGGAGCTGGACGAGGAGGGCGCTCGCAAGATCTTCCGCCTCATCGACGCGCTCGAGGACAGCGACGACGTGCAGAACGTCTACGCCAACTACGACGTGTCGGACGAGATCATGGAGGCCGTGGGCTGACCGCCCGCCAGCTGCCGCAGGGCCGCACCCGGCACGTCCGGGTCGCGGCCCTCGGCGTCCTGCTGGCCGTGCTGCTGGCCCTCGCCGCGGTCGGGCTCGGCGCGGCCCCGGTCGACGCCCCGGCGCTGTTCACCCCCGACGCGCTGGCACCGGCCGCCCACGGTGCCCAGGTGCGGCAGCGGTCGGCGGGCGCCGTCCACATCGTCGCGATCGGCGACTCCGTCCCGGCCGGTGCCGCCTGCCCCGGATGCACCCCGTTCCCCTTCCGCTACGGCCAGCGGTTCGCCGCGGCCACCGGCACCCGGGTCAGCGTGCAGGACCTCGCCGTCGGCGGCCTGGACAGCGCCGGCCTGCTGGCCAGCCTGGTCTCGGCCACCCCGCAGGCCGCCGCGGTGGCGACAGCGGACGTCGTCGTGGTCACGATCGGCGCCAACGACCTGGTGCCGGCGCGGTCGGACTACAGCGCGCAGCGGTGCGGTGGCCCGGACGACCTGGACTGCTTCCGGGCCCTGCTGCCCGGGGTGCGGGCCCATCTGGCCGCCGCCCTGGAGAGGATCGCGGTGCTGCGCGGACATGCGCCGACCACGGTGCTGGTGACGGACTACTGGAACGTGTTCGAGGACGGCGGGAGTGCGGTGGCCGAGCTCGGTCGCGACGCCGTCGCCGACGCCCGCACCGTGACGCGCGCGGAGAACCAGGTGCTGTGCAGCACGGCGGCCGCCGCCGGCGCCACCTGCGTGGATCTCTACGTGCCGTTCCTCGGGCCCACCGGCGACGGCGACCCGACCCGGCTGCTGGCCGCGGACGGCGACCACCTCTCCCGGGCGGGGCACGACCTCATCGCCGCCACGCTCCTGGCCTCGTACCCGTGCCGCCCCTCCGGCTGCGCCTGAGCCGGGGTCGCTCGGCGTGTCGGGGCGGGGGCGAGGAGAGCGGCGGCTAGGTTCGCACGTACGTTCGTGTGCGAGTGGACGCGAGCCGAGCGTGACACAGCGTGACCGAGCCCGACCGAGCGTGACCGGTGGGAAGCAGGGAGGCGACGTGCGGGTGCTGGGCGTCGACCCGGGGCTGACCCGGTGCGGGCTCGGCGTGGTCGAGGGCGCCGCCGGCTCGCCGCTGCGGCTGGTCGACGTCGGCGTGGCGCTCACCCCGGCCGGCGACGACATCGGCCTGCGGCTGGTGGCCGTCGAGCGCGTGGTCGAGGACTGGCTGGACCGGCACGAGCCCGACGCGGTGGCGGTGGAGCGGGTCTTCAGCCAGCACAACGTGCGCACGGTGATGGGCACGGCGCAGGCCAGCGCGGTGGCGATCGTGGCGGCCACCCGCCGCGGCATCCCGGTGGCCCTGCACACGCCCAGCGAGGTCAAGGCGGCGGTCACCGGCAACGGCCGCGCCGACAAGGACCAGGTGGGGGCCATGGTCACCCGGCTGCTGCGCCTCACGCAGGCCCCGCGTCCCGCCGACGCCGCCGACGCGCTCGCCCTGGCCATCTGCCACGTCTGGCGCGGCGCGGCGATCGCCCGGGTCTCCGCCGCGCGCGCCGCCGCCGGTGGCCACCCCTCCCGCATCCCCAGCCGCGGCACCGCCCGCGCCGTTCCCGGAGTCCGTCGATGATCCGAGTCGGTCGATGAGCCCGCTCCTGTCCCGTCCGCAGCTCCGGAGCGCCCGGTGATCGCCTCGGTCCGTGGCCGGGTCGCCGCCGTCGCGCCGGCGGCCGCCGTGGTCGAGGTCGGTGGCGTCGGGCTGGCCGTGCAGTGCACCCCGTCCACGCTCGCCGCGCTGCGGGTGGGGGAGGAGGCGTTCCTGGCCACCTCCCTGGTGGTGCGGGAGGACTCCCTCACCCTCTACGGCTTCGCCGACGACGACGCCCGCGCCGTGTTCGAGGTGCTGCAGACCGCCAGCGGGGTCGGTCCGCGACTGGCCCAGGCGATGCTCGCCGTGCACAGCCCCGACGCGCTGCGCCGGGCCGTGGCCACCGAGGACCTCGCCGCGCTGGTGCAGGTCCCCGGGATCGGCAGGAAGGGTGCCCAGCGGATCGTGCTGGAGCTCAAGGAACGGCTCGCCGCCACCGGCGGGTCGGCGACCCCGGCCGTCGGCACCGCGCCCGCCGTCGCGCCCGGCGTCGGCGGCGCCGGCACCTCGTGGCAGGTGCCGCTGCACGGCGCATTGGTCGGGCTGGGCTGGTCCAGCCGGGAGGCCGACGACGCCGTGGCGGCCGTCGCGCCGGAGGCGGAGCAGGCGGTGGCCGAGGGCGGCACCCCCGACGTCTCGGCGCTGCTGCGCGCCGCCCTGCGCACGCTGAGCAAGGCGTGAGCCGGCCGTGGGCATCGACGTGAGCACCGTCCACAGCGGGGCGCGGGCGCTCCGGCGTCGTCCGCTCCGGGTGGCACAGTGGGCGCGATGAGTGGCGAGCAGGATCTCGACGGCCGCCTGGTGGGCGGCGACGCCGACGACGCCGAGCGGGCGGTCGAAGCCGCGCTTCGCCCCCGCGCGCTGGAGGAGTTCGTCGGCCAGGAGCGCGTGCGCGAGCAGCTCTCGGTCGTCCTGGACGCGGCCCGGGCCCGGCAGAAGGCCCCGGACCACGTGCTCCTGTCCGGGCCGCCCGGTCTGGGCAAGACGACGCTTGCCATGATCATCGCCGCCGAGCTCAACCAGCCGCTGCGGATCACCAGCGGCCCGGCCATCCAGCACGCCGGCGACCTCGCCGCCATCCTCTCCTCGCTCACCGAGGGCGAGGTGCTCTTCCTCGACGAGATCCACCGGATGTCCCGGCCGGCCGAGGAGATGCTCTACATGGCGATGGAGGACTTCCGGGTCGACGTGGTCGTCGGCAAGGGGCCCGGCGCCACCGCCATCCCGCTGGAGCTGCCGCAGTTCACCCTGGTCGGGGCCACCACCCGCGCCGGCCTGCTGCCGGGGCCGCTGCGCGACCGGTTCGGCTTCACCGGCCACCTCGAGCTCTACGAGCCGGCCGAGCTCGAGCGGATCATCAACCGCTCGGCCGGGCTGCTCGGCGTCGACCTGCGCACGGACGGCGCCCGCGAGGTCGCCGGTCGCTCCCGCGGCACCCCCCGTATCGCCAACCGGCTGCTGCGCCGGGTGCGTGACTACGCCGAGGTGCGCGCCGCCTCGGTGGTCACCGGACCGGTGGCCCGGGCCGCGCTGGAGGTCTACGAGGTCGACGAGCTGGGCCTGGACCGGCTCGACCGCTCGGTCCTGGACGCCCTGTGCCGGCTGTTCGGCGGCGGCCCGGTGGGCCTGTCCACCCTCGCCGTGGCAGTGGGGGAGGAGACCGAGACGGTCGAGACCGTCGCCGAGCCGTTCCTGGTCCGCTCCGGGCTCCTGGCCCGCACCCCGCGCGGGCGGATCGCCACGCCGGCCGCCTGGAGCCACCTCGGCCTGGTGCCCCCGCGCCCGGTCGCCGCGGCGTCGCCGTCGCGGGTGGACGTGGTCGACGGGGGGGGTGCGGCGCGGGGAGCGGCCTCCGGTTGAGCGGCCTGAGCGGCCAACCCGTCCGGGCGGCACTTCGAGCTCGGCCCGCGCGTTGACGCCGCGTCGGGCGGCTGGCCGAGCCCGGCAGGCGGCGTGCTTCGTTGTTCTGCC
This sequence comes from Motilibacteraceae bacterium, assembly GCA_051954955.1. Lineage (GTDB taxonomy): Bacteria > Actinomycetota > Actinomycetes > Motilibacterales > Motilibacteraceae > JBQCHF01. The sequence goes on from JBQCHF010000123.1 coordinate 8,032, forward strand.
AACCCGCGCCTCCTAGACTCGCGGCCGCTCCACCCGCGTCGCGCGCCGCGCGACGCGCGCTCTGCTGCGGCCCGTGCACTCAGGGGCCGCGCAGCCACGGCAGTTCCGTGGCTGTCAGGACAAGGAAGGACACCTCCTCCTCGTGGACCGCATCGCCGGCCTGCTCCCGTTCATCGTCCTGCTCATCGCCTTCTACTTCCTGCTGCTGCGCCCCAACCGGGCCCGGCAGCAGAAGATGGCGCAGATGCAGGCCGAGCTCGCGCCGGGGGCACGGATCATGACCACCGCGGGCCTGCAGGCCACCGTCGTCGCGGTGGAGGACGACCTCGTGGTGCTCGAGGTGGCCCCGGGCGTGCAGACCCGGTGGGCGCGCGCAGCGGTGGCCAGGGTCCTCACCGAGCCGGCCGGCGGTGCGAGCCTGCCGGGGCAGGAGCGCCCGGAGGACCGGCCGCAGGACTAGGCGGCTCGCGGGCGAGCGGGGCGAAGCGGCCGGAGCACGGCCGCGGTCGGGGATACTTCCCTGAGGGCGCGTTCGCGCGCAGGTGGACAGGCAGTGTCAGGCCCTGTCCGGATGGAGGGCCGTTCCGGCGGCCCGCGGCGGGCCGTGCCCGGGCGATGCGCCCGTGGACCGGCCCGGAGGACGAGCCCGGGGCACCCCTGACGGGGGAGGACCGGGGAACGAGGAGAAGGCAGACCAGTGGCAGCACCGCAGACCGGGTCCCGGCCCGGGCGCGCCCTCGGCGTGCTCGCCGGGATCGTGGTCGTGATCTACGTCCTGATCTTCTTCGCGGCGCCGGGATCGGTCGCGGGCAAGGCGCTGTCGTTCGCCGACAAGTACCAGGCCCGGCTCGGTCTCGACCTCGAGGGCGGGACCCAGATCGACCTGATCCCCAAGGTGGCCGACGGCCAGCAGGGGAAGATCACGAACGAGAGCATCGACCAGGCGGTCAGCATCCTGCGCAAGCGGGTCGACTCGTTCGGTGTCTCCGAGGCCGAGATCACCAAGCAGGGCAGCGGGTCCAACCAGACCATCCTCATCTCCATCCCGGGCACCGGCAACGAGCAGATCCTCAACCAGGTGCAGCAGACCGCGGAGCTGCGCTTCCGCCAGGTGCTCGCCGCCGCGTCCGGTACCCCGGCGCCCGCCCCGACGGCGCAGCCCAGCGGCAGCGCCGCGGCCACCCCGTCGAGCGCGTCCACGGCCAAGGCGAGCCCGTCGCCGTCCACGACCAACGCCGGCGCCGCCGTGCCGCAGGCGCTGCGCCAGCAGACCTCGCCCTCGCCGGCCCCGTCGTCGTCGGCCAGCGCCTCGGCGGCCCCGTCGGGCAGCGCGGCGCCCACGCCCGCCCCCACCGCCTCCGCGCCGGCCTCCACCACCCCGAAGATCCCCGCCGACGTGCAGCAGAAGTTCGCCCAGCTGGACTGCACCAAGCCGCAGCCGGAGAACTCCGGCGTGGACCCGGTGGACCAGGTGATCGCGGCCTGCGGCCGTAACGGGCTCAAGTACATCCTCGGCCCCGCGCTGCTGGTGGGCACCGACGTCAGCGGCGCCTCGGCGTCGCCGCAGGTGGACCGCAACGGCAACCCGATCGGCGGTTGGCAGGTCAACCTCAACTTCACCGGCGGGGGCACCAAGAAGTTCGCCGACGCCACCACCAAGATCAACGTCAGCACCGAGCAGTCCCCGCAGGACGAGATCGCGATCGTGCTCGACGGCCAGGTCGTGTCCGCGCCGAGCATCAACGAGCCGATCGTCGGCGGTTCGGCGCAGATCACCGGCGACTTCACCCAGGCCGAGGCCACCGATCTCGCCAACGTGCTCAAGTACGGCGCGCTGCCGCTGTCGTTCCAGCCGGGTGCCGCGCAGGAGGTCAGCCCGACCCTGGGTGCGGCCTCGCTGCGCGGCGGCCTCATCGCCGGCGGTCTGGGCCTCGCGCTGGTCGTGCTCTACATGCTGGTCTACTACCGGCGCCTGGGCCTGGTGGCCGCGGCCAGCCTGGCGGTGGCCGGCGTGCTCACCTGGGGCCTGGTCGTGCTGCTCGGCTGGCGGATCGGGTTCCGGCTGAGCCTGGCCGGCATCGCCGGCCTCATCGTGTCCATCGGCATCACCGCCGACTCGTTCATCGTCTACTTCGAGCGCCTGCGCGACGAGGTGCGCGAGGGACGGTCGGTGCGGGTGGCCGCGGAGGCCGGGTGGAGGCGGGCCCGGCACACGATCGTGGTCTCCGACATCGTGTCGTTGCTGGCGGCCGTGGTGCTCTACATCCTGTCCACCGCGAGCGTGCGCGGCTTCGCCTTCACCCTGGGCCTGACCACGCTGGTCGACCTGCTCGTGGTGTTCCTGTTCACCAAGCCGCTGGTCACCCTGGCCGCCCGCTCGCGCTCGTTCGCCAGCGGACGCTTCAGCGGCCTGGACCCGGCGCGGCTCGGTGCCAAGCCGCAGTCCGCGGCGTCGCCGTCGCTCGCCATGGCCCGCGCCCGGGAGCGGCGGGCCGCCGCCGAGGCCCGCGCCGGGGCCGGCTCCAGTTCCAGCACGACCGGTGAGGAGGCCTGATGTCCCGCATCGGGAGCCTGGGCAACAAGCTCTACCGCGGCGAGGTCTCCTACGACTTCGTCGGCAAGCAGAAGCGCTGGTACGCCATCTCCGGCGTCATCCTGCTGCTGGCGATCGGCGGCCTGCTCTTCCGCGGCCTGCAGCTAGGCATCGAGTTCCGCGGCGGTTCGGAGTTCTCCGTCAGCGCGCCCACGGTCAGCGTCGCCAAGGGCGAGGACGCGGTGGCCAAGGCCGGCATCACCGGCGAGCCCAAGGTGCAGAAGATCGGCGGCGACACGCTGCGGATCCAGACCGAGCAGCTCACCACGCAGCAGACGCAGAAGGTCCAGCAGGCCATCGCGGACGAGTTCTCGGTGCCCACCAGCCAGGTGAGCTCGCAGTTCATCGGCCCGAGCTGGGGCGCGGACGTCTCGTCCAAGGCGCTCAAGGGTCTGATCGTCTTCCTGGTGCTCGTCGTCATCTACCTCTCGATCACCTTCGAGTGGAAGATGGCGGTCTCGGCGATCGTCGCGCTGCTGCACGACATCGTCATCACCATCGGCATCTACGCCCTGGTCGGCTTCGAGGTCACCCCGGCCACCGTCATCGGCCTGTTGACCATCCTGGGCTACTCGCTCTACGACACCGTGGTCGTCTTCGACAAGGTCCGCGAGAACACCGCCGGGCTGCAGGGCGGCTCGCGGATGACCTACAGCGACGCGGCCAACCTGGCCATCAACCAGACGCTGGTGCGCTCGATCAACACCTCGGTCATCGCGCTGCTGCCGATCGGGGCGATCCTCTTCGTCGGCGCGGGCCTGCTCGGTGCCGGCACCCTCAAGGACCTGTCGCTGTCGCTGTTCATCGGCGTCGCCGCCGGCACCTACTCTTCGATCTTCATCGCCACCCCGCTGCTGGCCGACCTCAAGGAGCGCGAGCCGGCCATGCAGGCGCTCGCCGCGCGGGTGGCCGCCCGCAAGTCCTCGGCCGCCGCCGGCGGCAAGAAGGCCCCGGCCCGGGCGGCCGCGGTGGGGGGATCCGGCGGGGCCACCGCCACCGCCCTGCTGGACGACCCGGCCGTGGAGGCCGAGGCGCCGGACGAGGCCGGTCCCGAGCAGGTCCGTCCGGGGCGTCCGGCCGGTCCGCGCAACCAGCCCCGGCGCGCCCAGAACCGCCGCCCCAGCGGTCGCAAGAAGCGCTGACGATGGCGCTGGACCTGGCCGCGCTGCTGGCCGAGCGGGTGCGCGACGTGCCCGACTACCCGCAGCCGGGCGTGCTGTTCAAGGACATCAACCCGCTGCTGGCCGACCACGTCGCCTTCGCCGGGGCCGTCGACGCCGTGGTCGCCGCGCACGGGCGCGGCACGGTGGACAAGGTGGTCGGCATCGAGGCGCGCGGGTTCATCCTCGCCGCGCCGGCGGCCTACCACATCGGCGCTGGCTTCGTCCCGGTGCGCAAAAAGGGCAAGCTGCCCGGCGACACGCTGGAGACGTCCTACGCGCTGGAGTACGGCCAGGCCGTGCTCCAGGTGCAGGTGGGCGCGTTCGCCCCGGGCGACCGGGTGGTCGTCGTCGACGACGTCCTGGCGACCGGCGGCACGGTGGCCGCGGCGCTGGACCTGGTGCACCGCAGCGGGGCGGAGGTCGTCGGCCTCTCGGTGCTGCTGGAGATCGCCGCCCTCGGCGGGCGCTCCCGGCTGGCGCAGGTGGCGCCGGGCCTGGACGTGCACGCGCTGATGACGGTCTGAGCCCTTCTGCCGGTTGTGGCACCAGTTCTGCAGAACTGGTCCGCCCTGGTCCGAGCGCAGGTCGGCACCACCTAGACTGGTCTCCCGGACGTCCCCCAGGGAGGTGCCTTGGCCGACGAGGTGCGCAGCACCGCGGTCACCCCAGACCGCGCGGACAGCCGCACGCCCGGCGTCGGCACGGCCCCTGAACCGGCGGCCGCCGAGCCCTCCACCGATCGTCAGCCCGGCGCCCGCCGCGACGTCGCCGCCGAGTCGGCCGCTCCTCGCGGGCCTGAGGTCCGCTCCACCGAGGACGCGCCGGCGGCGGCCCCGCGCCCCGGCGGCGCCACCGCGCTGCGGCCGGCCACCGGATCGGCCCCCACGACGAGCCGGGTGCGCGCCCGGCTCGCCCGCTTCGGGGCCCAGCGGCCCACCACCACCCCGGTGCTCGAGCCGCTGTTCCGCACCGTGCGCGCCACCCACCCCAAGGCCGACCTCGCCGTGCTCGAGCGCGCCTACCGGGTGGCCGACCACGCCCACCGCGGTCAGAAGCGCAAGAGCGGCGACCCCTACATCACCCACCCGCTCGCGGTGGCCACCATCCTCGCCGAGCTCGGCATGACCCCGCCCACGCTGTGCGCGGCGCTGCTGCACGACACCGTCGAGGACACCGACTACACCCTCGAGTCGCTGCGCAAGGACTTCGGCGACGAGATCGCGATGCTCGTCGACGGCGTCACCAAGCTGGACAAGGTCAAGTACGGCCAGGCCGCGCAGGCCGAGACGGTGCGCAAGATGGTCGTGGCGATGAGCCGCGACATCCGGGTGCTCGTCATCAAGCTGGCCGACCGGCTGCACAACGCGCGCACCTGGCGCTACGTCTCGGCCGAGTCGGCCGAGCGCAAGGCCCGCGAGACCCTCGAGATCTACGCGCCGCTGGCCCACCGGCTCGGCATGAACACCATCAAGTGGGAGCTCGAAGACCTCTCGTTCGCCACGCTCTACCCGAAGATGTACCACGAGATCGTGCGGCTGGTCGCCGACCGCGCGCCCTCGCGCGACGAGTACCTCAGCTCCGTCATCGACCAGGTCACCGGCGACCTGCGGGGGGCGCGCATCCGTGCCACCGTCACCGGCCGGCCCAAGCACTACTACTCGATCTACCAGAAGATGATTGTGCGCGGCCGCGACTTCGCCGACATCTACGACCTGGTGGGCATCCGCGTCCTCGTCGACTCGGTGCGCGACTGCTACGCGGCGCTGGGCACCATTCACGCGCGGTGGAACCCGGTGCCGGGGCGGTTCAAGGACTACATCGCGATGCCCAAGTTCAACATGTACCAGTCGCTGCACACGACGGTCATCGGGCCCGAGGGCAAGCCGGTCGAGCTGCAGATCCGCACCTTCGCCATGCACCGCCGGGCCGAGTACGGCATCGCGGCGCACTGGAAGTACAAGGAAGAGGCCAAGGCGCCGGCCGAGACCGGCGGCGGCAACGACATGGCCTGGCTGCGCCAGCTGCTGGACTGGCAGAAGGAGACCGAGGACCCGGGGGAGTTCCTGGAGTCCCTGCGCTTCGACCTGTCCGCCGCCGAGGTCTACGTCTTCACCCCCAAGGGCGACGTCACCGCGCTGCCGGCCGGGTCCACCCCGGTCGACTTCGCCTACGCGGTGCACACCGAGGTCGGCCACCGCTGCATCGGCGCCCGGGTCAACGGCCGGCTGGTGCCGCTGGAGAGCAAGCTCGAGAACGGCGACCTGGTGGAGGTCTTCACCTCCAAGGCGCCCGGCGCCGGACCGTCGCGCGACTGGCTCTCCTTCGTCGCCTCGCCACGGGCGCGCAACAAGATCAAGCAGTGGTTCTCCAAGGAGCGGCGCGAGGAGGCCATCGAGCACGGCAAGGACCAGATCGCGCGCACGATGCGCAAGCAGGGCCTGCCGCTGCAGCGGCTGCTGTCCAGCGAGTCCCTCACCGCGCTCGCGCACGAGCTGCGCTACCCCGACATCGGCTCGCTCTACGCGGCCGTCGGCGAGGGCCACGTCTCCGCCCAGTCGGTCGTGCAGAAGCTGGTGCAGTCCCTGGGCGGGGAGGAGGGGGCCACCGAGGACCTCGCCGAGTCGGTTACCCCCACCCGCAACCGCGCCGGCCGCGCCCGCCCGGGCGGCGACCCCGGCGTCGTCGTCAAGGGCGCCTCCGACGTCTGGGTCAAGCTGGCCCGCTGCTGCACCCCCGTGCCCGGCGACCCGATCGTCGGGTTCGTGACCCGGGGGAGCGGGGTGTCGGTGCACCGCAACGACTGCGTGAACGTCCAGGCCCTGTCCAGCCAGCCCGAGCGCATCGTCGACGTCGAGTGGGCGCCCACCGCGTCCTCGATGTTCCTCGTGGCCATCCAGGTCGAGGCGCTCGACCGCTCCCGCCTGCTCTCGGACATCACCCGCGTGCTGTCCGACCAGCACGTCAACATCCTGTCGGCCTCGGTCACCACCACCCGCGACCGCGTGGCGGTCAGCCGCTTCACCTTCGAGATGGGCGACCCCAAGCATCTCGGCCACGTCCTCAAGGCCGTCCGCGGCATCGAGGGCGTCTTCGACACCTACCGCGTCACCAGCTCCGCGGCCACCACCCCGACCCCCTGACGGCAGCTCTTCCGCGGGACCTGGGTGCCGTAGGGTCCGTCCCGGTCTGGCGGCGCACGACGGGGGAGTCTGCTCGATGAACGTGGCGAGGATCGCCTATGCCGTCCTGCTTGTCGCCGGCTGCGTGCTGGTCATCACGGCGGCGGTGGCGCTCTGCCTGGAGTCCTGGCGGGGACGCCAGGAGACCGGCCGCGAGCTGGCGGCGCGGTTGCAGTCAGGGCAGAGGTCAGCACCTCCTGCTGCCGGCCGCCCCGAGTCCTTCGACGTCGTCGTCTTTTTCGGCGCCTTCGGCATCGCCTTCTGCGCGCACTGGGTCGTCTCGGCCGCCACGGGCAGCGCGGATCTGACCGAGAGCGGCCAGCGCGCCCTGATGGACGCCGTGATCGCCACGGCCGCGCTGGTCCTCGCTCGGATGCGCGCTCCCACGCGGACCCGCCAGTGGCCGGGCGTCCGCCGTGGTTGGGCGGCCTACCTCCTGGCCGCGCTCCTCGGTACCCTCGGCGCCCTCGCCGCCTGACCCCCGCCCTTCCACCCCCACCCCCAGGTGATCATGCAATCGGCGTGATCATGCAATCGGGGTGATCATGCGGCCTGCCTATCCCTGATCAAGCCGCCTGGCGCGGAGCCGTGAGCCACCCCCGCCTGCCGAAGGTGCGCAACCGGCGTTGCCAGGGGACCAGTCGGGGCTCGAGGCCCCGTCGAGCCGCGCGCTCCTCGAATGCGTACGAGTGCCCCAGGACCTCCGCGCGCCCGTAGGCAAGGCACTCGATGCCCTCGTTCTCCCGGAGCCAGCGACGACGTCGTCGGTCGCTGTCGCGCTGTTCGACCCCGTGGAAGTCCATCCCGTCGTACTCCGGGGCCAGGCGCGGATTCTGCGACTTCTTCACGACCGAATCGAGGCGGAACAGCTCCCGCCCGTCCCTGATCACGCTGTGCTGCAGCTCCAGCTCGGGGAGGCGCGCGTCGTACCAGCGAAGCCGCATCCAGGACTCGCCGGCCGACTCCGCCCGCCCGTCCCCGAGGCTCACCAGCTCGCGGGCCTGCTGCACCCATCGGAAGCCCGACAGCTCCTCCAAGCCCTCCCGAAGCTCCGCGGGGGAAGTCAGCCTGCGGCGTAGGAAGGCATCGACGTAGGCGAGGCCGTCTTGCCGGTCGAGCCATCTCGCGAGGTCCAGCACCGTGCGCGTCGGAGTCGTTGCCCGTACGCCGCTCACCTCGCCGACGTGATGAGGCTCGAGGAGGCCGACCCAACCGTCCACCCCGGCTCTGCGCACCCCGCTTCGGTCGAGCGGGCGAAGTGTCTCGACCGCAGGAAGCGCGTAGCGGAACTTCGGCAGAAGGCACGGAACACCGTGCAGCCATGCCGCCGAGAGTCGGCAGAGCACGGCATCCTCCGGCACGATCAGCCCGACTCCCGCTGCGCGAACTGCGAGCGTGTCCGGTTGCCGGTCATCGATGACGACCCCTGGAAGCAACGGCCGCAAGCGGCCGGCACCGATCGTCCGGGACAGAAGTTGCTGCGACCAGCCTCTGCCGTCGAGGAGGTCGCGGACGAGAACCGGCTGCCCATCGAAGAGGAGATCACTCACGCCTTCACGTTGCAGCCAGGTCCGTCAGCGCGGGGCTGCCGCCGTCACGGGTGTGGACGATGACAGCAGGCGGAGACAGTCCTGTGGACAGTGCCGTTGGTGCGTGATCGCGCCGATTGCATGATCACGCCGTTTGCATGATCACGATCCGAAGAGGTCGGCTGCCGGTGAAGGACGTCTGCGGCCCCGGATAGCCCATGCGGCCGCAAAGAACAAGTCTTGTCGCGGTCAACCACGCAGGGCACGCTTTCGCCCATCGCGCCCTGAAAGGTCGTCAACCATGTCGACCGGTGCGATGCAGGCGGAAGGGGATCTAACGCATGCGAGCAGCACGGCTCACGGCGACCCTCGGCGCAGCAGGGACCCTGCTCGCGCTCGCGGTCGCACCACCGGCGGCCAGCGCCGCCAGCCATCGCCCGTCGAGCCCACGGGGGGCATCGGACGTCCGCGAGGTGCCGCAAGGCAAGGAGTTCGGGCTGGACCAGACGCTGCAGGCCGCGCTGCGGCACGGCAAGGGAAGCGGGACGTCGAGCCCCAGCGCCTCGCCGTCGGTGCGCTCGTCGCTGACCGCCCAGGGCACCTCGTCCGCGCCGGTCGGGACGGTCCGCAAGTGGCTGGCACTGGACGACTACAACGGGAAGCTCTACCTCAAGGACTACACGCTCAAGGCCGTCGGCGCCCAGATCGAGGTGTGGGTCGCCAACGACACCGCCTTCCCTGCCGGCGACTGCCGCGAGCAGGTGCCGGGAACGACGACGGTGACGGCCGACCAGGCCCAGGCGCTGGCCGACCAGTTCGACACGAACATGTACCCGAAGGAGTCCGCGGCCTTCAGCACCCCGCCGGACCGGGACGGCTCCAAGTCGCCGCTGGCCGGCCGGTACGACTTCACCGGCCCGGGCGACAAGATCGTCACGCTGGTCGACAACGTCCGCGACGACAACTTCTACGACTTCCCTGAGGCCTCGTCGTACATCGCGGGCTTCTTCTCCAGCCAGTTCAACGCCCTCACCGACCGCAACGTGATGACGATCGACGCGTTCGACTGGGCGCACCGCACCGGCGCCAACCCGCCGAACGACCCGAGCGACGACGTCTGCACCTCGCGGCAGGCGCGCCCGAGGCTCTACGAGGGCACCTTCGCGCACGAGTACCAGCATCTGTTGGAGTCCTACCAGGACCCCGGCGAGGCCACCTTCGTCAACGAGGGGCTGTCGGACTTCGCGATCAGCCTGGTGGGCTACGGCAACCCGACCGCCACGGTGTTCGAGCCGGGCAACGAGTCGCACATCGTGTGCTTCCAGGGCTTCGGCACGGTGAAGACCGACTACAACGTCAACCCGCGCGACTGCGGCGGCCCGGCGAACAGCCTCACCAGGTGGGGCGACCAGGGCAGCGACGCGAACATCCTGGCCGACTACGGCATCGCATGGTCGTTCCAGCTGTTCCTCTACGACCGGTACGGCCAGGAGTTCATCTCCGCGCTGCACCGCGACGGTGAGGCGCAGGGCCTGCAGGGCGTGCAGGACCAGCTCGACAGGTTCGCGCCGGGCACCGACGTCTACGACGTCGTGCACGACTTCCAGCTGATGAACCTGCTCGACCACGCCGTCGACGGCGGCAAGGCCAAGGGTGACACGGACACCGCGCGCGTCAGCAGCGCGAGCCTGGACCAGCGGCTCAACCTGCTCAACCCCAAGGCGTACGCCGCCCCCGGCGCCGCTCCCAACGGCGCGGACTACGTGACGCTGCGGACGGCCGACCAGTCGGTGCTGTCGGGCAAGCAGCTGCAGTCGGTGTCCTTCGAGGGCGCCGGAACGCTCGCACCGCAGCCGCTGCTGTGGACGTCGGTCACCGACGCCCCCGGCCGGGAGGGTGACCCGACGCTGTGGTCCGGCAACACCTCCAACCGCTACGCGACCGCCATCGTCGAGGTCACGGTGCCGCAGGCGAACCCGACGCTCACGTACACCGAGCGCCACCTCGCCGAGAAGGACTACGACTACGCCTACACGGTGGTCTCGACCGACGGCGGCAAGACCTACACGGCGCTGGCCAACGACAACACCGTGGAGGGTCCGCTCGGCCCGGCGCTCAACGGCGACGCGGCCGGCTTCGCCACCCAGACCTTCGACCTGTCGGCCTACGCCGGTCAGAAGGTCCTGCTCGGGTTCCGCTACGTCAGCGACGGCGGGGTCAACGACGGCGGCTGGTACGTCGACGACGTCTCCGTCGGCGGCACGCTGCTCTCCGACGGCTCGGACGCCTCGGTGTTCCGGTCGAGCACGCAGGTGCGCCCGATCGAGGTCGCGAACTGGGACGTCCGCCTGGTCGGCCTCGACGAGGCCAAGGGCAAGGCGTTCGTCCGCGACTTCGACGGCCAGCGGTCCTTCAGCCTGTCCGGCGCGGACCTCGCGCAGTTCAAGAGCTACCCGACGGTGATCGCCGTGGTCGCCTACGACGACCCGTCGCAGCAGGTGCAGCAGTCCGCGTCCTACACGCTCAGCGTGAACGGCGTGGTGCAGGCGGGCGGATGATCCTGCCGCCCACGTAACGGCGAGGGCCCCTCTGCGCGGTGCGAACCACGCGGAGGGGCCCTCGGCGTGCGGCGGTCATCCCGCCGACGACGTGCTCACCGGGTGAACTCGGCCAGGGTCTTCTGGGCCTCGGCGAGCCAGCTGCGGCGGGCCTCGATGGCCGCGTCGGCGTCGGCCGCCTTGCGGTCCTGACCGGCTTCGCGGGCGGCGTCGCGGTCCTTCTCCAGCTTGGCGATGGAGTCCTCGAGCTGGGCGACGGTGGCCTCGGCACGGGCCCGGGCCTCGGGGTTCGTCCGCCGCCACTCGGCCTCCTCGGCGTGGCGGACGGCGTCCTCCACCGCGCGCAGCCGCCCCTCGACGCGGGGGCGTGCGTCGCGCGGGACGTGGCCGATCGCCTCCCAGCGCTCGTGGATGCCGCGCAGCGCGGCGCGGGCGGCTCGCAGGTCGGTCACCGGCAGGAGCGCCTCGGCCTCGGCGACGAGGGCCTCCTTGGCCGTGAGGTTCTCGGCCTGCTCGCCGTCGCGCTCGGCGAAGGTGGCCGAGCGGGCGGCGAAGAAGACGTCCTGCGCGGCCCGGAAGCGCTGCCACAGCGCCTCCTCGTCGGCCTTGCCGGCGCGACCGGCCGCCTTCCACCGCGTCATCAGGTCGCGGTAGCGCGAGGCGGTGGCGCCCCACTCGGTCGACGTCGACAGCTCCTCGGCCTCGGCGACGATCGACTCCTTGCGCGCCTTGGCCTCGTCGCGCTGCGCGTCCAGCGTGGCGAAGTGGTGCCGCCGCTTCTTGTCGAAGCCGTTGCGCGCGGCGCTGAACCGCTTCCACAGGTCGTCGTCGGTCTTGCGGTCCAGCCGCGGCGCGGCCTTCCACTCGTCCAGCAGCGCGCGCAGCCGCTCGCCGGTCGACTTCCACTGGGTGGACTCGGCCAGCTGCTCGGCCTCGACGACGATGGCCTCCTTGCGCTCACGGGCCGCCTCGCGTGCCTTGCTGCGGGCGGCGTCCTGCTCGGCCTGCCGGGCGGCCACGATCGGGCGCAGCGCGTCCAGGCGGGCGGTGAGGCTGTCGAGGTTGCCGACGGCGTGCGCCTCGACGACCGCCGCGCGCAGCTTGTCGATCAGCCCGGTGGCCTCCTTGGCCGGCAGGTCCGTGCCGCGCACCCGCTGCTCGAGCAGACCGACCTGGCCGGCCAGCTCGTCGTACTTGCGCCCGAAGTAGGCCAGCGCCTCCTCCGGCGTGGCGCCGGGGTAGGAGCCGACCGACCGCTCGCCGGCGGAAGTGCGGACCCAGACGGCGCCGGTCTCGTCGACCCGCCCCCACTCGTCAGTGCTCAACGCTCGTCCTCACGGCTCGAAGACCTCACTGGGAGATCGTCACGGTCTTGATGGTCACCTTGTCCTGCGGTGCCCCGTCTCCGCCACCCCCGGCGACGCCCGCGGCCGCGACCTTGCTCACGACGTCGAGGCCCTGGGTGATGGTGCCGAAGACCGTGTAGTTGGGCGGGAGCGGACTGTCCTTGTAGACCAGGAAGAACTGGCTGCCGTTGGTGGACGGGCCGCTGTTGGCCATGGCCACCGTGCCGGCCTTGTAGACCGCGGTGCCGCCCGATGCCTTGGGCAGGTTCTCGTCGCCGAAGCTGTAGCCCGGGCCGCCCGAGCCGGTGCCGCTCGGGTCGCCGCACTGCAGGACGTAGATGCCGGTGGTGGTCAGGCGGTGGCAGGGGGTGCCGTCGAAGTACTTCTTGCCCGCCAGGTAGGCGAAGCTGCGGGTGGCGCAGGGCGCCTTGTCCGTGAGCGCGGTGAAGGCGATGGTGCCCACGTTGGTGACTAGCGTGGCCGAGTAGCCGGGTTCGCTCCCCGCGGGGCCGTCGGCCGGGCGGCCGAGCGCGCTGCCGCCCTTGGCCGGGGTACCGCTCGGGGTGAAGGTGCACGAGGGGGCGGTGGCACTGGGGCTGGGGGAGCCCGCCGCCGCGGGGACGGTGCTGGTGTCCGAGCCGCGGTTGAGGGCGTAGACGACCGCGCCCACCAGCGCGACGACGACCATGGCGCCGACCGCGGCCACGATGTTGTTGCGCCGCCGCCGGCGGGCCCGCTCGGCCCGGCGCGCCTGCTGGCGCTCGAACTTGGCGCGCGCGAGCTGGCGCTCGCGTTCCTTGCTCGCCACGTACCCCTCCTCGACGCACGCCGGGGGCCCCGCCACCGGCCACGGCAGTCTAGGTGCGCAGGGTGCTCCTTCTCGTTCGCCCCGGCTCGCGCCGCGCCGGTAGGCTCGGACGGTCGGTCAGCCCTTCCCCGCCGCCGCAGCGCAGGCGGGCCGTCACGGACAGCGAGGTCGTACGCGTGCTCGTCGCCGGGTTCCCCGCCAGAGCGTTCGGCACGAACTGCTACGTCGTCGCCCCCGGTGCCGGTGAGGAGTGCGTCGTCGTCGACCCCGGCATCGACGTCGTCCCGCAGCTGGACGAGGTGCTGGCCGAGCACCGGCTGCGCCCGGTCGCCGTCCTGCTCACCCACGGCCACCTGGACCACACGTTCTCGGTCACCCCGGTGTGCGGTGCCCGCGACGTGCCGGCCTTCATCCACCCCGACGACGCCGAGCTGCTCGCGGACCCGGCCAAGGGCATGGGGCCGCAGCTGCAGGCGATGATGGGCCAGCTCACCTGGACCGAGCCCGACGACGTCCGCACGATGGACGACGGGGCCGTGCTGCACCTGGCCGGGCTGGAGATCACCGTCGACCACGCCCCCGGTCATACCAGGGGGTCGGTGATGTTCCGCCTGCCCGCTCAGGACCTTCCGGACGAGGCCAGCCAGCTGTGCCTGTCCGGCGACGTCCTGTTCGCCGGCAGCATCGGACGCACCGACCTGCCGGGTGGGGACACCGCGACGATGCTGCGCAGCCTGACCACCAAGGTCCTGCCGCTGCCCGACGACGTCCTCGTCCTGCCCGGCCACGGCGACCGGACGACCATCGGCCGCGAGCGCGCCACCAACCCCTTCCTGCGTCAGCTGCAGGAGGACGGGGAAGGCGCCCCGGCCGCTCCCACCCGAGGACTGTGAGCATGACCGAGCAGGCGACCGCTCCCGCGCAGAGCACCGCGGCGAGCGACGAGAAGCCCCAGCCGCAGAGCCAGTTCCGTGCGCCCAAGGGCGTCGCGGAGTACTTCCCGCCCGAGTCCACCGCCTTCCTCGCCGTGCGCGAGGCGCTGTCCGGTCCGGCCCGCCGCGCCGGCTACGGCTACGCCGAGCTGCCGGTGTTCGAGGACACCGGGCTGTTCGTGCGCGGCGTCGGCGAGAGCACCGACGTCGTGAGCAAGGAGATGTACACGTTCGAGGACCGCGGCGGGCGGTCCATCACGCTGCGCCCGGAGGGCACCGCGGGGGTGATCCGCGGGGTCATCGAGCACGGGCTCGACCGCGGCCAGCTGCCGGTCAAGCTCTGGTACGCCGGCCCGCAGTTCCGCGCCGAGCGCCCGCAGGCCGGGCGCTACCGCCAGTTCCACCAGGTGGGCGTTGAGGCCGTCGGCGTCGACGACCCGGCCCTGGACGCCGAGGTCGTCGCGATCGCCGACGAGGGCTACCGCTCGCTCGGGCTCACCGGCTACCGGCTCGAGCTGACCAGCCTGGGTGACCCCGCCTGCCGCCCGGCCTACCGGGAGCTGCTGGTGGGGTTCCTGCGCGGCCTGGACCTGGACGAGGCCACCCGTGCCCGCGCCGAGCTGAACCCGCTGCGGGTGCTCGACGACAAGCGCGAGGAGGTGCGCCGTCAGCTGGCCGACGCCCCGCTCATGCTCGACCACCTGTGCACCGCCTGCGCCGAGCACTTCGCGGCGGTGCGCGCCCACCTCGACGCCCTCGGCGTGGTCTACGTGCTCAACCCGCGCATGGTCCGCGGGCTCGACTACTACACCCGCACCACCTTCGAGTTTGTGCACGACGGCCTGGGCTCGCAGTCCGGCATCGGCGGGGGCGGGCGCTACGACGGCCTGATGGCCGAGCTGGGCGGGCAGCCGCTGTCCGGCATCGGCTTCGGCCTGGGCACCGACCGCACCCTGCTGGCCTGCCGCGCCGAGGGGCTCACGGTGGGGGAGCAGTCCCGGGTCGACGTCTTCCTGGTGCCGATGGGGGCTCCCGCCAAGGACCGGGTGGTGGTGATGGCCGCGCAGCTGCGCCGCGCGGGGGTGCGGGTCGACGTCGCCTACGGCGACCGCGGGCTCAAGGGGGCGATGAAGGCGGCCGACCGCAGCGGCGCCCGGTTCGCGCTCGTGCTCGGTGAGCGAGATCTCGAGGGCGGCAACGCCCAGGTCAAGGACCTCGCGTCCGGCGCGCAGGAAGCCGTGCCGCTGGACTCCGCCGTGCCGGCCCTCGTGAGCAGGGTCGGGGAGACTCAGGAGAAGAAGAGCTCGTGATCCGCACCCGCACCGCCGGCTCCCTGCGTGCGCAGGACGCCGGCAGCACCGTCACCCTGGCCGGCTGGGTCGCCCGCCGCCGCGACCACGGCGGCGTCGCCTTCCTGGACCTGCGCGACGCCTCCGGCGTGGTGCAGGTGGTGGTCCGCGACGCCGACACCGCGCACGAGCTGCGCGCCGAGTACTGCGTCAAGGTCACCGGCACCGTGCAGCGCCGCCCCGAGGGCAACGAGAACGCGAACATCCCGACCGGCGAGGTGGAGGTCGTCGTCGAGAGCCTCGACGTGCTGTCCGAGAGCGCGCCGCTGCCGTTCCCGCTCGACGAGCACCTCGAGGTCGGCGACGAGGTGCGGCTGCGCTACCGCTACCTCGACCTGCGCCGGCAGGCCCCGGCCCGTGCCATCCGGATGCGCAGCGAGGTCAGCCGGATCGCCCGCGAGGTCCTCGCCGAGCGCGAGTTCGTCGAGGTCGAGACGCCGACCCTCACCCGCTCCACGCCCGAGGGCGCCCGCGACTTCCTGGTGCCGGTGCGGCTGCAGCCGGGCAAGTGGTACGCGCTGCCGCAGTCGCCGCAGCTGTTCAAGCAGCTGCTCATGGTCGGCGGCCTGGAGCGGTACTACCAGATCGCCCGCTGCTACCGGGACGAGGACTTCCGCAAGGACCGCCAGCCCGAGTTCACCCAGCTCGACATCGAGATGTCCTTCGTGGAGGAGGACGACGTCATCGAGGTCGGCGAGTCCGTGGTCCGCGCCCTGTGGAAGGGCGTCCTGGACTACGAGATCGGCGAGATGCCGCGCCTGACCTACGCCGAGGCGATGTCGCGCTACGGCAGCGACAAGCCCGACAACCGGTTCGGGCAGGAACTGGTGGACTGCACGGAGTTCTTCAAGGCCACCCCGTTCCGGGTGTTCGCCGCGGCAGTGGAGTCCGGCGGGCACGTCGGCGCCGTGGTCATGCCCGGCGGTGCGGGGCAGACCCGCAAGGAGCTCGACGGCTGGCAGGACTGGGCCAAGGCCCGCGGGGCCAAGGGCCTGGCCTACGTGCTGGTGCAGCCCGACGGCGAGCTGACCGGGCCGGTGGCCAAGAACATCAGCGACGACGAGCGGGCCCGGGTGGCCGAGCACGTCGGCGCCGAGCCCGGCGACGCGGTGTTCTTCGCCGCCGGCAAGCGGAACGACGCGCTCGCGCTGCTCGGCGCCGCCCGGCTCGAGATCGGCCGGCGCTGCGGCCTCATCGACGAGTCGCAGTGGTCGTTCCTGTGGGTCGTCGACGCCCCGATGTTCGAGGAGGACGGCGAGGGCGGCTGGACCGCCGTGCACCACCCGTTCACCTCGCCCAACGCCGACTGGGCCGACCGCTTCCAGGACGCGCCGGGCGAGGCGCTGGCCTACGCCTACGACATCGTGTGCAACGGCAACGAGATCGGTGGCGGATCCATCCGTATCCACCGCCGCGAGATGCAGCAGCGGGTGTTCGACGTCATCGGGCTCACCTCCGACGAGGCGCAGGAGAAGTTCGGCTTCCTGCTCGACGCCTTCCAGTACGGCCCGCCGCCGCACGGCGGCATCGCCTTCGGCTGGGACCGCGTCTGCATGCTGCTGGCCGGCGCCGACTCGCTGCGCGAGGTCATCGCGTTCCCC
>JBQCHF010000124.1:0-23887 GCA_051954955.1 Motilibacteraceae bacterium
CCCGAGCCGGACCGCCCGCCGGCTGGCGCAGCCGCCGAGGCGCCCGACCCCCGCCGAGAGCCCCCCCCTTCGCCACGGGCGAACGCCCCTGCCCGGCCCAGGAGGAACAGCCGGGGAACAGGGGTCGTTGAGCCCGACGGAAGCCGACCGGAACGTCGGGTCGGTCCGGGTGCCGGTCCACCGATGATCACCGCCCCTGCGGGGGCAGTCGGTCCGGTGTACCGTCGAACGCCTCAGCGCGGGCCCGGACCCATCACGACCGGACCGCGCCGGTGACCGAACCGTAACCGTCGTCGGCAGGAGGGACGGGGCGACCCCGCCCCGCATCGATGGACGTCAAGAAGATCTTCCGCGGCCCGATCATCTGGATCGTCCTGGCCGTCATCGCCGTGATCGCGGTGCTCCAGGTCGCCGCTCCCGGCGGCTTCAAGAACGTCGAGACCTCCAAGGTCGTCGCCGCCATCCAGGACGGCAAGGCCCAGAAGGTCCGGATCGTCGACCGGGACCAGCGGGTAGAGGTCACGCTCAAGGACGGCCAGACCATCGACGGCGCACCCAAGGTGCAGGCCGACTACGTCGACGGCCTGCAGACCCAGCTGGTGCAGGACCTCGAGAAGACCCCGCCGCCCGGCGGCTGGGACAACACGGTCCCCAAGCAGAGCTGGTTCGTGAGCCTGCTGTTCACGCTGCTGCCGATCGTGCTGATCGTCGTCGTCTTCCTGTTCTTCATGAACCAGATGCAGGGCGGCGGCTCGCGGGTCATGCAGTTCGGGCGGTCCAAGGCCAAGCTGATCAGCAAGGACACCCCCAAGACCACCTTCGCCGACGTCGCCGGCGCGGACGAGGCGGTGGAGGAGCTCCACGAGATCAAGGAGTTCCTGCAGGAGCCGGCCAAGTTCCAGGCCGTCGGCGCCAAGATCCCCAAGGGCGTGCTGCTCTACGGCCCGCCCGGCACCGGCAAGACGCTGCTCGCGCGCGCCGTGGCCGGCGAGGCGGGCGTGCCGTTCTACTCGATCTCCGGCTCGGACTTCGTCGAGATGTTCGTCGGCGTGGGCGCCAGCCGGGTGCGCGACCTGTTCGAGCAGGCCAAGGCCAACGCCCCGGCCATCGTGTTCGTCGACGAGATCGACGCGGTCGGCCGGCACCGCGGTGCGGGCCTCGGCGGCGGCCACGACGAGCGCGAGCAGACCCTCAACCAGCTGCTGGTCGAGATGGACGGCTTCGACGTGCGCGGCGGGATCATCCTGATCGCCGCCACCAACCGGCCCGACATCCTCGACCCCGCGCTGCTGCGCCCGGGCCGCTTCGACCGTCAGATCGCCGTCGAGCGCCCGGACCTCGAGGGCCGCTTCAAGATCCTCCAGGTGCACGCCAAGGGCAAGCCGCTCGCCGCCGACGTCGACCTCATGGCGATGGCCCGCCGGACCCCCGGCTTCACCGGTGCCGACCTGGCCAACGTGCTCAACGAGGCCGCGCTGCTGACTGCCCGCGGTGGCAAGAAGCTCATCGACGACGACGCCGTCGACGAGGCCATCGACCGGGTCGTCGCCGGGCCGCAGAAGCGCACGCGGCTGATGAACGAGAAGGAGAAGAAGATCACCGCCTACCACGAGGGCGGGCACGCCCTGGTGGCGGCGGCGCTGCCGAACACCGACCCGGTGCACAAGATCACGATCCTGCCCCGCGGTCGCGCGCTCGGCTACACGATGGTGCTGCCGGACGAGGACAAGTACTCGACCACGCGCAACGAGATGCTCGACCAGCTCGCCTACATGCTCGGCGGCCGGGTGGCGGAGGAGATCGTCTTCCACGACCCCACCACCGGGGCGGCCAACGACATCGAGAAGGCCACCGGCGTGGCCCGCGCGATGGTGACGCAGTACGGCATGAGCGAGCGGATCGGCGCGATCAAGCTCGGCGAGAACAGCAGCGAGCCGTTCCTCGGCCGCGACATGGGCCACCAGCGCGACTACTCCGAGGAGGTCGCCTCGGTGGTCGACGAGGAGGTCCGTCGCCTCATCGACACCGCGCACGACGAGGCCTGGGAGATCCTGGTCGAGAACCGCGACGTCCTGGACAACCTGGTGCTCGAGCTGCTCGAGAAGGAGACCCTGGACAAGGCCGAGGTGGCCGCCATCTTCGAGCCGGTGCGCAAGCGCCCGAGCCGGCCGGTGTGGCTGTCCTCGACCAAGCGGCAGGTCTCCGACCGGGGCCCTGTGCTCACCGACAAGGAGCGCGAGCTCCTGAACGGGCACGCCAACGGCAGCTCGAACGGCCAGCGGCACGGCGAGGTGCCGGTCGACGGCTCGACCGACGAGGGCCCCAGCATGGGCCTGGACAACCCCACCGACGTGCCTCCGTCGCCGCTGCCCAGCGAGGGCTGACGTGACCGCTCTGGACGACGCCCGCCCCGACGCACAGGACGCGCCGGTGGCGGGCGGTCGCGGGCAGCGACCTCCCTACGACGCTGGCCGCGTCGAGGCGGCGGTGCGGGAGATCCTGCTTGCCATCGGCGAGGACCCCGAGCGGGACGGGCTGCGCGAGACCCCGGCACGGGTGGCCCGCGCCTACGGCGAGATCTTCGCTGGGCTCTGGCAGGAGCCGGAGGAGGTCCTCACCACCACCTTCGACCTCGGCCACGACGAGCTGGTGCTGGTGAAGGACATCGAGGTGTTCAGCCAGTGCGAGCACCACCTCGTGCCCTTCCACGGGGTGGCGCACGTCGGCTACATCCCCAGCGAGGACGGCAGGATCACCGGGCTGTCCAAGCTGGCCCGCCTGGTCGAGGTCTACGCCCGCCGCCCGCAGGTGCAGGAGCGGCTCACCAGCCAGGTCGCCGACGCGCTGGTGCGGATCCTGCAGCCGCGCGGGGTCATCGTCGTCATCGAGTGCGAGCACCTGTGCATGTCCATGCGCGGCATCCGGAAGCCGGGCGCCCGCACGGTCACCAGCGCCGTGCGCGGCCACCTGCGCAACCCGGCCACTCGCGCCGAGGCGATGAGCCTCATCCTCGGTCACTGACCCACTTCCACCCAGCCACTCCCGCCAGCCACTCCCGCCCAGCCACTCCCACCGGGCCCACTGAGCCCGCTGGGCCCACTGGGCCCACTGGTCCCACCGAGCCCGCTGCAGCCGATCGGCGTGATCCTTCTCCCGCCCGCCCGGGCTTGCCCGGACCCGCGGGGGCCCTCCTAGGGTGGCCACGATGTCCCGTCCCGTCCCGTCCCCGCCGGGCCCACCCGTGCGCGCGCTGCCCGGCCACCTCGCCGCGGCGGGGCGCTGCCTGGTCATGGGCGTGGTCAACGTGACGCCGGACTCGTTCTCCGACGGCGGCATCTGGCTCGAGCCGGACGCGGCGGTGGCCCACGGGCTGGCGCTGCTGGCCGACGGGGCGGACCTGCTCGACGTCGGCGGGGAGTCCACGCGCCCCGGCGCCGGACGGGTGGACCCGGACGAGGAGCGACGGCGGGTGGTGCCCGTGGTCCGCGAGCTGGTCGCCGCAGGGGCCGTCGTCAGCGTCGACACCATGCGCGCCAGCACCGCGGAGGCCGCGCTCAGCGCCGGTGCCGCCGTGCTCAACGACGTCAGCGGCGGGCTGGCCGACCCCGACCTGCCGCGGGTGGCCGCCGCGGCCGGCGTGCCCTACGTCGTCATGCACTGGCGCGGGCACAGCACCGACATGCAGTCGCGAGCCGTCTACGCCGACGTCGTGGCCGAGGTGCGGGCCGAGCTGGCCGCCCGGCTCGACGCGGTGGTGGCCGCCGGGGTCGACCCCGAGCAGGTGGTGCTCGACCCCGGTCTGGGGTTCGCCAAGACCGCCGAGCACAACTGGGCGCTGCTGGCCGGGCTGCCCGAGCTGGCCGCCCTGGGCCGCCCGCTGCTGGTAGGGGCCTCGCGCAAGGCTTTCCTCGGCCGGCTGCGGCCCGGGCCGGACGGGCAGCCGCGACCGGTGCTGGACCGCGAGGACGCCACCACCGCGGTCACCACGCTGGCCGCCGCGGCCGGCGCCTGGTGCGTGCGCACCCACGCGGTGAGACCCAGCGCCGACGCGGTGCGGGTGGTGGCGGCGGTGGAGTCGGCGCGGTCCGCGCCGGCTGCCGTCCCGGAGGACACGACCGGGGTGCCGGCATGAGCCGCGACGCCGCGTCCGCGGTCGAGGCGGCCAACACCTCGCTGTACACGGCGGTGGAGTCGGCGGACCTGGACCTCATGGGCGCGCTCTGGTTGGACGGGCCCGAGGCGGAGTCCGTCGTCTGCGTGCACCCGGGCTGGCCCCCGCTGCACGGGCGGTCCGAGGTGCTGCGCTCCTGGGCCGCGATCATGGCCGGGACGCCCTACGTGCAGTTCTTCCTCACCGACGTCGAGGTCCACGTGCAGGGGGACGCCGCGGTGGTCACCTGCACCGAGAACGTGCTCACCGGCGGCGACGGCGGCGCCAGCTTCGGGTTCCCGGGCGGGCGGGTCGCGGCCACCAACGTCTTCCGCCGCAGCGACGGCGGCTGGCGGCTGTGGGTGCACCACGCCTCGCCGGTGCTCAGCGCGCTCGACGACGAGGACGACTCCGACGTCGAGCAGGACCGCGGACGGGGACCCGACGACGACCCCGGCGGGACCCCCGGCGGGGCGTCCGGCGAGGGAGGAGCCCCATGAGCATCGACCGGATCGCCCTGCGTGGCCTGCGCGTGCGCGGCCACCACGGTGTCTTCGCGCACGAGCGGCGCGACGGGCAGGACTTCCTCGTCGACCTGGTCCTCTCGGTCGACACCCGCCCGGCCGCCGCGTCGGACGCGCTGGCCGACACGGTGGACTACGGGGCGCTGGCCACCGACGTGGCCGCCGTCGTGGGCGGCGAGCCGGTGGACCTGCTCGAGACCCTGGCCCAGCGCATCGCCGACCGCGCCCTGGCCGACCCTCGGGTGCAGGCCGTCGAGGTCACCGTCCACAAGCCGCAGGCGCCGAGCCCGCTCACCTTCGCCGACGTCACGGTGAGCATCACCCGCGCCCAGAACCAGAACCAGACCACCCACCCCGAGACCACCCACCCCCAGCCCCGGACCGAGGACGCCCCGGAGAACGCCAGCACCGGCAGCACGAGCAGCACCAGCCGCACGACAGGAGCCATGCCGTGACCGAGCCCACCGCCAGCCAGCCCGCCGCCAGCCAGCCCACCGCGCCCGCCGGCGTCGACGCCGCCCGCTCGGTGGTCGACACCATCACCGACTCGCTGCGGCCGATCCGCCGGGCGGCACTGTCGTTGGGCAGCAACGTGGGTGACACGCTGGAGAACCTGCAGGGCGGTCTGGACAGCCTGCTCGACACCCCCGGCGTCGAGGTCTACGCGGTCAGCCCGCTCTACGAGACCGACCCGGTGGGCGGCGTCGAGCAGCCTGCCTTCCTCAACGCCGTGGTCGTGCTGGACACGACGCTGTCGCCGCGCTCGCTGCTGGACCGGGTGCACGCCATCGAGGAGGCCTACGGCCGCGACCGGTCGCGCGAGGAGCGGTGGGGGCCGCGCACCCTGGACATCGACGTGCTGGCCGTGGGCGACCGGGTCATCGACGACCGGCCCGATGGCGACCCCGGGGCGCCGGGGATGGTGCTGCCGCACCCGCGGCTCACCGAGCGCGCGTTCGTCCTCGCGCCGTGGAACGACGTCGACCCCTCGTTCGAGGTGCCCGGCCGGGGGCGGGTCCGGGACCTGCTGGCCGCCGTGGGGACCGCGGGCGTGCGCCGGCGCCCGGACCTCGCCCTGGACCTGTCGCTGCCCCACGACGGTCTCGCGGAGCTGCCCGAGCAGGGCGGCGCAGTCGTCGCGGACGGGACTGCGTGAACCGCACCCGACCCGGTCTCCTCGTCGCGCTGGTCCTCGGCACGGCGCTGCTGGTGCTGCTCGTCGTGCGGCTGGCCGACGCGCAGCTGCCCCCGGTCCCGTGGTCGCTGCCGGCCGCGCTGGCCGTCGTCGACCTCGGGGTGCTGGTGGCCGCGCTCTCCTTCCGCCGGCGGCTGCGCGGTCTGCCCGGGGCCAAGCCCTACGACCCGCTGCACGCCGCCCGGATGGTGGTGCTGGCCAAGGCCTGCAGCCACGCCGGCGCGGTGCTGGCCGGCGCCTACGGCGGTCTGGCCCTGGCGCTGGCGCTCGTCTCCTCCAGCGCCGCCCGCCGCCAGGACGCGCTGTTCTCCGGCCTGGCCGCGCTGGCCGCCCTCGGCCTGGTGGCCGTCGGCCTGCTGCTCGAGCGCTTCTGCAAGCTACCCCCGCGCGACGACGCCGACCACGACGCCGATACGGCCGAGCCGAAGGACTTCCACGCGCGATGAGGTCGACGTGCGTCCTCACGTGACCTGGCTGGCGCCGCTCGAGACCTCCGTGCCGGCACCGGACCTGAACGCCTCGGACCACCCGAGCCGGGCGGCCCTGGCCAAGGCCGAGCGCGATGCCGGGTCCGACGGATGGCAGGAGCTGCGCGACATCTACACCGCCCAGGCGCCCGAGTGGGCGGCGTGGGTGAGCTCCCGGCCGGACTACCTCGACCCGCTGCGCGCGCTGCTGCGGCACCAGCGGCTCGTGGCCCCGGTGGTAGAGCTGTGCGGGGGCACCGGTGAGGCTGCCGCCCTGCTGGCCGGTGCCGGCTACCGGACGCTGTGGAGCGACCTGCTCCCCGCCATGCTCACGCACGCGGTCACCCAGCTGCCCATGTTCGCCGCCGACGTCCGCGCGCTCCCCGTCGCGACCGGGGCGGTCGGGACGCTGGTCGTGGTGAACGGTCCGGCCTGGGCGCCGGAGGTGAAGCGGGCGCTGGGCGAGGGCGGGATGTTCGTCTCCTGCTCGACCTTCGGCGCGAAAACCCCTGTATACACTTCGCCCGGCCGTTGGTCCGCGCTCCTCGGCCCCGAGTGGCAGGTGACCGCCCAGCGCGTGGGCGAGGGGGAGTGGCTCGTTGCTCGCAGAGGCCTGCCGGAGTGAGCACACCGCGGTGCTCGTGGCCCCTTTCCTCCTGCGGGAGCGGATCTCGCTGGGGCGGGTGCTGAACCTCGGCGGGCAGTGGGCGGCAGCGGCCGCATCCCTCCCCGGTGAGCCGGTGGACGAGGCCAGGGACTCGAGCCTCGTGCTCATCGACCACCAGTCATCCCAAGGCGCGCAACGTGTCGAGGGTCCGCTGGTGCGCCGACGGCTGTCTGTCCCGGGACTGGCCCGGGTCTCCTCGTGCGAGCTCCGGATCTCCGCGTTCTCGATCGGCTACGTGATCGCCCGGGTGACCGTCCCCTGCGAGGACCGGCCCGGCCGCGACGAGGCCTCGCAGCTGCGCGAGGAGCTGACCCGGCACGTCAACCCGCTGGTGCGCGAGGTGTGCGAGGCCCTCGAGGGCCGCTTCCCGGACGGGCGGGGATCGGACCTGCGGCGCGACTCCTTCAGCTCCCTGCCGTCGGACCGCATCCTCTGGTGGCACACCATCTACTGCGACTGGGGCGAGTGCACCCCGCTCGAGGCCACGTTCGTGATGGACTCCGCCGAGGTCGCCCCCGGCTGCCACCTGCGCGTGGCCAACGGGCACTCGGAGCTGCACGGCCTGCCCGCGGGCGGCGGCTCGGCGGGGCTGAGCCCGGAGGAGGTCACCGCTGCCGTCACCGACGGGCTCGTGGCCGCCACCGACGAGTGGCTGGTGGTGGACGAGTTCAGCCGGCTGATGGGGGACCAGCTGTTCCGCCTGGGGGCCCGGAACACCGGCCCCTCGTCGCTGTCCGCGCGCGAGACCGAGCTGGCCGCGCTCAACGAGGACGCCCTGTCCATGACCTCCGAGGCGTCCCTGGCTCTCCTGCTGCTCGACGAGCGCTCGCGCTACCTGGCCGGTCCCGAGCTGGTCGCGCAGGAGGTCTCCTCCCAGGCCTGGCGGCTGGGCAGCGAGCGCAGCGCGCTGGAGGGCCGGGCGGCCACCGTGCAGGAGCTGACCAACCTCAGGCTGCGTGACCTGCAGGGACGGCGCGACCGGCGGACCAACGCCCTCCTGTTCGCGCTCTCGGCGGTGGTGGCGCTGCAGGGTCTCCTGGTGGTCCTCGACTTCGCCCTGGCGCAGGACGACCGGTGGGGGCCGCCGCTGCGGGTGGGCCTCGCGCTGGCGGTCCTCGTGGCCGCCGTGGTCCTGGTCCTCCTGCCGCTCGTCCGCTCCCGGGAGAAGTGACCGCGCCGGATAGGCCGCTCCCCGCCGCTCCGCACCTGCCGCGTGGCGCCCGGCCGGTCCCACCCGTCCGGCCTACCCTCGGTGTCTCGTGAGCAGGGGGCGCCATCGGTCCGGCCGGCGCCGCCGTCCCGAGGGATGGCGGCGGTTCCTCCCGCTCGCCCGTCCTCGACCACCGGGCCGGCGCCGGCGCAGCTCCTCCCCGATTCCGCAGCCGCCCCGCCCGGGCCGCGAGCTCGCCGCGCTGGAGCAGCTCGCGGGCCAGCTCGACCAGCTGCGGCTCGACGTCGCGGTGCTGGGCGGCCGGCTCGACGCCGTCGCCGCGCGGATCGAGCGGCTCGCCGCCGTGCCGCCATCGGCACCGGTGGTGCTGCCGGTGCCCCCGCGAGGCCCCACGGTCCGGCTGCCGCTCCTCCGCGCCGCCCTGGCCGAGCCGGTGGGTGACGCGCCGATCGGCGAAGAGCAGGCATCGCAGATGGTCCAGCAGCGGAGGGTCGGCGATCCGGTGCGCGAACCCGACGTCGCCTGAGGCGCGGTTCCTCAGTCGGTGTCCAGGCCCCGGCAGGCGGCGGTGCAGCCGTAGGACGTCACCGGGCTGTGGCAGTCGGGGCAGAACGCCACCGCGCGGGCCCTGCTCGTGGCGGGCGGCTCGGTGCGGATGGTCGGCCGGCTCTCGCTGATGGTCCGGGTGGCGATCACGACGGTCCTCCTCGCGGCGCCGCGACGGGCATCCCCCGCGGCCGACGGCGCCGGTCCCACTGTCGACGTCTGCGGGTGAGAGGTGGTGGGTCTCAGGTCCTGAAGGGGACGTGGTGGGGGTCACGCGGCTGTGGTGCCGAGCACGACGTGCGCGGCGATGCGGGAGGCAAATTCACGGTCACAGGCGCTGGTGGCGGCGGGAGTCCTGCTCTGGGCAGGTCCTGCTGCCGGGCGGCGGCCTGTTCGCTGCTCGAGTGGAGACCTCCTGAGCGACACGCGGGGGTGTCACGCAGCAGCACTCCAGTCGATCTTCGAGCCGGCCAGACTGTGACAGTAGAGCCGTGACACTCCGAGAACGCGAGCAACAGAGTCACATTCTGCGATCGGGACCGGCAGCGGCCCGCGCGGCCGCCCCCAGCGGCAGCCGTCGCCGTCAACAGCGCCTTTCGCCCCGAGCAAGACCGCCAGGGACCGCGGACGCGGCCACAGCAGGGCCGCCCCATCCCGGCAACCACCTCACTTGTCCACGTCCCCCACCACGAAGAACATCGAGCCCAGGATCGCCACCATGTCGGCCACCAGCTGGCCGGGCAGCATCTGCGAGAGCACCTGGACGTTGTTGAAGGACGCGGTGCGCAGCTTGAGCCGGTAGGGGGTGCGCTCGCCGCGCGAGACGAGGTAGTAACCGTTGATGCCCAACGGGTTCTCGGTGGCGGCGTAGGTGTGGCCCTCCGGGGCCTTGAGCACCTTGGGCAGCCGCTGGTTGATCGGGCCGGGGGCGCACGCCGCGAACCGGTCCAGGGCGGCGTCGGCGAGATCGAGGGAGACGTGCACCTGCTCC
Source organism: Motilibacteraceae bacterium (assembly GCA_051954955.1). GTDB lineage: Bacteria > Actinomycetota > Actinomycetes > Motilibacterales > Motilibacteraceae > JBQCHF01. The sequence continues at coordinate 9,712 of JBQCHF010000124.1, forward strand.
AGCAGGCACTCGAAGCGGGCCAGGCAGTCGCCGTCGGTGCGCACGACGACCCGCCCCGGGCCGCCGGGGCCGAACAGCTCGCCGTAGCCCAGGTAGGGCTGGTCGCGGCGCAGGTCGGCGTCCAGCCCGGAGGCGCGCGCGATCGGCCCGCTGACGCCGTAGGCCAGCACGGTGTCGACCGGCAGCACGCCGACGCCGCGGGTGCGGGCGCGGAAGATCTCGTTGCCCAGCACCAGGTCGTCGAACTCGGGCAGCCGGGAGCGGACGCCGGCGACGGCCTCGCGCACCCGGCCGGTCCAGCCCAGGGGCAGGTCCTCCTTGAGGCCGCCGACCCGGTTGAACATGTAGTGCATGCGGCCGCCGGAGGCCTCCTCCATGACCGCCTGCAGCAGTTCGCGCTCCCGGAACGCGTAGAAGATCGGGGTGATGGCGCCGACCTCGAGCGGGTAGCTGCCCAGGAACATCAGGTGGTTGAGCACCCGGTTCAGCTCGGCCAGCAGGGTCCGCGCCCAGACGGCGCGCTCGGGCACCTCCATGCCGAGCATGCGCTCCACCGCCAGCACGACGCCGAGCTCGTTGGCGAACGCCGAGAGCCAGTCGTGCCGGTTGGCCAGCACGATGATCTGCCGGTAGTCGCGCACCTCGAACAGCTTCTCGGCGCCGCGATGCATGTAGCCGATGACCGGCTCGGCGTGGACGATCCGCTCGCCGTCGAGGACGAGGCGCAGCCGGAGCACGCCGTGGGTGGCCGGGTGCTGAGGCCCGATGTTGAGCACCATCTCGGCGGTGTCGAGGGCGTTGGGGCCGAGGCCCACCTCGCTCTCGCGGAGGGTCGGCGTCCGCCCGCGGGCCGTCTCGCTCACGCCCTGATCGTGCCAGAGCGGGCTGCGCGGCCCCGGTAGCGTTCGGGCATGGACGTCGCCCGGGGGGAGCCCGACGGGGTCGATCGCGACGCCGAGAGCGTCTTCGACCCGCCCGGCACCGAGTGGACGAGCGTGTCCCCGCGGCTGGCCACGCTGCGCCGCGTCGTGCTGCTCGCCGTCGTCGCGGTCCTCGCCGCCGTCCTCGCGGTGACCGGGTGGCTGCTGCTCGCCGGCTGGGTCGCCGTGGCGGTGGTGCTCGCGGCGCTGGTCGCGCTCGGCTGGGGCTGGTGGTGGATCGGCCGCAACCAGCGGGCCTGGGGCTACACCGAGCGCGCCGACGACCTGCTGGTGCGCCGCGGCATCGCCTGGCGCGAGCTGGTGGTGGTGCCCTACGGCCGGATGCAGTTCGTCGACGTCAAGCGCGGGCCGCTGCAGCGCTGGTTCGGCCTGGCCTGCGTGCAGCTGCACACCGCGGCGGCGGCCACCGACGCGCGGATCCCCGGGCTGCTGCCCGAGGAGGCGGCGCGGCTGCGCGACCGGCTGGCCGCGCGCGGCGAGGCGCGGGCGGCGGGGCTGTGAGCCTGCAGCCGGCCGGACCGTCGCGGTCGCGCACCGGGCTGCGCCGGCTGCACCCGCTCAGCCCGGTGGTGCGCGGCTGGCGGCTGGTCATCGGCCTGCTGGTGGTCGCCGTCCCCCAGGTCGGGCAGGGTGCGGCCAGCGGGGACACCCCGCTCGGGCCGTGGGCGCTCGGGCTGCTCGCGGTGGTGCCGGTGGCCGCCGTGCTCGGGTGGGTGGCGTGGCGCACGACGTCCTTCGGCGTCGACGGCGGGGACCTGCGGGTCGACTCCGGCGTGCTGACCCGCCGCTCCCGCCGGGTGCGGCTGGACCGGCTGCAGAGCGTCGACGTCGTCCAGCCGTTCCTCGCACGGATGCTGGGCCTGGCCGAGCTGCGGCTGGAGGTCGCCGGAGGCACCAAGGCGGAGGCGCCGCTGGCCTACCTCGGGCTGGAGGAGGCCCGCGCGCTGCGTGCCGAGCTGCTGGCCCGCGCGGCCGGGCTGCACGAGGACACCCCCGAGGCGCCGGAGCAGGTGCTGCACGTGGTGCCCAACGGGCGGCTGCTGGCGGCCACCCTGCGCTCACCCACCTTCCTGGTCGGCGCCGTGCTGGTGCCGGTCGGCGTCGCGGTCGCGACGGTCTACGGCGGACCGGGCGCGCTGATCGCGCTGCTGCCCGGCGTGGTCGCCTTCGGGCAGGCCGCGGTGCGCGAGTTCATGGGCCACTACGACTTCACCCTGGCCGCCTCGCCGGACGGCCTGCGGGTGCGCCGTGGGCTGCTGGAGACCCGCGCGCAGACCATCCCGCCCGGCCGGGTGCAGGCGGTGCGGCTGGCCGAGCCGGCGTTCTGGCGGCTGGGCGGCCCGCTGCGCACCGACTGGGTGCGGGTGGAGGTCGACGTCGCCGCCTACGAGCGCAGCAACGCCCAGGAGCGGGCGCAGACCCTGCTGCTGCCGGTGGCTCCGCGGGAGGAGGCGCTGCGGCTGCTGGCGGCGGTGCTCCCGCGGGCGCAGGTGACCGGCGTGCCGCTGCACCCGGCCCCGGCCCGGGCGCGCTGGCTGCACCCGCTGTCCTGGCCGGTGCTCGGCGTGGGCGCGGACGCCGGGCACGTGGTCACGCGCCGCGGGTGGCTGCGCCGGGAGACCGACGCGATGCCGCTGGAGCGGGTGCAGAGCCTGCGGGCCACCCAGGGCCCGCTGCAGCGCCTGCTCGCCCTGGCCACCGTGCACCTGGACACCAGCCCCGGGCCGGTCACCGTGCGGGCGGACGCGCGGGACCAGGCCGAGGCCGTGCGGCTGGTGCTCGAGCTGACCGAGCGGGCCCGGGCGGCGCGGGCGGCGGCCCTGCCGGACCAGTGGATGGCCGCGGCGACCAGACCGGAGGATGCCGCCGCCGTCGGACGGGCTGCTCGATACGGTGACGTCGTCCCGGTCCCCCCGCCGGACCCCGGCCCCAAGCCGTTGCCCTGAAGGATCCCGCCGTGCCCGCCGCTGCCCCTGACCCCGCCACCACGCCCGCACCCACCAGCCCCGACGCCGGATCGCTCGGCTTCGACCCCTGGTCCCGCGACTTCGTCGCCGCGCCGTATGCCGCCTACGCGCGCCTGCGCGAGCAGGCGCCGGTCACCTGGTTCGAGCCGACGCAGCAGTGGGTGGTCAGCCGCTACGACGACGTCAACGCGCTGCTGCGCGACCGCAGGCTGGGCCGCTCCTACCTGCACGTGGCCACGCACGCGGAGATGGGCCGGCCCGAGGACCCCGAGCACCTCGCCCCGTTCTGGCGACTGGTCCGCGCCGGGATGCTCGACGTCGAGCCGCCGGACCACACCCGGCTGCGGCGGCTGGTGAGCAAGGCCTTCACCCCGCGCACCGTGGAGCAGCTGCGCCCGCGCGTGCACGAGCTGGCCGCCGGGCTCGTCGACGACCTCCTCGACGCCGGCAGCGACGGCTCGCCGGTCGACCTCAAGGCGCTGGTGGCCGAGCCGCTGCCGGTCACCGTGATCGCCGAGATGCTCGGCGTGCCCGAGTCCGACCGGCACCTGCTGCGGCCCTGGTCGGCCGACATCTGCGGGATGTACGAGCTCAACCCCAGCCAGGAGGCCCAGGACACCGCGGTGCGGGCCAGCCTGGAGTTCTCGGCCTACCTGCGCGAGCTGGCCCGGCAGCGGCGGGACCACCCCGGGGAGGACCTGATCAGCGCGCTGGCCCAGGTCGTCGACGAGGGCGACCGGCTCACCGAGGACGAGCTGGTCGGCACCTGCGTGCTGCTGCTCAACGCCGGCCACGAGGCCACCGTGAACGTGACGACCAACGGCTGGTGGGCCCTGCTGCGCAACCCCGAGCAGCTGGCCCTGCTGCGTGCGCAGCCGGACCTGCTGCCGAGCGCGCTCGAGGAGCTCATGCGCTACGACACCCCGCTGCAGATGTTCGAGCGCTGGGTGCTCGAGGACGTCCAGCTGCACGGCCAGACGCTGCGTCGCGGCACCGAGATCGCGCTGCTGTTCGGCTCGGCCAACCACGACGCGTCCCGCTTCACGGACCCGGAGCGGCTGGACATCACCCGCGCCGAGAACCCGCATATCAGCTTCGGGGCCGGCATCCACTTCTGCCTGGGGGCGCCGCTGGCCCGGATGGAGCTGGCCGCCTCGTTCGGCGAGGTGCTCGCTCGGGTGCCGGGGCTGGCGGTGGTCGAGGAGCCGTGCTGGGCCCCGGGCTACATCATCCGCGGGCTCGAGCGGCTGCTGGTGAACGTGAACTAGCGCTCATGCCCCAACTGCCCCAACCAGAACATCGGCACCGTTAGAGTCCTCTCGTCCCACCCGTGGCGCCGGACCGGCGCCTCCAGCACGTCAGGACTCCTCGCCTCGTGACCTTGCCGCGCCTCCGCCCCGCCCGACCCCTGCGCCTGCGCTGGGCCGCCGGCCTCGCGGTGGCCGGGCTGGCGCTGTCGGCCGGGCTGACCGGGGCGGGCGCGGCAGCCGCGCAGGACGACCGCGCGGCCAAGAGCAAGGTCGACCAGCGGATCGGGCAGCTCAAGGGACAGCTCGCCGACTCCTCGGCGGAGGCGGCGCAGGCGGCCGCCACCCTGGAGCGGACGCGCGCCGCCCTGGCCCAGGCGCAGCAGGCGGTGGCCGCCGCGCAGTCCGCGCTGGCCGCGGCCAGGGCCAAGGAGAAGGCGCTCGCCGACCAGGTCGCCCAGGTGCAGGCCGACGTCGAGCGCAGCGCCGCCGAGATCGCCGCCACTCAGGCGCACATGGACCAGGTGCGCGACGAGCTCGGCTCGATGGCCCGACAGCAGTACATGACCGGGGGCACCGGCCAGCTGCAGCTGGTCGACCTGCTGCTCTCGGCCAAGGACATGGCCAGCTTCGCCGAGGCCAAGGCCATCACCGGGGCCGTGGCGAACAAGCAGAACGGGATCGTCCTGGACCTGATCCGGACCGCCCAGCGGCTCGCCGACGAGAAGGCCAGGCTCGAGGCCCGCCAGGCCCAGCTGACCACCCTGCACGACCAGGCCGCCCAGGCCGTCGCCGCCTCCGCCGCGCTGGCCGACCAGGCCGCGGCGGCGACGGCGAAGGTGGCGACCCTGGAGAAGCAGCAGGCGGCCGCGCTGGCCACCATCGAGCGGGAGAAGGCGCGCGAGCAGGCGGCACTGCTGTCGGCGCAGCGCGAGTCGGCCGCGCTGGCCAAGCGCATCGCCGAGGCGCAGCGCCGGCTGGCCGCGCAGCTCGCCGCCCAGCGGCGCTCCTCGGCCGCGGCCTCCCGCGGGGGCGGCGGCAGCCTGACCTGGCCGGCCAACGGCCCGATGGTCATGGGCGTCGGCCCGCGGATCAACCCCGCCACCGGCTCCCGCTCCTGCCACTCCGGCATGGACATCGCGGCCGGCTACGGCGCCCCGATCGTCGCCGCCGCGGACGGCGTCGTCGTGGACACCTCCTACTCGGCCTGGGACGGCAACGTCACCGTCATCGCCCACGCCGGCGGCCTCACCACCTGGTACGCCCACCAGTCCTCCCGCGCCGTGGCGGACGGCCAGACCGTCCGCGCCGGCCAGGTCATCGGCTACGTCGGCGCCACCGGCTTCGCCACCGGCCCGCACCTGCACTTCGACACCGTCGTCAACGGCGTGGTCATGGACCCCATGGGCTGGTTCGGCGGCGCGATGCGCCAGGTCGCCCCCCTGTGCGGGCCGGGGTACCCGTCGCCGGTGCCGTAGGGCGGGGCTGCCTGGGGCAGAAGGCGGCTGGTGACGGGGGAGCCGGGCGCGGGGCCAGCTCTGCGGCCGGCCGCGGGTCCGCAGTGGGGGCGAAAGGCGGCTGTTGACGGCGGAAGTCTCGTCCGGGGTGGCTTGTGCGGCGGGCCGGCGGTCTGCGGCCGCAGAGTGTGACGGTAGTGCTGCTTCTCGTCCGAAATGTCGCCAATAACGTCGCACTCTGCCGCCTGCGGGGGCTCTGACCGATCAAGTGGAAGGGCGTTGCGCCGACACGCCGGCGACTCGCGCAACAACCTTCCACTTGGGGCCTGCGGACCGGTGGACGGCAGCGGATGACGCCCCCGAGCGGGGCTCCGCCGTCACCAGCGCCTTTGCGCGGCCCCCACAGGGCCGGCAGCGGCCGGTGGAGTGACGTCCCCCATCACCCACGCCCCGATCCTGATCGGCTGGCCCGATGTGGTCCTCCCCACCCCTTTCCGCCCTGAAGGGATCAAGCCGATCTGCCGACAGACAGACGTGCACCATCTCGCCCCGCCGCCCGTGCCCGTGTCCTCCTCGGCTCGCGCGGTGGCGCGACGAGGCCTCGTCCTCCGGTCACTGCTCGCGGTGGTCCTGGCGGCCGGGCTGGTCGCCGTCGCTGAGGCGCCTGCGGGAGCGGACACCGACGCGGCCCGGAAGAAGGCGGCGGACCGGCGGGTCTCCCAGCTGCAGGGCGCGCTGCGCCGCACCGAGGCGCAGGAGGTCGGCGCCGCGGCGGCGCTGCAGCGGGCGCAGGCAGCCCTGGTCGCCGCGCAGCGCAAGGCCGCCGCGGCGGACCGGGCGCTGGCAGCCTCGCGGAAGCAGGAGGAGCTGCTGGCCGCGCAGGAGCTGGCCGCCCAGCAGGCGGTCGAGCAGGGCATGGCGCGGATCGAGGCCACCAGGGCGCACATGGCCCGCACCCGCGACGCCGTGGGCCAGGTGGCGCGCAGCCAGTACATCTCCGGCGGGCAGCAGCCGCTGCAGCTGGTCGACGTGCTGCTGGACAGCTCCGACATCACCACCTACACCCGGGCGCAGGAGATGGCGCGCGCGGTCTCGGCCAAGGAGCAGGCGGTGATCCGCCAGCTCGCGCTCCAGCGGGCGCAGCTGGCGCTGGAGCAGCAGCGCCTCGACGCCGAGAAGGCCCGGGCCACCGGGCTCCACCAGCAGGCCGCCGCCCAGGTGGCGACGTCGCAGAAGCTGGCCCGCGAGGCCGCGTCGGCGCGGGCCGCGGTGGCCGCGCTGACCGCGCAGCGGGCCCGCGCGCTCGCCGACGTCCGCGCGCAGCGCGCCGCCGAGCAGGACGCCCTGGCCGCGGCGCAGCGGCAGTCCGCGACCATCGCCGCGCGCATCGCCGCCGAGCAGCGCCGCGTCGCCGCGCTGCTCGCCGCCCGCCGGAAGGCAGCCGCCACCGGCCGGCGCAGCGGGGGCTTCGCCGGGCCGTCGTCGTCGGGCTCGTTGCAGTGGCCGGTGGCCGGCGGCCTCGTCGGCGGGGTCGGACCGCGCACCAACCCGGCGACCGGCGGCCTGTCCTGCCATGCCGGGATCGACATCTCGGCCGGCTACGGCACCCCGATCCACGCGGCCGACGACGGCCAGGTGATCGACGAGTTCTACTCGCCGTGGGACGGCAACGTGACTGTGGTGGCGCACGCGGGCGGCCTGGCCACCTGGTACGCCCACCAGTCCTCCCGCGCGGTCGGCGTCGGCGCCTCGGTGAACCAGGGCCAGGTCATCGGCTACGTCGGTGCGACGGGCTTCGCCACCGGTCCGCACCTGCACTTCAACGTGACCGTGAACGGCACTCTCTACGACCCGATGGGCTGGTTCGGCGGCTCCCAGCGCGCCGTCGCGCCCCTCTGCTCCCCGCCCTACCCACAGCCGGTCGCCTGACCACCACCCCCGCCCCGGTGCCAACGATCACGTTCACGTGACCATTGGTCGCTTCCCGCCGTGAATTCACGGCGAAGAGCGGCAATTCGAGGCGGGAAGCACGGGCGGCGCCGGCACCCCGACGCCCTGCACCAGCCACCCGAACGCGCCCAGCCCGGCCGGGTCGGTGAGCTCGGCCGCCGCCCCGGCGCGGGACAGCGCGGAGAGGTAGGCGCGCGGGTCGGTGCTCGCCAGCTCGATCGGGGGGCGGTCCCCGACGACGCCGAGGGCGCGCAGCGCGTCCCGCTGGGTGGTGAGCAGGGTCCAGTCCGCGCCCGCCGCCTCGCCCGCGGCGGCGCACGCGTCCAGCGCGACGTGCGCGGTGACGTCGCAGCTGCCGTCCGGCACCGGCTCGACCGCCCGGCCGTCGACGTAGCCGACCACGGTGCCGCCCGCCCAGCGGCCGGCCACCCGCTCGGCGCGGGAGTGCGCGTAGTCGGCCGCCACCGCCACCGACCCGTCCAGCCGGCTGACGACGTCGGCCCAGGCCAGGTCCCGCGAGCGCCCCACCTCGGCGCGGTCGCCGACCTCGGCGTGAGCCGCGGGCCACCAGTGCTCCAGCCAGTCCGCGTCCTCACCGGCCGGTGGCGGGCCGGCCCGGGTCGCCCCGGTCGAGGGGTCCACCAGCTCCACCCGCCAGCCGTCCGCGACCCGCACGACGACGTCGCAGGGGACGTCGTCGAGCCACTCGTTGGCGACGACGAGCACCCCGGCCAGCCGCCCCGGCAGCTCCTGCGCCCAGCCCGCCGCGGGCACCAGCCCGGAGGGCCGGGGCACCACGTCCACACCCAGCAGCGACAAACCCGGGTCCGCGGCGTGCACCGCCGCCAGCAGCTCCCCGCGGCCGGCGCCGACGTCGACGACGCCGGTGAGCCCAGCTGTGCGGGCCAGCCGGACCAGCGCCCCGGCCAGCAGCTCCGGCGCCGCGTGGACCGAGGTGCGGAAGTGCCCGGCCGGCCCCTCGGGCCGCCGGTAGAAGCCGCCCGGCCCGTAGAGCGCCCGCTGCACCGCCTCGCGCCACGTCGACCAGGTCGGTGAGGTCGACCAGGTCGGCGAGGTCGGCCCTGGCGGCAAGGTCACGGTGCCGCACGCTACCCGTGCAAGGCCCGGAGCCGCGGGAGAGGCGACCGCGGGGGCTGCGTAGGCTGTGCCCGCCCTCGTCCGGTACCCGAGCGGACTGGAACGGATCTCCCAGCAGCATGTCCAGCAGCAACGCGACCGACCGCCCCGCGCGCCTCGCCGTGGGCGTCCTCGGCGTCGGCCGGGTCGGGGCCGCGCTGGGAGCCGCGCTGGCTCAGGCCGGCCACCGCGTGGTCGCGGCCTCCGGGGTCTCCGACGCCTCCCGCCGCCGGGCCGACGCGCTGCTCCCGGACGTCCGGCTGCTCCCGCCGCCCGACGTCGCCGCGCGCGCCGAGCTGCTGCTGGTGGCCGTCCCCGACGACGTCCTGCCGGCGCTGGTCGACGGCCTGGCCACCACCGGCGCCCTGCGCCCGGGGCAGCTGGTCGTGCACACGAGCGGGCGCTACGGGGTGCGGGTGCTGGACCCGGCCACCGCCGTCGGCTGCCTGCCGCTCGCGCTGCACCCGGTCATGACGTTCACCGGCACCAGCACCGACGTCGCCCGGCTGACCGGGTGCTCGTTCGGGATCACCGCGCCCGAGCCCCTGCGTCCGGTGGCCGAGGCGCTGGTGGTGGAGATGGGCGGCGAGCCGCAGTGGGTGCACGAGGAGCTGCGCCCGCTCTACCACGCGGCGCTCGCGCAGGGGGCGAACCACCTGGTGACGCTGGTGGCCGAGTCGATGGACCTCCTACGCCGTGTCGGGGTCGAGGAGCCGGGGCGGATGCTCGGCCCGCTGCTCGGGGCTGCGCTGGACAACGCGCTGCGCTCCGGGGACCTCGCCCTCACCGGTCCGGTGTCCCGCGGCGACGCCGGTACGGTCGAGGCGCACGTGCGCGAGCTGGCCGCGGTCTCGCCGCAGTCGGTCGCCGCCTACGTCGCGATGGCGCGGCTCACAGCGGTGCGATCGCTGGCCGCTGGCCGGCTCCGGCCGGAGGCGGCCGAGGCGCTGCTGGACGTGCTGGCGGATCCGAACCGGGAGGGGAGCTGACATGGCGGCACCACGGGTGGCGCGCACGCGCGAGGAGCTGCGCGCGCTGCGGGACGCCGCGCCCGGAGAGGTCGCCGTGGTCATGACCATGGGGGCGCTGCACGAGGGGCACGCCCAGCTGGTGCGCGAGGCCCGGCAGCGGGCGGCCACCGTCGTGGTCACCATCTTCCTGAACCCGCTGCAGTTCGCCGCCGGTGAGGACCTCTCGCGCTACCCGCGCACCTTCGAGTCCGACCTGGCGCTGTGCACGCGCGAGGGCGTCGACATCGTCTTCGCCCCGACCCCCGATGTCGTCTACCCGGAGGGCGACCCGCTGGTGCGGGTGGCCGCCGGCCCGCTGGGCGACGTCCTGGAGGGTGAGCACCGCCCGGGCCACTTCGACGGCGTGCTCACCGTGGTGCTCAAGCTGTTCCACCTGGTGCGCCCGGACATCGCCTACTTCGGCCAGAAGGACGCGCAGCAGCTGCTGCTCATCCGTCGGATGGTGCGCGATCTGGACGTCGGCGTCGAGGTCGTCGCCGTGCCCACCGTGCGCGAGGACGATGGCCTCGCCCTCTCCAGCCGCAACACCTACCTGTCGTCGGAGGACCACCGGGTGGCACTTGCCCTGTCCCGTGCACTGAATGCTGGCTCCGACGCGTCGTCGGACGGTGCTGAGGCGGTGCGCAAGGCCGCGCAGGCGGTGCTCGACGGCGAGCCCGGCGTGCACGTCGACTACCTCGCGCTCGCCGACGCCGAGACCCTCGCGCCGGTGCCGGCGGACCACAGCGGTCCGGCGCTCCTGCTGGTAGCCGCGCGGGTGGGGAGCACGCGGCTGATCGACAATCTTCCGCTGCTGCTGGGGAACGTGGCATGAGCGGGGTCGTCGCTCGCCTGGCTGCTCCGGCGCCGGGCTGGGAGCAGCGCGCCGACGTCATCGTCATCGGGTCGGGCATCGCCGGGCTCACCACCGCGCTGCGCGCGCGGGCCGCGGGCCTGACCGTCGTGCTGGTGACCAAGACCTACCTCGACGCCGGCTCCACCCGATGGGCACAAGGTGGGATCGCCGCCGCGCTGTCGCCGGACGACAGTCCCGAGGACCACCTGCGCGACACCCTCGTGGCCGGGGTGGGGCTGTGCCGCGAGGACGCCGTGCGCGTGCTGGTCACCGAGGGACCGGCGAGGGTGCGCGGTCTGATCGAGCTGGGCGCCGCCTTCGACCGCACGCCCTCCGGCCAGATCGCGCTCACCCGGGAGGGCGGTCACCACCGCGACCGGATCGCGCACGCCGGCGGCGACGCGACCGGGCTGGAGATCGAGCGGTCGCTCATCGCCGCGGTGAACCGCGACCCGGGCGTGGAGGTCATCGAGCACGCGCTGGTGCTGGACCTCCTGGTCAGCCCCGAGGGCCGGGCCTGCGGAGTCACGCTGCACGTTATCGGCGAGGGCCAGCGCGACGGCGTCGGGGCGATCCTCGGCCGCGCGGTGGTGCTCGCCACCGGCGGCCTGGGGCAGATCTTCTCCTCCACCACGAATCCCTCGGTCTCCACGGGCGACGGCGTCGCCCTCGCGCTGCGCGCGGGCGCGGTCGTCACCGACCTGGAGTTCGTGCAGTTCCACCCGACCGTGCTGTGGCTCGGCGGTTCCTCGCGCGGCCAGCAGCCGCTCGTGTCGGAGGCGGTGCGCGGCGAGGGTGCCGTGCTCGTCGACGACGCGGGCGTGCGCTTCATGCAGGGTCAGCACGAGCTGGCCGATCTGGCACCGCGCGACGTCGTGGCGAAGGCCATCGTGCGGCGCATGCGCGAGACCGGGGCCGAGCACGTGTGGCTGGACGCCCGGCACTTCGGCGAGGAGAAGTGGCGGCACCGCTTCCCGACCATCCTCGCCTCCTGCCGGGAGCACGGGATCGACCCGGTGACCGACCTGATCCCGGTCGCACCCGCCTGCCACTACGCCTCCGGCGGCGTGCGCACGGACCTGTCCGGCCGCACGAGCGTCCCCGGCCTCTACGCCTGCGGCGAGGTGGCGTGCACCGGCGTCCACGGCGCGAATCGCCTGGCCAGCAACAGCCTTCTCGAGGGTCTGGTCTTCGCGCACCGGATCGGCGACGACCTGGCGCTGCGGTTGTCCGGCGAGCGCGGCGCTGCCTGGCCGCAGACGCAGCCCGATGACGACCAGCGCGTGCCCGCACTGCTGCAGCCCTCGGTCCGCACCCCGTTGCAGCGAGCGATGACCTCCGGCGCCGGCGTGCTGCGTTCCGCCGCCTCCCTGCAGGCCACTTCTGCCGCCTTGCAGGGCATCTCCGCGCTCGGCGCCGGCGCCCCGGGGATCGAGGCTTGGGAGGCCACCAACCTGCACACGGTGGCGACCGCGCTGGTGCAGGCGGCCGCCCAGCGGGAGGAGACCCGCGGCTCGCACTGGCGCGAGGACTTCCCCGAGCGGGACGACGACCGCTTCGCCGGCCACCTGCTCACCCGGCTCGTCGGCGACGAGCTCGTCACCGCCTACTCGGGAGGGACCGCCTGATGACGCGCAGCACCACGAAGGGAGCGACCCATGCTCGGTGAGACGAGCACCCGTCTGCTCGCGGAGGCGGGTCTGGACCCGGCCGCCGTGGAGGAGCTGGTCCGCCGTGCGGTCGAGGAGGACCTCGACGGCGGCGTGGACGTCACCAGCGTCGCCACCATCCCCTTCGACGCCGAGGCGGTGGCGGACTTCGGCGCCCGCGCCGAGGGCGTCGTGGCCGGGCTGGCCGTGGCTGCAGCGGTGCTGGACGTCACCACCGACGACGCCGTAGAGCTCCAGGTCCACGTCTCCGACGGTGCGTCGGTGGCGCGTGGCGACGTCCTGATGACCGCCACCGGCGGCACCCGAGGGCTGCTCACCGGCGAGCGGACGGCCCTGAACCTGCTCGGCCGGCTCTCCGGCGTGGCCACGCTCACCCGGCGCTGGGTGGACGCCGTGGAGGGGACCGGCGCCGCCATCCGGGACACGCGCAAGACCACTCCGGGCCTGCGTGCGCTGGAGAAGTACGCCGTGCGCTGCGGCGGGGGCGTGAACCACCGGATGTCGCTGTCCGACGCCGCGCTGGTGAAGGACAACCACGTGCTCGCCGCCGGCGGCATCGTCGCCGCCTTCCAGGCGGTCCGCGGCACGTTCCCCGACCTCCCGGTGGAGGTCGAGTGCGACACCCTCGAGCAGGTGGCGGCTGCCGTGGATGCGGGCGCGGACCTGGTCCTGCTCGACAACATGGGAGTGGGCGATCTCCGACAGGCTGTCGGACTCGTGTCAGGCCGGGCCCGGTTGGAGGCCAGCGGCGGGCTCACCCTGGACAACGCCAGGGCGGTCGCGCAGACCGGGGTCGACTTCCTCGCCGTGGGCGCGCTGACCCACAGCGCGCCGGTGCTGGACATCGCCCTGGACCTGCGCGCCAAGGAGAGTGCGTAGCCGTGCTGCTCGCCATCGACGTCGGCAACACCCACACTGTGCTCGGTCTCTTCGACGGCGAGGAGGTCGTCGAGCACTGGCGGATCGCCACCGACTCGCGCCGCACCGCCGACGAGCTCGCCGTCGTGCTGCGCGGGCTGCTCGACCAGTTCCCCGGACCGGGCGGGGCGAGCGTGGACGGCATCGTGGTCTGCTCGACGGTGCCCGCGGTGCTGCACGAGATGCGCGACATGTGCCGTCGCTACTACGGCGATGTCCCGGCCGTGGTCGTGGAGCCCGGCGTGCGCACGGGCGTGCCGGTGCTGACCGACAATCCCAAGGAGGTCGGGACCGACCGGATCGTGAACGCCCTGGCTGCCGCGCATCTGTTCGGCGGGCCGGCGATCGTGGTCGACTTCGGCACCGCCACCACCTTCGACGCCGTCTCCGCCAAGGGGGAGTACCTCGGCGGTGCGATCGCCCCCGGGATCGAGATCTCGGTCGAGGCACTCGGCTCTCGCGGCGCCCAGCTGCGCAAGGTGGAGATCGTGCGCCCGCGCTCTGTCATCGGCAAGAACACCGTGGAAGCCCTGCAGAGCGGCATCCTCTTCGGCTTCGCCGGCCAGGTCGATGGTGTCGTGGCCCGGATGGCCGCCGAGCTGGCCGAGGACCCCGAGGACGTCACCGTCGTCGCCACCGGCGGCCTCGCCCCGCTGGTGCTCGAGGAGTCGACCACCATCGACGTCCACGACCCCTGGCTCACCCTGGTGGGGCTGCGGCTGGTGTTCGAGCGGAACGCGCTGGTGTGAGCGCGCGTTCTTTGGTGATCATGCGGAAGATGTAGATCGCGGGCCTTCGGTCTTGCTGGGGTCGGGGCCAAGGCGGCTGGTGACGGGGCGGTCTTGTTCTCGGCTGGTTCTGATTGGCCGGGCGCGGGTTCTCGCGGATCTTGAGACCTGGTGCACCTTGTCTGAGCGTGGCCGTGCATCAAGATCCGGAGCCCGTCGGCTCGGTTGTCATTGCTGGCTTTGATTCTTTGCCTAGTCGTGACCTGGCGGCTGCTGATTCTGCCTGTCTGGGAAC
>JBQCHF010000125.1:0-50299 GCA_051954955.1 Motilibacteraceae bacterium
ACGTCGAGGTGACGGTCGTGCCCGGCGGGCACTTCGAGCACCTGGACCCGGCGAGCGAGGCGCTGCGCGTCACGTACGACGCGCTCCGAAGCTGTTGCTGATGATGCAGTTCCTGCGCGGACGTCGTTCTCTCGCGTTGAGCAGGAAGCGCAGGAATTGCATGATCAGCAACGGTTTTCCAGCGCGTCGAACGTGACGCGCAGCGCCTCGCTCCCCGGGTCGAGGTGCTCGAAGTGCCCGCCCGGCACAACTGCGACCTCGACGTCGACGCCGGCCTGGCGCGCCGCCTCGGCGTAGGCCTCGCTCTGGCTCAGCGGCACGACGTCGTCGTCCCGCCCGTGCACGCAGACGACCCGGGCCGGCGTCGGCAGCAGCTGCGCCGGGTCGGCCACGGCGTAGCGCTCGGGCAGCTGCCCCGGCGTGCCGCCCAGCAGCGCCAGCACCGCTCCCCCGCCCAGCCCCTGGGCGGCGGCGAGCCGCAGGTCCGCCACCGGTGCCTGCGCCACCACCAGCGAGGGCACGAACGCGGGCCCCGCGCCCGGCGCGCCGGAGGGCAGCCGCTCCCGCGAGGCGGCCCACAGCGCCAGGTGGCCGCCCGCGGAGTGCCCGACCACGGCGGTGCGCGTCAGGTCGAGCCGGGCCGCCACCGGGCTGGACGGCACCGCGTCCAGCGCCGCGGCGACGTCGAGCAGGCTGCTCGGCCATGGCGCGTCCGAGGCGCGGTAGTCGACGTTCCACACCGCGAACCCGCGGCCCACCAGCGCGCTGGCGACGGCGTGCTCGAGGGTGAGGTCGTAGACCGGGCGCCAGTAGCCGCCGTGCACGAGCACCACCAGCGGGAGCGCGTCGCCGCGGGGCAGCCACCACTCCCCGACCTGCCGCGAGTCGTCCTCGCCGTAGCGCTCCACCGACCGCTCGGCGCCCTCGGGCAGCGGCGCGGCCGGCGGGGCGAGGTCAGCCACCGAAGCCGACCGACGGCCCCTGCCGACGTCGGCGCAGCGCCTCGCCCTTGGCCTTGGCGGTCTCGCCCAGCCCGCGCTGGAACTCGGCCATCTTCTGCTGCAGCGAGGGGTCCGCCGCGGCGAGGATCCGCACAGCCAGCAGCCCGGCGTTGCGGGCGCCGCCCACCGAGACCGTGGCCACCGGGACCCCGGCCGGCATCTGCACGATCGACAGCAGCGAGTCCATGCCGTCCAGGTGGGCCAGCGGCACGGGCACCCCGATGACCGGCAGCGGCGTGACGCTGGCGAGCATGCCCGGCAGGTGCGCCGCACCGCCCGCCCCGGCGATGAGGACCCGCAGCCCGCGCTCGGCCGCCGACGCGCCGTAGGAGAGCATCTCGTGCGGCATCCGGTGCGCGCTGACGACGTCGACCTCGTGCGCGACGCCGAACTCGTCCAGCGCGGTGGAGGCGGCCTCCATCACCGGCCAGTCCGAGTCCGACCCCATGACGACGCCGACCAGGGGCTGCTCGCTCATCCCACTACTCCGTGATCTCGCCGCGCAGGTACGCCGCCGCGTGCCGGCCGCGCTCGAGCAGGTCCTCGACGTCGTCGCCCAGGACGTTGACGTGGCCGACCTTGCGGCCGGGCCTCACGTCCTTGCCGTAGAGGTGCACCTTCAGGCCCGGGTCGCGAGCCATCACGTGCCGGTAGGCCGGGTACATCTCGGGGTAGTCCCCGCCGAGCACGTTGACCATCACGGTGGCCGGGGCGAGCGCCTCGGGCGAGCCGAGCGGCAGGTCCAGCACCGCGCGCAGGTGGTTCTCGAACTGGCTGGTGACCGCGCCGTCGATGCTCCAGTGGCCGCTGTTGTGCGGACGCATCGCGAGCTCGTTCACCAGCACGCCGTCGGGGGTGTCGAACATCTCCACCGCGAGGATGCCGGTGACGCCGAGCTCGCCGGCGATGCGCAGCGCAGCCTGCTGCGCGGCCACCGCGTGCTCGTCGGCGATCCGCGCCGGGGCGACGACCTCGCGGCAGACGCCGTCGATCTGCAGGGTCTCGACCACCGGGTAGGCCACGGCCTGCCCGTGCGGGCTGCGGGCCACCAGCGCGGCCAGCTCGCGGGTGAAAGCCACCTTCTCCTCGGCCAGCAGCGGGTGCCCGGTGTGCGGCACGCGGGCCAGCCAGTCGTGCGCCTCGGCCGCGCTCTCGATCACGCGGACGCCCTTGCCGTCGTAGCCGCCGCGCACCGTCTTGAGCACCACCGGCCAGCCGGCGACGTCGCCGAACTCCTTCAGCTCGGCCTCGTCCCGCACCAGCGCCCACCGCGGGCACGGCACGCCGGCCCTGGTGAGCGCCCCGCGCATGACGCCCTTGTCCTGGGCGTGCACCAGCGCGGCCGGCCCGGGTCGCACGGCGACGCCGTCCTCCTCCAGCGCCCGCAGGTGCTCCGGCGGCACGTGCTCGTGGTCGAAGGTGACGACGTCGCAGCCGGCCGCGAACCGGCGCAGCGCGTCGAGGTCGGTGTGGTGCCCGAGCACGACGTCGGGGATCACCTGCGCGGCGCTCTCGCCCGGGTCGGTGGCCAGCACCCGCAGCCGCACGCCCAGCGCCACCGCCGGCGGCTGCATCATCCGGGCCAGCTGTCCCCCGCCGACGACGCCCACGACCGGAAAGCTCACGGTCGGCGAGCCTACCGAAGCGGGTGAGGGGACCCCCCACCCGCTGCGAGTGCGTGGGGGGACCCCTGACCGGCTACGTGGCGGGTGAGGGGTCCCCTCACGGGCGCCGTCCGGCGCTGCTGGCGTCGCGTAGGCGGCCGGCGGTTTCAAGATCATCCGGATTGGGTGAGGGGCACCCCGTGCCCAACCTATTGGCACAGGGTGCCCCTCACCCAATGGCCTTGATCTTGGGTAGTGCCGTCGACCGTGTCAGGCGGCACCGCGAGCGCCGCACGCGACCCGGGATGTGCGTGAGGGGCGCCCCCACCCGCCACGTAGCCGGTCAAGGGTCCCCTCACGTACCTGCTACAGCCCCAGCTCCCGCGCGATGAGCATCCGCTGCACCTCGCTGGTGCCCTCGCCGATCTCGAGGATCTTCGAGTCGCGCCACATCCGCGCTACCGGGTACTCGTTCATGTAGCCGTAGCCGCCGAAGACCTGCGTCGCCTCGCGGGCGTTGGTGACCGCGATCTCGGAGCTGTAGAGCTTGGCGATCGCCGCCTGCTTCTTGAACGGCTCGCCGCGCAGCATCCGGGACGCGGCGTCGTAGTACGCCGTGCGGGCCACGTGCGCGCGGGCGTCCATGTCGGCGATCTTGAAGGCGATCGCCTGGTTCTGGCCGATCGGGCGGCCGAAGGCCTCGCGCTCCTTGGCGTAGCGCACCGACTCGTCCACGCAGCCCTGCGCCAGCCCGACCGCCAGCGCGGAGATCGCGATGCGGCCCTCGTCGAGGATCTGCAGGAACTGCGCGTAGCCGCGGCCGCGCTCGCCGAGCAGGTTCTCGGCCGGCACGCGCACGTCCTGGAAGGACAGCTCCCGGGTGTCCGAGGCGTTCCAGCCGACCTTGGAGTACTTCTTCGAGACGGTGAAGCCCGAGGGCACGATGATCGAGGAGATCTCCTTGCGTCCGTCGGGCTTCTCGCCGGTCACCGCGGTGACGGTGACCAGCCCGGTGATGTCGGTGCCGGAGTTGGTGATGAACGCCTTGGTGCCGTTGATCACCCACTCGTCGCCGTCGAGCACCGCGGTGGTGCGGGTGCCACCGGCGTCCGAGCCGCCGCCGGGCTCGGTGAGCCCGAACGCCCCGAGCATCCGGCCGCTGGTCAGCTCGGGCAGCCACTGCTTCTTCTGCTCCTGCGTGCCGAACCGGAACACCGGCATGGCACCCAGCGAGACCCCCGCCTCCAGGGTGATCGCCACCGACGAGTCGACCCGGGCCAGCTCCTCCAGCGCGATGCACAGCGCGAAGTAGTCCCCGCCCATGCCGCCGTACTCCTCCGGGAACGGCAGGCCGAACAGCCCCATCTCGCCCATCTGCCGGACGACGTCGTAGGGGAAGGTCTGGTCCTCGTAGTGCTGGGCGATGACCGGCGCGACGACGTCGTGAGCGAACTCCTCGACGGTCTTGCGCAGGGACTCGTACTCGTCGGACAGGCGGTGGTCCACCACGGCGTGCTCCTCGTCGAGCGGTGCGGGGTCGAGCGGTTGGTGTTGCTCCAGACCGCTGCAGCGCTCGGCAGGTCGTGCCGCGGCACTGCGGTGCTGCCACGGTAGCGGCGGCGGGAGGGAGGTGCCTCGCGGGCCCCATACGATGGACGGGTGGACGGCGAAGCAGGGCAGGGGGCGGCCACCGCTCCGGCCACCGCGCGCGGCAGGGGCATCACCCGACCGCTGTTCGCCGTCTACGACCGGCTCGGCCATCTGGTGCGCGAGGCGCTCAAGTTCGGCGTGGTCGGCCTGATCGCCCTCGTCGTCGACGTCGGCGTGTTCAACCTGGTGCGCTACGCCGGCGGCGACGGGCCGCTGCACGACAAGCCGCTCACCGCCAAGACGATCTCGGTGGTGGTGGCCACCACCGTCGCCTACTTCGGCAACCGCTACTGGACCTTCCGCCACCGCGGCCGCAGCGGTCTGGGGCGCGAGTACGTGCTGTTCTTCGTGCTCAACGGCGTCGGCCTCGGGATCGCGCTGGGCTGCCTGGCTTTCTCGCACTACGTGCTCAACCTCACCGGGCCGCTGGCGGACAACATCTCGGCCAACGTCGTCGGCCTGGTGCTGGGGACGCTCTTCCGCTTCTGGTCCTACCGGCGCTTCGTCTTTCTGGAGGTCGCCGAGGACCTCGTCCCCGACGAGCCGGAGTCGGCCGCCCCCCGGGGCTGAGGCTCACGCCTCGTCGTCGGCCAGCGCCAGGAACACCGCGAACACCGGCGGCCGCGCCGAGACCAGCTCGAGCCGGCCGCCGTCGGCCTCGGCCAGGTCGCGGGCCAGGGCCAGCCCCAGCCCGGTTCCGGCCCGACCGCTGACGGCGCGCTCGAAGACCCGCGGCCCGAGCGCGGGCGGCACGCCCGGCCCCTGGTCGGTCACCTCGACGACGGCCGAGAGCCCGGTGGTGCGCACACGGACGGTGGCCAGCCCCGCGCCGTGCTGGAGGCTGTTCTCCAGCAGGGTGGCCAGAACCTGCGCCAGCCCGCCCGGGGTCGCCACGGCGCGCACCCCGCGCACCCCGGCCACCTCCACCTCGCGGCCGGCCGCGGTGAAGGCGGGCTGCCACTCGAGCACCTGCTGCTCCACCACCGCGTCGACGTCGAGCGGCACCGCGGTGACCGACCGCGACTGGCGGGCCCGCAACAGCAGCGTGTCCACGACGCCGGTGAGCCGCTCGACCTGCCCCAGGGCGATCCGGGCCTCCTCGCGCGCCGCCTCCTGGTCGTCGCTGTTGAGGATCTCCTCCAGCCGCATCGACAGCGCGGTGAGCGGGGTGCGCAGCTGGTGCGAGGCGTCGGAGGCGAACTGCCGCTCGGCGGCCAGCATCGCGGTGGTCCGCTCGGCGCTGCTGTCCAGCGCCAGCGCCACCGCGTCGACCTCGCCGATGCCGTAGCGCGGCAGGCTGGGCCGGGTCTCGCCCGAGCCGAACCGGCGGGCCCGGGCGGCCAGGTCGACCAGCGGCGCGGACAGCCGGCGGGCCTGCACCAGGCCCAGCGCGAGCGCCGCGGCCAGCGCGACGACGGCCAGCACGAGCACCAGCGCGACCACCCGCAGCTGCAGGGTGCGCAGCGCCACCCCGCTCTCGTCCACCCGCACGTAGGTCTCGGCGGACTGGTACTCCCCGCGCACCGGCCGCGGCTGCGGTTTTCCGTGCGTGAGCACGGGTTTGTCGTCCACCGCCACCACGGCGTAGGAGCTCTCCGGCAGCCGGGCGACGTCGAAGACCGACGCGTCGAGCGGCTCGTGCGCCTCGAACCGGGCCTCCACCGCGCTGCCGATGAGGCCGGCGGCCCGCTCCACCTCCTGCTGGGCGTTCACCCGCGCCGCGATGACACCGGCCACCGCCAGCGGGATGCCGAGCAGGGCCACCGCCACCACCGCGACGGCGAGGGTGGACTGGACCAGGCGGCGACGCACGTCAGGGCAGGGTGTGGGAGAGCAGAGCCGTCAGTCCCGCTCGAAGCGGAAGCCGACGCCGCGCACGGTGCTGATGAAGCGCGGGTTGCTGGCGTCGTCGCCGAGCTTCTTGCGCAGCCAGGACACGTGCATGTCGAGGGTCTTGGTGGAGCCCCACCAGGAGGTGTCCCACACCTCGCGCATGAGCTGCTCGCGGGTGACGACCTTGCCGGCGTCGCGCAGCAGCACCCGCAGCAGGTCGAACTCCTTGGCGGTCAGGCTGAGCTCGACGTCGTTCACCCACGCCCGGTGGCTGTCGACGTCGATCCGCACGCCCTGCACGGTGCCGGCCGCGTCCTGGCTGCCGCGGCGCAGCAGCGCGCGGACGCGGGCCAGCAGCTCGGCCAGCCGGAACGGCTTGGTGACGTAGTCGTCCGCGCCGGCGTCCAGGCCCACCACGGTGTCGACCTCGTCGGCGCGCGCGGTGAGGATGAGCACCGGGGTGACGACGCCCTCGGCCCGCAGCCGGCGGCACACCTCCAGCCCGTCCAGGCTGGGCAGGCCGAGGTCGAGCACGACCAGGTCCGGGCCGTCGCCGAGGGCGGACTCCAGCGCCTCCTCCCCGTCGCCGAGCACGTCGACGTCGTAGCCCTCGCGGCGCAGCGCGCGGGCCAGCGGGTCGGAGATGGCCTGGTCGTCCTCGGCGAGCAGCACCCTGGTCATGTCCGGATCGTAGGCGGGGCGGCTGAGCAGTGTCACCGCAGGGCCGAGAGCGCGTGCACCGCACGCTGCAGGTCCCGCCGGCGCCGCTCGTAGGTGGCTCCGACGAACAGCAGCAGCGCACCGGCCAGCCCCAGCGGGATCCAGGGGCTGAGCGCGAAACCCGCCACCACGTAGGGGAAGACCAGATCGACCGCGAGCACCGCCAGCACCCCGCCGCCGAGCACCACCGGGGCCTGCAGCCGGCCGCGGGCGCCCAGCAGCAGGACGACCAGGGCGGCCGCGCCCAGCAGCAGCAGCCGCCAGCCGCCGCCCACGCCCACCGCCGCCAGCAGCGAGGGCACCAGGCCCAGCGCCAGGCCAGGGCCGTAGGAGCGCCACGAGCCGGTGCCGGGGGCGTGCCGACGGCCGAGCTCGCCGGCGGCGAGCAGCAGCACCGCGGCCGGCACCGTGTAGGCCTCCGGCGCGGTCACCCCGGCCAGCGCCAGGCGCACCCAGCTCGAGGCCAGCAGCGCCAGCGCGGCCACCGGGGCCAACCGCCGCCGGTCCGGGTGCGCGGCCACCGCGGCGGCGCCGACGCCGGCCGCCAGCAGCGCGACCCACAGCGTGTGCGCGTCCCCGGCGGTGCCGACCAGGGCCAGCGCACCCGCCGCGGCGGCCGCGGCCTCCGCCGGCAGCCCGGGCCGGCCGGTGCGCGGCAGCAGCCAGGTGCCGGCCGGGGCCAGCACCGCGGCCACCACGACGCCGAGCAGCAGGCTGCGCTCCTGCTCCCAACCACCGGTGGGATTCGTGAGCTCGCCGGCCGCCACGGCCAGCGCCACCGCCAGCACCGGGAGCGTCCCGGCGGCGGCCGGCCAGGTGTGCCGCGCCGGCAGAGCCGCGAGGGCGGTCGCGGGTGCGGCCAGGGCGAGGCCGGTGGCGACCAGGCCGAGGGCGAGCAGCAGCACCAGCTCGGGGGTGGCCGCGCGTCCGTCGACGTCGGTCGAGAGGGCTGCGAGCAGCGCTACCACCCAGCCGGCCACGCCGACGCCGAGCAGCGCGGGCCGCAGCGCCAGCGCGCGCCGGCCGGGCTCGGGCCCGAGCAGCGCGCCGAGCGCGAGCAGCGTGGCGGCGGTCCCGGCGGCGGCCGCGGCCTGCAGGGCCGAGCCGCCCCGCCACCCGGTGCCGACGACGACGGCGAGCAGTCCCAGGGCAGCAGCGCCGGCACCGCTCGCCGCGACGGCGGGGGCGGGCCGCAGCGCGCCCGCGGCGACCGCGGCGGCCAGGGCACCGGCCACCAGCGCGGTGAGCACCGGCCCGTGCAGCCTGTCCAGGCTGTTCAGTTCCAGCAGGCCGTCGGCGGCGACCAGCGTGCCGACCAGCCAGCCGACGCCCGCGGTGCCGGCCACCGCCGTCAGCACCATCGCGTCCCGGTCCTCGGACGCGACGCGGATCCAGAGCAGCGCGGCCGCGGCGAGGAGCGCGCCGGCGACGGAGAGCGCGGCGCCCACCACCGGGGACGGGTGGCCGAGCGCCGCGGCGACCGCGGCGGTCTCCGCGCAGGCCAGCGCGGTGGCGACCCCGGCGACCCCGGCGCGGACCGCCCCGTGCACCAGCTGCGTGCCGACCACGGCGACGGCCAGCGCCACGGCCACCACCAGCAGCGTGGCCGGCTGGTCGGCCAGCGACCAGGCGGTGGCCCGGGCCAGCAGGAACGCGCCGCCGGTGGCGAGCGCGGCCGGGGGCACGACGTCGGGACGACGCAGCGCGGGGACGACCCGGGCGAGCGCGGCCACGGCGAGCACGGCCAGCGCCAGGGCGACGTCGAGCACCAGCGCCCAGGCCAGCGCGAGCCCGGCGGCCGGCGCCAGGCACGGCAGGGTGAGCCCGAGGGCGGCCGGCAGCACCGCGGCGCGGACGGCGGTGGGCGCCCGCAGGGTGCGCAGCGCGACGCCGGCAGCGGCGGCCAGCAGCAGCACGGTGACCGGGAGCGCCCAGCCGGCGTGCACGGTGCCGGCGTCGCCGCCGGCCAGCAGCATCGCCCGCGCGGCGGTGCCGGTGCTGCCCTCCCACACCGCACCGGCCCAGCTGAACGGGCCGAGCACGGTCACCGCCAGCGCGGGGACGACCATCAGGCCCAGCGCGGCGGCGCCGGCGAGCAGCACCGGCGAGGGTGCGCGGCGCCAGCCCTCGGCGTCGGCCTGCACCGGAGCGAGCAGGGCGGCGGCCAGCAGCAGCGCGAGCGTGGCGGCCGCGAGCACCGGCGCCACCCACCCCTCGGGACCGACCCGGATCGCTACCACCGCGGCGGCGGCCCAGACCGGCACCGCGGCGGTGCCGGAGAGCACGGCGGCCAGGCCCCGTGAGGCGGCGCCGCGCAGCGCGGCCAGGGTGCCGCCGGCGGCGACCGCGGCGAGCCCGAGCAGCAGCGCCGCACCCGCGAGCACCGTGAGCTGCTCGTCCAGGCCGACGACGACGTCGAGCGCCAGCGCGGGCGCGGCGAACCCGGCGGCCAGCGCGCCGAGCAGGGCGGCCGGTCGGGCGGCGTGCGCGCCGCGGGCCGCCAGCAGCACCGCGGCCCCGGCGTCCAGGAGCACGAGCAGCGTGGTGGCGACGGCGAGCGGGAGGGCCGGGGTGTCCGCGCGGCCGGCGGCGTCGGCGCCGAGCAGCAGCAGCGGCGGCTGGGCCAGCAGCGCCGCGGACCAGGTCCAGCCGGCCAGCGGCCGCTCCAGCAGGCGTGCGCTGGCAGCACCGGCGGCTGCGGTGAGCACGGCGACCGCGGCGATGCCGGCCGCGGCGTAGCGCAGGACGGCGACGTCGCCGGCGCCGAGCAGGTCCACCAGCCGGACCGCGACGACGTCGACCAGCGCGAGCGCCACGGTGAGCACCGCGACCGCCTCGCCGGTGGCGCGCAGCCCCCGGCGGGCGGCGACCACGGCGCCGGTCCCCGCCGCCAGGGTGGCCGCGGCCATGACTGCGCCACGGCCCCAGACCCCGATCAGGCTCCAGGAGACGGCGAGGAAGACCAGCGCGGCCACGGCGAGCAGCAGCACACCCAGGCTGAGCAACACGTTTTGCACCCGGGCCCGCGTCCACTCCGGCTTGGGGGCGCGGGGGGCGGGCGGCGTCGGCGCGACGGGGGGCTGGAAGGGGCCGGTCGTCGTGGGAGGCGGCGGCGCCATGGGCGACGCCGCGAAGGGGGCGGCGGCGCCGGCGGGGACGCGGGCCGCGGCCCGCAGCTGCTCGACCAGCCGCGCCCGCCGCTCCAGCGCGGTCGCGGCCGCCACCGACGCGGTCCACACCTGCTCCGGCAGCGGCCCGCGCAGGGCGACGTGGCACTCGGGGCAGTCCGCGCGGCCGGGCACGAGGTGCGCCGTGCACGCCGGGCAGCGGGTGGGGTCGGTGAGGAGCCGCTCGTCGATCACGCCGTGATCTTCGGCTCGGCCACGCACCCCCGGTAGCGGCTTTGGTACCCGACTTCGGCTAGGTACGGGTACTCAGGCGCCGGCCCGGGCTGCGTGAGGGGACCCCTGACCCGTCAAGTAGCCGGTCAGGCGCCCCTCACGTCGCGGGCTCGGCTCCCTTGTATGGCTGCAGCCTGCACAAGGTCAACGGCGCTGGTGACGGGGACGGCTCCGCGCGGGGGGCTTCCGGCGGCCGACCGACGGTCAGGAAGCGCATGGGTGGACCACTCATGCACTCTCGTTCGCATGGGTGTCACACCCATAGGCATAGATGCATATGGGTGTGACACCCATGCGAACGGGACCACCTCGCGACCGCATCCGGCCGCCTTCGCGCGTCGCCCAGTACGTGAGGGGCGCCCCCACCCGCCACGTAGCGGGTCAGGGCCCTCACGCAGAACGGGCCGCGTCAGACCGGCGTGACCCCGTGCCGCCGCCGCGAGAACGACCGGTCCTTGCCGCGCAGCGCGCGGTACCGGCGCACCAGCTCCCCGCGCAGCGCGGCCGGCTCGACGATCGCGTCGACGACGAGCTCGCTGGCCAGCCGGACGACGTCGATGTCCTCCTCGTACTCGGCACGGCGGGCAGCCACGAACGCCGCCCGCTCGGCCTCGTCGTCGATCGCGGCGATCTTGTTGGCGTAGACCGCGTTCACCGCGGCCTCGGCGCCCATCACGGCGATCTTGGCGGTGGGCAGCGCGAGGGTGGCGTCGGGCTCGAAGCCGGGGCCGGCCATGGCGTAGAGGCCGGCGCCGTAGGCCTTGCGCACGACGACGCACAACTTGGGCACGGTGGCCTCGCTGATCGCGGTGATCATCTTGGCGCCGTGGCGGATGATCCCCTGCTTCTCCACCGCGGTGCCGACCATGAAGCCGGGCACGTCGGCCAGGAACAGCAGCGGCACGTTGAAGGCGTCGCAGAGCTGCACGAAGCGGGTGGCCTTGTCCGCGGAGTCCACGAACAGCACGCCGCCCTTGAACATCGAGTTGTTGCCGACGACGCCGACCACCTGGCCGTCCAGCCGGCCGAAGCCGACGACCAGCTCGCGGGCCCACAGCGCCTGCACCTCGAAGAAGGAATCCTTGTCCAGCAACCCCTTCACGTAGCGGCGCATGTCGAACGCCTGCCGCTCGCTGTCCGGCACCAGCGCGCCGAGGTCGACGTCGGGGGCCTCGCCAGGCTCGACGGCCGGCGGCTGCTCCTCCCAGCTCGAGGGCAGGTAGGAGAGGTAGCGGCGGACCGTCTCCAGCGCCTCAGGCTCGCTCTTGGCCAGGAAGTGCCCGACACCGGACTCCTTGCAGTGCACGGCCGCGCCGCCCATCGCCTCCAGCGTGGTCTTCTCGCCGGTGACCATCTCGACCATGCGGTCCGAGCCGAGGTACATCGAGGCGTTGCCCTCGACCATCACGACGACGTCGCAGAACGCGGGGATGTAGGCGCCCCCCGCCGCGGAGGGCCCGAACAGCGCGCACACCTGGGGGATGGACCCGGACGCGCGCACCTGGTTCCAGAAGATCTTGCCGGCGCCACGACGACCGGGGAACAGCTCGACCTGGTCGGTGATCCGGGCCCCGGCGGAGTCGACGAGGTAGACCATCGGCACGCCGGTCCGGTAGGCCGTCTCGATGATCCGGATGATCTTCTCGACCGTCCGGGCGCCCCACGAGCCGGCCTTCACGGTGGAGTCGTTGGCCATCAGGCAGACCGGGCGGCCGTCCACCGTGGCGGTGCCGGTGACGACGCCGTCGGCGGGCAGGTCACCCGCCAGCACGTTGGCCAGCTGGCCGTCCTCCACGAAGGAGCCCTCGTCCACCAGCAGCGCGATCCGTTCGCGCGCGAACAGCTTCCCCTTGGCGGCGTTGGCCTCGTGGTACTTGCTGGCCCCGCCGCGCTCGACGCGCTCGCGCAGGGCGGCGACCGGCGGGTGGTGGCCGGCGGTGAGCGGGGCGGCGTCGGCGCCGGTGGCACCGGCGGGCGCGCTCCCGTCGCGGCTGCTGTCTCCTACCTGGGCAGCGTCCTGCTGCTGGGCGGTCACGAATCACCTCGTCGTGCTCGTGAGCGGGCGGCTCGGTCTGATGCACCGTTGCTCGAGTGGTGCCCGCGGGGGTGGTGCGGGCTGTCGCGAGCCTAGGACACCGCCCGGACGCGTCCCGCTCCGGCGCTCACCCCGGCAGCAGGGCGAGCGCCACCAGCGCGCGCAGGGCCGGCACCAGGCCCACCACCCGGGCGCTCATCTCGTCGGTGAAGACCTCCACCAGCCAGCCGACGCCGTCCACGGTGGCACCGGCGGCGAGCGCGCCGACGTGCCCGCTGGCCACCAGCAGCGCGTCCTCGGCCGGGTCGTTGCCCGGCGCGCCCACCTCGAGCACGTAGCCGCCGCCGTCCACCGCGCGGGCGCTCCACGGGTAGTGGGCCAGGTCGAACTCGGTGACGTCCCAGCGGGAGAACGCGGGCACGTCGTGCGGGGGCTCCGGCGGCGCCTCGGGCACCCGATAGAGCGACCACGCCACGGTGCGCAGCAGCCGCTGCCCGGGGGCCACCCGCGAGACCCACCAGGCCGCGGCGTCCAGCGCGGTCGCGGCGGTGTCGGCGACCGCCTCCAGCCGGCGCACGAGGTCGCCGGCGGGCAGCGCGTCCAGCGCGGCGACGCCGTGGGCCAGCAGCGAGGACGGGTCCACGCTCGCGCGGGCGGCCACCTGCCGGCGCTGCGGCTCGTGCCGGCGCTCGGGCACCCCCGGCTCGATCTCCGGCACGGCCGGCAGCGCCTCGGCCACCTCCTCCGGCAGCCGCCGCCCGGCCACCATCGGCACCAGCGCGGCGCTGCGCTTGGCCCGGTACATGGCGGCGTCGGCCAGCCGCAGCAGCCGAGACGGGCTCTCCACCCTCCCGATCGGGTCCGCGGTGCTGGCCACCCCCACCGACACCGCCCGCCGCCCGCGCAGCGAGGTGCTGCGCGCGATGAGCGCCCGCGCGGCGACCACGACGTCGTCGACGACGTGCGCGGGGTCGCCGCCCTCCACCAGCACGCACATCTCGTCCCCGCCCAGCCGGCCGGCGAAGGCGCCGGGCAGCCCGGCGGTGGCCGTGGACATCAGCTCGGCGACGGCCAGGATGAGCGCGTCGCCGGCGTCGTGGCCCTCGGCGTCGTTGACCTCCTTGAGGCCGTCGACGTCGGCCAGCAGCACGGTGACGACCGTGCCCTCGCTGCGGTGCCGGTCGAAGGCGGCGTCCAGCCGTTCCTCGAAGGCGCGCCGGGTGCCCAGCCCGGTGAGCGGGTCGGTGTAGGCGATGCGGTGCACGGTCTCCAGGTGCTCGGCCTGGCCCACGGCCACGGCGAGCTGCGCGGCCAGCAGGGTGGCGAGGTCGACCTCCTCGTCGTCGAAGTCGCCGTCGCGCGCGTCGGTCCGGCCGAGCAGCAGCTCCCCCCACCGCAGGCCCTGCACGAGCACGGGCACCGCCAGGCCGTGGGTGACGCCCCAGCTGGCCAGGGCCGCGGCGCCGGCGGGCACGGCGCCCGCCTCGCCGGGCAGCTCGAACCGGGTCACCGCCACCGCCTCGGCGGCCGGCTGCGCGGCGATCGGCTCGTAGTCGGCCCCGGGCCGGCGCTCGCGGGCGGGCACCACCTCGCCGGCGCGCACCAGCGTCCGGGCCAGCCCGCGCTCGCGCTCGTGCCGGACCAGGCTGGCGACGTCGGCGTCGAGCACCCGCCGGGCGGCCTCGGCGGCCACCGTCAGCACGTCCTCGCCACTGCGTGCGCGCGCGATCTCGTGCGCGCTCTCCACGAGAGCGCGCAACTTCGCGGTGGCGCCGTGCTCAGGCACGCCGTCCCCTCTCGCCGTCCCGGCCCGGCCCCCCATGCCGGACAGCGCGCTCATGATCGGGGCTGCACGACCCGCGCGGAGGGTTTTGCGGGAACTCCCATCGGACGGGTGCGCGCGCACCTCCCCGCGGCCGACGGCCGGCGGCTACGCCGGGATGGTGCGGGTGCGCGGACCGGCGCGCAGCACCTGGGAGGGCAGGGTGCGCCCGACCAGGCGCTCGGCCTCGGCGGCCGCGGCGAGCATCGCCTCCAGGTCGATACCGGTGGCCACACCCATGTCCTCGACCATGTGCACCAGCTCCTCGCTGGCGATGTTGCCAGTGGCCCCGGGGGCGTAGGGGCAGCCGCCCAAGCCGCCGATGCTGGCGTCGAAGTCGCTGACGCCGAGCGCCAGCGCGGCGAGCACGTTGGCCAGGCCGGTGCCGCGGGTGTTGTGGAAGTGCAGGTTGAGCGCGGCGTCGGGGAAGGCGCTGCGGGTCTCCCCCACCAGCCGGGTCACCCGGGCCGGGGTGGCCATGCCGGTGGTGTCGCCGTAGGAGATGCCGTCCGCGCCGTCGCGCAGCGCCCGCCCCGCCACGGCGAGCACGCGCTCCACCGGCACGTCGCCCTCGTAGGGGCAGCCCCAGGCGGTGGAGACGATGACCTGGCAGGTGGCGCCGCGGCCGTGGGCGAGGGCGAGCAGCTCGGCGATGTCGTCGAGCGATTCCTCGGTGCTGCGGTTGACGTTCTTGCGGTTGTGCGTGTCCGAGGCGCTGACCACGACCTCGATCTCGCGGAACCCGGCGTCCAGCGCGCGCTGCGCCCCGCGGAGGTTCGGCACCAGCGCGGAGTAGCGGACGTCGTCGGCCCGGGCGATGGCGGACCAGACGGCGTCGGCGTCGGCCATCTGCGGGATGGCCCTGGGGTGCACGAAGGAGACGGCCTCGATTCGGGCGACGCCGGTGGTGGACAGGGCGTCGATGAGCGCCACCTTGGCCTCCGTCGGCACCGGGGCCTCGTTCTGCAGGCCGTCGCGCGGTCCGACCTCGCGCAGGCTGAGCCTCTCGGGGAGGTCGCTCATCTCACTTCCCCGGCCAGTCGGGGCGGCGCTTCTCGTTGAACGCGGCGACGCCCTCGTGCCGGTCGCCGCTGAACGCGGTGGCCCGCCAGGCCGAGTCCTCGACGTCGAGGCCGGTGGCGAGGTCGACGTCGGCTCCGTGGCGCAGCGCGCGCTTGGCGTTGCGCACGCCCACCGGCGAGTTGCCGGCGATGGTCGCAGCCAGCTCGAGCGCGGCCTCGCGGGCCTGCCCGGCCGGGACCCGGCGGTCCACCAGCCCGATCCGCTCGGCCTCGGCGGCATCGAGGCGACGGCCGGTGAAGATCAGGTCGGCGGCGCGGGAGGCGCCGATCCGCCGCGGGAGCAGCTGCGTGCCGCCGCCGCCGGGGATGACGCCCACGGTCACCTCGGGCAGGCCGACCACGGCGGTCTCGTCCACCACGACCAGGTCGCAGGACAGCGCCAGCTCCAGGCCGCCGCCGAGGGCGAACCCGTGCACCGCGGCGATGCTCGGCACCGGCAGCGCGAGGATCCCGCCGAAGGCGGCGCGGAACACCGGGCGCTGGGCCATGAGGTCGGCGTCGGTGTAGGTGTTGCGCTCCTTCAGGTCCGCCCCCACGCAGAACGCCTTGGTGCTGCTGGAGGTCAGGACGACGGCGCGCACGCTGTCGTCGTCGGCCAGCTCGCGGGTGGCGGCGGCCACCTGGCGGGCCATCTCGGTGCTCAGGGCGTTGTGGGCGGCGGCCCGGTCCAGCACCAGCTCGGCCACGTGGCCGCGGTCGCCGTGCCGCTCCACCCGCACGAACCGCTCGCTGCGCACCTGAGGCTGCCCGGCCACGTCCTCGGGGTCGGTAGTCACGGCCCGCACGGTAACCCCTGCCCGCGCGAGCGCTCTCACCCGGGCACGGCAGCGCGGGGCGTCAGGACCGGCGCGAGAACCGAATTGCGCACACAGCGTGCAGCGCGACCACGGCGTGTCGGGCCGCCAGCGCCCCGACACGCCGGTTGCTCGACCGGGGGTGTGTGCGCAAAAAGGTTCAGGGTCGAGGGCTCCCGTCTGCGGACGACCCGCGCCGGCGGTCGCCTCAGCCGACCGCCCGCAGCACGGCCGGCTCGACCAGGCCGAGGCCGCGCACGGCGCGCACCTGCTCGCGGTCCACCACGAACCCGTCGACGCCCTCCAGGGCCAGCGTCGTGCCGCGGTCGACCAGCACGGTGCCCGGCTGGGCCATCGCGGTGAGCCGGCTGGCCAGGTTGACCGTGCGCCCGAAGACGTCGCCGAAGCGGGCGACGACCGGCCCGGTGGCCAGGCCGATCCGGACGTCCGGCAGGCCCGGCTCGGCGGCCATGGCCGCGGCCAGCGCGAGGGCGATCCGGGCGGCGTCGGGCGCCTGGTCGGCCACGAACAGCACCTCGTCCCCCACCGTCTTCACCACCCGCCCGTGCCCGGCCGCGACGACGTCGTTGGCGAGCTCCTCGAAGCGGCGCACCAGCGCGGCCAGCTCGCGCTCGGACAGGCGCTGGCTCAGCCGGCTGAAGGCGACCAGGTCGGCGAACCCGACGGTCACCAGCCCCCGCTCGACGCCGGCCTCGGCGGCGGCGACCACCCGGGAGGCGGCCGCGGCCACCTGCCGGCGCCAGGCGAACACCAGCAGCCGCTCGAGCTCGTCCA
This sequence comes from Motilibacteraceae bacterium, assembly GCA_051954955.1. GTDB lineage: Bacteria > Actinomycetota > Actinomycetes > Motilibacterales > Motilibacteraceae > JBQCHF01. The sequence continues at coordinate 16,738 of JBQCHF010000125.1, forward strand.
GGTGCGCCGCGCCGAGCGCCACCCCCTCCAGCAGCGAGTCCGGGCGCTGCAGCCCGCGCCGCTCCAGCAGCTGCTCGGTGAGCGCCTCCACCTCCCACTCCACCAGCCGGGCCATGGTGTGCCCGAGCGCGCGGGTGAGGCTGACCGCCAGGTCCTCCTCGAGCACGCCGTCGCGGACCAGCCGGACCAGCAGCCGCAGCGCGTCGACGTCGGCGTCGGTGAAGGTGCGCGGGTCCTCGCCGACGTCGGGGAAGCCCAGCGCCCGCCAGTAGCGGCGCGCCTCGGCCACGCTGACCCCGGCCAGCTCGGCCACCTGCTCGCGCGTGTAGCGGCGCGGGCCGCCCAGCACGAGCTCCTCGAACGCGGCCGCGGCCGCCGGCACCCCCGACGTCGGCTCGCTCACGCCGGGCCGGTGCGGTGCGGGTCCGGAGCTGCGTCGTTCGTGTCGTTCCACGGATCGCCATCGCGGTCCCGACGGCGCCAGGCGTCGTCCTCCTCGTGCAGCCGGTAGACCTCGCGCTGCACGTCCTCGACGTCGCGCACGTGCGCGATCCGCAGCCCGCCGGACTCCGCGCCCGACTCCACGATGAGCGTGCCCGCGTTGAGGACCCGCTCCAGCAACGACTTCTCGAAGGACACGTTGTTCACCTTGGACAGCGGCATGTCCCTGCCTCGGCGGCTGAGCACCCCGCTGCGCACGATGATCCGGCGGTTGGTGAACACGTACTGGGTCGTGTACCAGCGGGCGAACGGCACCACGACCCAGATCACGACTATCACCGCGGCGACGGCCACCTCGACCCAGCGGGCCCAGCCCCCGAGCGCATCGCCGAGCACCGCGGCGAGGAAGCTGGCCACCGGCACGACGACGAGCAGCAGCACCACCGGGACGAACAGCACCTTCCAGTGCGGCCGCATCTCGACGTCGATCCGCTCGCCCTGCCCGAGCAGGCGCTGCGGGTAGGCCATCGCCGTCCCTCCCGGGCACGCCCCTCGTGCCTCTGCGGTCGATCGTGGCACGGGGGCCCGCCATGCGGCCCGGATTCGGTGGCAGCGACGTGGCGGCTCGGGCGCGCGGATGCGGAGCCGACGTCGAAGGTCGACGGCGCTGGTGACGGCACCGTCGCGCGGCCGGCTGCCGGACCGCTGAAGATCACCTGAGTTGGGTGAGGGTGCCCCAGAGCCAAACCTATGGGGTCAGGGTGCCCCTGACCCAATGAGTTCGATCATGGTCGGCCACCAGCGGGACCGCAGCCGGGTGGACGACGAAGCCGCCGCCCGTCCATCCCGTCACCAGCGCCGTTGACCGTGCGGGACGCGACCGCACCAGGGAGCCACGACCGTCCGCTCGCGACGTCCCGCACGACCAGACCTCACCGCACGTGCACGACGTCCCCCGCCGCCACCGGGACCGGCCCGTCCGGCCCCTCCACCACCAGCCGGCCCTCGCCGTCGACGTCGACGGCGCGCCCGCGCAGCTCGCGGTCGGCCGGCAGCAGCACCCGCACCTCGCGGCCGATGGTGGCGCAGCGGGCGCGGTACTCCTCGAGCAGCCGGGAGCGCTCCGGGTCGCCGCCCGCGCCGACGAACCGGCGGTAGCGGTGCTCCAGGGCGCGCAGGACCGCGCGCAGCACCGGGTCGCGGTCGACCGGCTCGTCGGTCTCCAGCGCGAGCGACGTCGCCGTCGGCACCGGCAGCTCCTCACCCGAGAGCGAGACGTTGAGCCCGATCCCCAGCACCAGCGCGTCCGCCCCACCGTCGCCCGCGCGTCGCTCGGCGAGGATCCCGGCCAGCTTGCGCTCGCCGACCATGACGTCGTTGGGCCATTTCAGCGCCGCCTCGACCCCGGTCACCGACTCCACCGCCTCCGCGCAGGCCACCCCGGCCAGCAGCGGCAGCCACCCCCACCGGGCCGGCTCCAGCGGCGGGCGCAGCAGCACCGAGAACAGCAGCCCCGCACGGGCCGGCATCTGCCACACCCGGTCCAGCCGACCGCGGCCCGAGCGCTGCTCCTCGGCCACCAGCACCAGCCCCTCCGGCTCGCCACGGGAGGCCGCGGCGGCGACGTCGGCGTTGGTCGACCCGGTCACCGGCACCACCCGGACCGACGTCCACAGCCCGCCGGGCACCAGCAGGCCGCGGGCGAGCGAGGCCTGCCGCAGCGGCGGTCTGGACAGGTCCGAGTAGGGGCCGGGCGACACCTGGCTAGGCTACGAGAGCGCCCGACGGTGGGCCCGCCTCGCGGCGCCCTCCGCCGCTCGCCACGACCGTCCCGACCGCCCGACGCCGCCCCCGCCGGACATGCCATGGAGGCCACGATGAGCGCGCAGCCCGAGCAGCCGGCACCCATCCAAGGGCCCGACCTGCACACGACCGCGGGCAAGCTGGCCGACCTGCAGCGGCGCACCGACGAGGCGGTCAACGCCGGCTCGAGCCGCGCGGTGGAGAAGCAGCACGCCAAGGGCAAGATGACCGCCCGCGAGCGGATCCTCGCGCTGCTGGACGAGGGCTCGTTCGTCGAGCTCGACGAGTTCGCCCGGCACCGGTCCACCGCGTTCGGGCTGGAGACGAAGCGCCCCGACGGCGACGGCGTGGTCACCGGCTACGGCACCGTCGACGGCCGCCAGGTGTGCGTGTTCGCGCAGGACTTCACCGTGTTCGGCGGGTCGCTGGGCGAGGTCTTCGGCGAGAAGATCGTCAAGGTCATGGACCTGGCCATGAAGACCGGCTGCCCGGTCATCGGCATCAACGACTCCGGCGGCGCCCGGATCCAGGAGGGCGTGGTCTCCCTCGGCCTCTACGGCGAGATCTTCCGGCGCAACGTGCACGCCAGCGGCGTGGTGCCGCAGATCTCGCTCATCACCGGCCCGTGCGCGGGCGGTGCGGTCTACTCCCCCGCCATCACCGACTTCACCGTGATGGTCGACCAGACCTCGCACATGTTCATCACCGGTCCCGACGTCATCAAGACGGTCACCGGCGAGGACGTCGAGTTCGAGGACCTGGGCGGCGCGCGCACCCACAACACCAAGAGCGGCAACGCCCACTACATGGCGTCGGACGAGCAGGACGCCATCGACTACGTCAAGGCGCTCCTGTCCTACCTGCCCAGCAACAACCTCGAGGACCCGCCGTCCTTCGACGCCGAAACCGACCTCGAGACCACCGCCGAGGATCTCGCGCTGGACATGCTCATCCCCGACTCGCCCAACCAGCCCTACGACATGCACGCCGTCGTCGAGCACGTGCTGGACGACGGCGAGTTCCTCGAGGTGCAGCCGCTGTTCGCGCCCAACATCCTCATCGGCTTCGGCCGGGTGGAGGGCCGCTCGGTGGGCGTCGTCGCCAACCAGCCGATGCAGTTCGCCGGCACCCTGGACATCGACGCCTCGGAGAAGGCCGCCCGGTTCGTGCGCACCTGCGACGCCTTCAACATCCCGGTGCTCACCTTCGTGGACGTGCCCGGCTTCCTGCCCGGCACCAGCCAGGAGTGGAACGGCATCATCCGCCGCGGCGCCAAGCTCATCTACGCCTACGCCGAGGCCACCGTGCCGCTGGTCACCGTCATCACCCGCAAGGCCTACGGCGGCGCCTACGACGTCATGGGCTCCAAGCACCTCGGCGCCGACATCAACCTGGCCTGGCCCAGCGCGCAGATCGCCGTGATGGGCGCGCAGGGTGCGGTCAACATCCTGCACCGGCACACGCTGGCACAGGCGAGCGACCCCGACGCCGAACGCGCGCGGCTGATCGAGGAGTACGAGGACACCCTCGCCAACCCCTACATCGCGGCCGAGCGCGGCTACGTCGACGCCGTCATCGCCCCGTCCTCCACCCGCGCCCACGTGGTGCGCGCGCTGCGGGCCCTGCGCACCAAGCGGGAGAGCCTGCCGCCCAAGAAGCACGGCAACATCCCGCTGTGAGCGCCGTCGAGGACCTGCGCACCGCCGTCGCCGAGCTGCACCGTCGCCTCGACGCCTGGGCGGCGTCGGTGGAGGGCGTGGCCGCCGAGTCCGACGACCTCTCCGACGCCGCGTCGGACCCGCGCCTGAACGCCGCGGAGGAGGCCTTCGACGACGCCCTCTCCGACGTGCACAGCACCGCCGGGGTCGTCCTGGGGCTGCCCCCGCTGGTGCCGGTGGGCGGCCTGGACGAGGTCGACCTGACCGACGAGGACGACGACGCGGACCTCGTCGTCGACGAGTTCTTCCTGCACCTGCTCGTCGGGGTGCCCTCCGACCGGCCGGAGGAGATGCTGGACCAGGCTCTCGCCGCGGTGGACGAGGGCGCGCTCCAGCTGGTGGAGCGGCTCGAGGGCGCCGGGTTCGTGGTGCCGACCTACTCGGTCTCGCGCGGCGAGCCGGACGAGTGGGACGGCGAGGACGAGGAGGAGCGGTGAGCGAGGCTCAGCAGCCCGAGCAGGCTGACCAGGAGCGGCAGCCCGAGCGCCCGGTGCTGCGGGTGGTCCGCGGCGCGCCGGACGAGGCCGAGCTGGCCGCCCTGGTGGCCGTGGTGGCCGCGCTGCCCACCGGCGCCCCGGCGTCGCAGCCGCCCGCGCCCTCCCGCTGGACCGACCGCACCACCGGGCTGCGCCGGCCCCTCCACCCCGGGCCCGACGCCTGGCGCTGGAGCGCGAGGACCGGCCGGTGAGCGCCCCGCGCCCATTCGTCCTGGCCTCGGCCAGCCCGGCCCGCCTGGAGGTGCTGCGCCGCGCCGGCCTGGACCCCAAGGTCGTGGTGAGCGGCGTGGACGAGGACGGCGTCGACGCCGGCTCGCCCGCGGCCACCGCGCAGGAGCTGGCCCGGCGCAAGGCCGCCTCGGTGGCGGCGGGGCAGGAGCCGGGCACCCTGGTGCTCGGCTGCGACTCGGTGCTCGAGCTGGACGGGCAGACCCTGGGCAAGCCGCGCGACGCCGCCGACGCCGTGCAGCGCTGGCACGCCATGCGCGGGCGCACCGGCGTGCTGCACACCGGTCACCGGCTGCTCATCGCCGGGGGCAGCCGCTCGGCCGAGGGCACCGCCTCCACCGTCGTCCACTTCGCCGACGTCGACGACGACGAGATCGCCGCCTACGTCGCCACCGGCGAGCCGCTGCGGGTGGCCGGCGCCTTCACCGTCGACGGCCTGGGCGGGCCGTTCGTGGAGGGCATCGAGGGCGACCACCACAACGTCGTCGGCCTGTCACTGCCGCTGCTGCGCCGGCTGCTGGCCCAGCTGGACGTCCGCATCACCGACCTCTGGACCCGCTGACGCCCGCCGACCGTCTCGAGCGGTGCTGGTTCGGCAAGTTCGGGCAAACCTTCGCCGCGCTGCGTCATGCCCTGGTCGGCTGCCTCGCCCGGCCTGCCTAGCCTGGCGCAGTGAGCGGCATAGGCGACACAGGCGGCACCGGCGGGACCGACGGCACGGGCGAGCCCCGGGCGATCGACCGGCGCACCCTGCTGCGCGGCGCCGCGCTGGCCGCGGCGGCCGCGGCGGCCGGCTGCGCGCCCTCCGGCAGCAGCGGGGGCTCGTCGGCGGGCACCCCCAAGGCCGTCGCGAGCGGCTCCGGGCCCTCGGCCTCGGCCGCGCCGCCGAGCCCGGCGACGAGCACATCGCCCTCCGCGGACAGCCCGCAGCCGACGCCGGCGTCCACCGGCCCCGCCGTCGAGATCGGGAACGGCCCCCGGGACAAGCCCCTGGTGGCGCTGACCTTCCACGGCGCCGGGGAGCGGGCGCTGGGCCGGGCGCTGCTCAAGGAGCTGGCCGACGCCCAGGTGAAGGTGACCGTGCTGGCCGTGGGCACCTGGCTGGACGAGCAGCCCGACACCGCGCGGGCGGTCCTGGACGGCGGCCACGAGCTGGGCAACCACACCTGGCACCACCAGCCGATGCGCCAGCTGGGCACGCAGCAGGCCTACGCCGAGGTCGTCGGATGCGCCGAACGCCTGCGCGGGGTGACCGGCAGTGCGCAACGCTGGTTCCGCGCCAGCGGGACCCAGGACACCACCCCGACCATCCGGGCCGCGGCCGGCAAGGCGGGCTACCGCACCTGCCTGTCCTACGACGTCGACTCGCTGGACTGGCAGGACCCGGGCGCGGCGACGGTGGAACGGGCGGTTCTGGGGAACGTCCAGAACGGCTCGATCGTCAGCCTGCACCTGGGGCACCGGGTCACCCTGACCGCCCTGCCCGCCATCCTGTCCGGCCTGTCCCGCAAGGGGCTGCGCCCCGTCACCGTCTCGGAGCTGCTCGCGTGACCTCCCGCCACCTGCCCGCCCGCCGTCCCCTGCGCGCCGCCGCCGCCGTCAGCGCCGTGCTCACCGTCGGCGCCGTCCTGACAGCGTGCAGCAGCGGGAGCGCGGGGACCGGCAGCGACGGCGCCGCGACGTCCAGCTCCTCCCCTACGGCCTCCCACACCGCCTCCGACAGCCCGTCGGCGTCGCAGTCCCCCGGCACGGCGGGCACCACCGCGGCCGCCGCGGACCTGCTGCCCGGCATGCCGCCGCCGCTGAGCCCGGACGACGTCTGGGCCGCGGACACCCCGAACAACCTGGCGCCGGCCGCCAAGAACGCCCTCTACCGCGTCTATGTGCCCAACACCCTCAGCAACACCGTCACCGAGATCGACCCGAAGACCTACAAGGTCGTCGCCACCCTGCCGGTGGGCCGGGAGCCGCAGCACGTGGTGCCCTCGTGGGACCTGAAGACGCTGTGGGTCAACAACGACCTGGGCAACTCGCTCACCCCGATCGACCCGCGCACCGGCAAGGCCGGCAAGGCCGTCCCGGTGCACGACCCCTACAACCTCTACTTCACCCCCGACGGGAAATCGGCGGTCGTCATGGCCTCCAACGACCGCCAGCTGGTCTTCCGCGACCCGCACACCATGAAGGTGCAGAAGTCGGTGCCGGCCGACTGCGCCGGCGTCAACCACGCCGACTGGTCCGCGGACGGGCGCTACTTCATCGTCAGCTGCGAGTTCTCCGGCGATCTGCTCAAGGTCGACACCGCCGAGAAGAAGGTGCTGGGGAAGATCCCGCTCCCGCGGACCAAGGGTGCGCACTCCATGCACGCGATGCCGCAGGACGTGAAGCTGTCGCCCGACGGCAAGACCTTCTACATCGCCGACATGAACTCCAACGGGCTGTGGCTGCTGGACGGCGACGCCTTCAAGATCAAGGGCTTCCTGCCCACCGGCAAGGGCGCGCACGGCCTCTACGTGACCCGCGACAGCAAGCACCTGCTCATCAGCAACCGCGACGAGGGCAGCATCTCGGTGCTCGACTTCGCCACCGGCAAGCTGGTGGCGAAGTGGCACCTGCCCGGCGGCGGCAGCCCCGACATGGGCGGCCTGTCCCCCGACGGCAAGGTGTTCTGGCTCTCCGGCCGCTACAACGGCGTCGTCTACGCCATCTCCACCGCCGACGGGCACCTGATCAAGAAGATCGCGGTGGGCAAGGGGCCGCACGGCCTGTGCGTCTGGCCGCAGCCCGGCCGCTACTCCCTCGGACACACCGGGATCATGCGGTAACAGTCCCTCCCCGTGATCATGAAGGGTTGATGGCGCTTCTGCGTCATCAACCCTTCATGATCATGGTCAGAGGTCACGGTCAGGTGGACCTCCCCGTCGCTGCCCTCGTGGGTGGCCAGGAAGGCGGGGTTGGACAGCACCACCGACACGACGGCGTCGAGCAGGACGTCCTCGCCGTCGCCGCCGTCGAGCAGCGCGTGCGGGCCGAGCAGCGGCAGCAGGAGCAGCCGATCGGTGCGCAGGCGGAACGGCCGCGACGGGGTGCCGGAGGGCGGCGGGACATCTGGAAGGGCGGGCACGGCAGCTGTCCTACCCCCCGCTAGAGTCCCCGGGGAAGCGGGTTCCGCGCACCGGGGCGCGGACGGTCGACCGCCGGGAAGCACCAGCAGCATCGAGGAGCACCGTGCGCAAGGTCCTCATCGCCAACCGTGGCGAGATCGCCGTCCGGGTGGCCCGCGCCTGCCGCGACGCCGGCATCGAGAGCGTCGCCGTCTACGCCGACCCCGACCGCGACGCCCTGCACGTGCGGGTGGCCGACGAGGCCTACGCGCTGCACGGCGCCACCCCCGCCGACACCTACCTCTCCATCGAGAAGCTCATCGACGTCGCGCAGCGCTCCGGCGCCGACGCCGTCCACCCCGGCTACGGCTTCCTGGCCGAGAACGCCGCCTTCGCCCAGGCCGTCATCGACGCCGGGCTGATCTGGATCGGCCCGCCCCCGGCCGCGATCGACTCCCTGGGCGACAAGGTCAAGGCCCGGCACATCGCCGAGCGCGTCGGCGCCCCGCTCGTCCCGGGCACCAGCGACCCGGTGTCCGGCGCCGACGAGGTCGTCGCGTTCGCCCAGGAGCACGGGCTGCCGGTGGCGATCAAGGCCGCCTACGGGGGTGGCGGGCGCGGGCTCAAGGTGGCCCGCACGATGGAGGAGATCCCCGACCTCTACGAGTCGGCGGTGCGCGAGGCGATCAGCGCGTTCGGCCGCGGGGAGTGCTTCGTCGAGCGGTTCCTGGACCACCCGCGACACGTCGAGACCCAGTGCCTGGCCGACCAGCACGGCAACGTCGTCGTGGTCAGCACCCGTGACTGCTCCCTGCAGCGGCGCAACCAGAAGCTGGTCGAGGAGGCGCCCGCGCCGTTCCTCACGCAGGCCCAGCTGGCCGAGCTCTACCGCGCCAGCAAGGCGATCCTGCGCGAGGCCGGCTACGTCGGCGCGGGCACCTGCGAGTTCCTGGTCGGCGTCGACGGCACCATCTCCTTCCTCGAGGTCAACACCCGACTGCAGGTCGAGCACCCGGTGACCGAGGAGGTCAGCGGCATCGACCTGGTCCGGGAGATGTTCCGGATCGCCGACGGCGAGGCGCTCGGCTACGACGACCCGGTGCTGCGCGGGCACTCCATCGAGTTCCGCATCAACGCCGAGGACGGCGGGCGGGGCTTCCTGCCCGCCCCCGGCACGCTGACGAAGTGGGACCCGCCGGCCGGCCCGGGCGTGCGCCTGGACGGCGGCTACGAGCAGGGCGAGACCGTGCCCGGCGCGTTCGACTCGCTCATCGCCAAGCTGGTCGTCACCGGCGCCACCCGGCAGCAGGCGCTGGAGCGCTCGCGCCGCGCGCTGGCCGAGTTCGAGGTCGACGGCATGCCCACCGTCATCCCGTTCCACCGCGCGGTCGTCAGCGACCCGGCGTTCGCCCCGGCCGACCCGGCGCAGCCGTTCAGCGTGCACACCCGCTGGATCGAGACCGAGTTCGACAACCGGATCGAGCCCTACGCCGGCCCGTCCGAGGGCGCCGAGCCGGCCGAGCGCGAGAAGGTCACCGTCGAGGTCGGCGGCAAGCGGCTCGAGGTCGTGCTGCCGGCCGGGCTCGGCGGCATCGGGGCCGCGGCTCCGGCCAAGGCGGCGCGCAAGCCGGGCCGCCGGTCCGGCGGCGGCAAGGCCTCCGCGGCCGTGAGCGGGGACTCCCTCACCTCCCCCATGCAGGGCACCATCGTCAAGATCGCAGTGGAGGAGGGCCAGGAGGTGGCCGCCGGCGACCTCGTCGTCGTCCTCGAGGCGATGAAGATGGAGCAGCCGATCAACGCCCACAAGGCCGGCACCGTGACCTCGCTGGCCGCCGAGGTCGGCGCCACCGTCACCAGCGGCGCCGTCCTCTGCGAGATCAAGGGCTGAACCCCGTGCGTGATCATGCAATCGGCGTGATCACGACCGGGCCCGCCAGGGGTGTCACCGATCTCCCCGTCCATGATCGCGGCGATTGCATGATCACGAGTGGGGGGTGCGGGGTGGCGCGGGCAGGGCACCATCGACTCATGAGGACCTCCTCGGCGTCCCCGACGGCCCCCGCTGCCGCCCGGCCCCGCACCCGCGCGCTGCTGGTCGCGGCCGTGCTCGCGCTGCTCGCCCTGCTCGTCCCCGCGCTGGCCGGCCCCGCGGCCGCCGCCGACTCCCCCCTGCAGGCCGCCGCGCAGGCGCTGCGCAGCGGCGACCGCGTCTACGTCGACCCGTCGGTGAACGGCATCCTCGGCGACCAGGACCAGCAGATCCGCTCCCGGGTGGAGTCCGCGGACCCGCCGGTCTACCTCGCGGCCGTGCCGAAGGCGGCGGTCCAGGGATCGGCGCAGCTGAACGACCTGATCGCGAGCGTGCGCCGGCAGGGCAGCTACGTGCTGGTGACGCCGGGCAGCATCTTCGTCGGGTCCACGCTCCTGTCCAGCGCGCAGGCCCGGGCCGTCGGCAGCGAAGCGGCCCGCAACGCCTCCTCGGCGGCGGACGCCGTCGGCCTCGCCCTCGACGGCCTGGACCGGGCGCTCGCGTCGTCGGGCTCTGGCTCCTCGACGTCGACGCCGGCGTCGTCGCGCTCCGGCGGGGTCGGCGCGCTCGGCTGGGTGCTGCTGGCCGTCGTCGTCGTGCTCGGCGGGCTCGGGCTGTTCGCGCTGCGCCGCAGCCGTCGACGTCGCCAGGAGCAGGAGGCCGCCGAGCTGGCCGAAGTGCGCGGGGCCGCCGAGGAGGACGTCACCCGGTTCGGCGAGGACATCGCCCGGCTCGACCTCGACGTCGACTCGCCCCGAACCCCGCCCGAGGCGGTCACCGACTACAGCCGGGCGATGGATGCCTACGACGCCGCCAAGCAGGCGCTCGACGGTGCCCGCCACCCGCAGGACCTGCAGCGGGTGTCCACCGCGCTGGAGGACGGCCGCTACTGGATGGAGTGCGTGCGGGCGCGGCTGGCCGGCCGCCCGGTGCCCGAGCGCCGCCCGCCGTGCTTCTTCAACCCCCAACACGGCCCGTCGGCCCGCGACGTCGTCTGGGCCCCGGCCGGCGGCGCGCCCCGGCAGGTCCCGGCGTGCGCGGCGGACGCCGAGCGGGTCGAGCGCGGCGCCGAGCCGGAGGCCCGCCAGGTGCTCGTCGGCGGCATGCGCCGGCCCTACTGGGACGCCGGCCCCGCCTACGGCCCCTGGGCCGGCGGCTACTACTCCGGCTACGGGATGGGCGGCATGCTGCCCGGCATCCTCGTCGGCACCGCCCTGGGCGGCGTCCTCTTCGGTGGCGGTGGGTACGGCGGCTACGGCCCCGGTTGGGGCTACGACGCCGGCTACGCGCAGGGCTACGACAGCGGCTTCGACCAGGGCGTCGACAACGGGTTCGACAACGGCGGTGGCTGGGACGACCGATCCGGCGGCTGGGGCGGTGGCGGCGACTTCGGCGGCGGGGACTTCGGTGGGGGCGGCGACTGGGGTGGCGGCGGCGACTTCGGCGGGGGCGGGGACTTCGGCAACAACTAGGACCGGGCAGGCGTGAGGGGACCCCTGACCCCCGACGTGACGGGTGAGGGGTCCCCTCACGTCCGTTGCCCCTCCCGCCGGGCAGGGGCGAACGGCGCTGACGACGGCGGCAGCGGGCGGGTGCCCGGGTCCGGCGGCCGGGTGCGGTCGGCGAGGGGCCGGACTTCCTTGCATGGGTGGGCCACCCATACGCATCTATGCCTATGGGTGGCACACCCATGCGTCCGGAGTGCCGCAGCCGGCCGCCGAGAGCCGACCCCGCGCCCCGCTCCCCCGTCACCAGCGCCGTTGACCGTGCCGAGCATGACCGCGACCAGGAGGTCGGGCGCCACCGGGCCCGACGTCCCGACCCAGGAGTTTCCTCGCCCACCCAGGAGAAGAATTCGTCTGGGTCGGCGAGTAGAGATCACGGCCCCGTGATCGTTCCGACCGGGACCGGCCTCGGCCACGGCGACGCCTACGACGTGATGTGCAGCTGCCGCGCGGCCTCGGCCAGGCTGCCGGACAGCGACGGGTAGACGGTGAAGGTGTGGGCGACCTGGTCCACGGTGAGGCGCTGCTCGCAGGCCAGGGCGAGCGGGTGGATCAGCTCGGAGGCGCGGGGGGCGACCACGACGCCGCCGAGGATGGAGCCCGAGCCGGGGCGGCACAGGAGCTTCACGAAGCCGTCGGAGAAGCCGAGCATCTTGGCCCGGGCGTTGGTGGCCAGCGGCAGCTTGACCACCGCGGCGTCGATGCGGCCCTCCTCGGCGTCGCGCTGGCTGTAGCCGACGGTGGCGATCTCCGGGTCGGTGAAGACGTTGGAGGACACCGTGCGCAGCTCCAGCGGGGCGACGGCGTCGCCGAGCGCGTGCCACATGGCGATCCGGCCCTGCATGGCGGCCACCGAGGCGAGCATCAGCACGCCGGTGCAGTCGCCGGCGGCGTAGACCCCGCGGGCGGTCGTGCGGCTGACGCCGTCGACCTGCACGAAGCCGCCGCGGTCCAGCTCGACCCCGGCCTCCTCCAGCCCGATGCCACTGGTGTTGGGGATGGAGCCGACCGCCATCAGGCAGTGCGTGCCCTCCACGGTCCGCCCGTCCTCCAGCGTGACCAGCACGCCGTCGGCGGTGCGCTGCACGCCGGTGGCCCGCGAGCGCGAGAGCACCGTCATCCCGCGGCGGCGGAACACCTCCTCCACCACCCGCGCGGCATCGGCGTCCTCGCCGGGCAGCACGTGCTCGCGGCTGGAGACCAGGGTGACCTCGGAGCCGAGCGCGTTGTAGGCGCCGGCGAACTCGGCGCCGGTGACGCCGGAGCCGACGACGACCAGCTTCTCCGGCAGCGTGTCGAGGTCGTAGAGCTGCTCCCAGGTGAGGATCCGCTCACCGTCGGGCACCGCCGAGGGCAGCGTGCGCGGGTGCGCGCCGGTGGCCAGCAGCACGACGTCGGCGTCGAGGATCTCCTCGCCGCTCCCCTGCCCTGAGGACGACCGCACCGCGGCCACCACCCGCTGCGGCCCGTCCAGCCGGCCCAGGCCGTGGACGACCCGGACGCCCTCCTTGTCCAGCCGGGCGGCGATGTCGTCGGACTGCGCCAGCGCCAGCGCCTTGACCCGGCGGTTCACCTCGCCCAGGTCGACCTTGACCCGCCCGGCCGGGGAGCCGCCGTCGGCCAGCCGCACGCCCAGGTCGCCGGACTCGCTGGTGAGGGTGATCACCTCGGCGACGGCGATGAGGGTCTTGCTCGGCACGCAGTCGGTGAGCACCGCCGAGCCGCCCAGGCCGTCGCGGTCGACCACGGTGACGTCGGCGCCCAGCTGCGCGGCCACCAGCGCCGCCTCGTAGCCGCCCGGCCCGCCGCCGACGACGACGATCCGCGTCCTGCTGCTCCGACCGCTCGCGCTGCCCACGCCCCCATCCTCCCATCCGCCCCGGCCCGCCTCGACGCCCCGAGGGGTGCCGGGTGCACCGGCCGGACCGGGCGTCGGGCAGGCTTGGGCCATGGCCCTCTACGCCGCCTACGGCAGCAACATGGACCCGGCCCAGATGGCGCTGCGCGCCCCGCACTCCCCGCAGCGCGGCACCGGGTGGCTGGTCGGCTGGCGGCTGACCTTCGGCGGCGAGGACGCCGGCTGGGAGGGCGCCCTGGCCACGCTGGCCGAGGACCCGTTCGAGCAGGTCTTCGTGGCCCTCTACGAGCTCACCGACGCCGACCAGACCGCGCTGGACGAGTGGGAGGGCGCCAGCACCGGGCTCTACACCAAGGTGCACGTGCGGGTGCAGACCCTCGAGGGCGAGGCGCTGGCCTGGGTCTACGTGCTCGACGCCTACGAGGGCGGGCTGCCCGGCGCCCGCTACCTCGGCATCCTGGCCGACGCCGCGGAGGCGGCGGGCGCGCCGGACGACTACGTCGCCGCCCTTCGCGCCCGCGAGTGCCGGTCCACCGGCCCCTGATCGACGCCGGCCTCCACCGCCGCTACGCCGACTGAGCCACCTGGTCCACGTAGACCGTCAGCGGCCCCTGCCCGCTCTGGCTGGACACGACCTGCACGCCCAGGCCCTTGTGGCCGCTCCAGGTGGCCGCGGTCGGCACCAGCGTCACCTTGGTCCACTGCCCGGGCACCAGGCTCACCCGCGGCCCGGCGTGCCATCCCCAGGCCGAGTCCTGCAGCTCCAGGTCGGCCGTCCAGCCCGAGCCGGGGGCGCCGGCGGGCAGCAGCACCCAGGCGGTGAGGGTGCCGCCGGCCGAGGCGGCCAGGGTGTTGGCGCCGCCGTCGTTCACCCGCAGCACGGCGCTGCTCGCGCTGGCGCTCGGCGCGGTGGCGGCCAGGCTGCGCACCCCGCTGTGCGCCGGGGTGCCCGAGGACACCGTGGCGCCGGTGGTCTCGGCGTGCCAGGGGGCGGTGCCGCCCTCGAAGTCGTAGACGGTCGCGGACGTGGCAGCGCCGGACGTCGAGGTCGAGGTCGACGTCGAGGTCGTGCTGACCGGCGCGACGGCCACCGGGGCCACCGCGGTCGAGTCGGCGAGGTGCCGGCGCACGGCCGCACCGAAGGTGGTGGGGGTGCCGTCGTAGGAGCTGATCAGCGCCGGGCCGGAGCCGCAGTCCCAGGTGTTCCAGGTCCAGCCCAGGTAGCTGACGCCGTGGGCGTCGGCCCAGGGCAGGTAGGCGTCGACGAAGGTGGCGGCGCAGTCGTTCTCGCCGACCTCGCCGGTCACCACGGGCACGCTGGCGGCCACCGGGGCCACCGTCGAGTCCCAGCAGGCCGAGGTGTTGCACTGGCTGAAGTTGTAGAGGTGGGCGCTCGCGGCCAGCTGCCCGGCGCTGTCGTAGGGCTTGTTGGCCAGCCAGCCGGACAGGTCGCCGGCCCAGTTCAGGCCGCCGGCCAGCACGACGTTCTTCGCGCCGGTGCCGCGCACCGCGTTGACCAGCGACTGCATGCCCGCGGCCTTCCAGCCGGCCGACGTGGTGCAGCCGTTGCGCCAGCAGGACCAGCTGATGCCGTGCGGCTCGTTGTAGAGGTCGAAGACCGCGCCCGGGTCGCCCTTGAAGGTGGTGGCGACCGACCGCCAGAACGCCGGCGCGTGATCGGCGTCGGCCATCAGCTGCTGACCGGTCGCCTTCTGCGTGCCCGGCGCGTTCCAGTGCAGGTCGAGCACGGCGGCCAGCCCGGCCGCGTGCAGGCGGGCGACGTAGGCGCTGATCGCCGTGCGGTAGGCCCTGCCGCCGTAGGTGCTCGAGACGCCGTTGATGCCCAGCCAGCAGTCCTCGTTGAGTGGGACGCGCACCGCGTTCACGTGCCAGCCGGCGATGGCGGCCACGGAGGCGGCGTCGGAGGGGCCGTCGAACAGGCCCCAGCCCTGGACGCAGGCGAACTCGGTGCCCGAGCGGTTGACGCCGAGCAGGCGCAGCGGGGCGCCGGAGGCATCCACGAGGTGGTTGCCCTGGACCCGCACCGAGACCGCGGTGGCCGCGCGGGCCGGCGCCGCGTGCGCGACGGCGCCGGCCAGGGCCAACGGGACGGTGAGGACGAGGGCCAGCAGGAACGCGAGGGAGAGGGGCTGACGGGAGGGGAGGGGCCGGACAGAGGCGGCGCGGTGGTGCAGGTGCATGCCCGCGATCTCGGCGTCGCGGAACCCGGAACTGAAGCGCCGGCCGCGAAGTAGGCAGGGCCGATCCGCCCGGTTGCGCGCTCAGGTCCGGACCGGCCTGGGCGACGAGGGGACCTCCTGGACCATCACTCTGCGTGGGACCGGCTCCCACCCTCCGTCACGGGATGTGACGCCACCCATTTCGTCGCTTACAGTCCGAGATGCCCGGTGTGGGGGATCAGGTCCCGGCGTTCAGCCATCAGCGTCGACCACGGCGGCGCGACGCGACGCCGGCGGGGGCCGGCTCGACCACCTGCCGGCTCAACCGACCGCCGGCGGGCACCGAGCGACAGGAGCCCGGCGTGACCGCCGCCGACCGCACCCGCCCATCCCCCTGCGCGGCCCCGCGCCCGGCAGCGCCCGCGGCGACCCGCCCATGACGCAGCCGAAGGCACCCCGCCGCCTGCGCGCTCTGCCGCTCTACGAGAGCGAGGCCCTGCGCGTCGTCGACCTGCGCGTCACCGACCAGCCCGAGCCGGCGCTGCCCGGTCCGCTGCCCGACCCGCTCCCCCACCCGTCCGGCCCGCGCACCCGCGTCACCCCCGGGCTCCCCGGCAGCCCGGACGGTGCACCGGCCGCGCGCCGGACCGGGCTGCTGCTCACCTGGGCCGTGGCGCTGGCGGCCACCGCCGTGGTCACCGTGGTGCACCTGCGCGGCATGTACGTCGCCCCGGTGCGCTTCGACGACGAGGGCACCTACGTCTCGCAGGCGCAGGCGATCCTGCAGCAGGGCCGGCTCTCGCCCTACACCTACTGGTACGACCACCCGCCGCTGGGCTGGATCGTGCTGGCCGGCTGGCTGGGCCTACCCGACGTCACCGCGCACGCGCCCAACCTCATCGGCGCCGGCCGCCAGCTGATGCTGCTGCTCGACGCGCTCACCGCGCTGCTCACCGTCGCCCTCACCCGGCGGCTCGGCGGCAGCCGGGTGGCCGCCGCGGCCGCCGCGCTGCTGGTCGGGCTGAGCCCGCTGGCGCTGACCTACCACCGCATGGTGCTGCTGGACAACATCGCCGTGCCGCTGCTGCTGGCGGCATTCGCGCTCACGCTGTCCCCGCGCCGCCGGCTGGTCGCCGCGCTCGCAGCCGGGCTGGCGCTCTCCGCCGCGGTGCTGGTGAAGGAGACCACGCTGCTGCTCGCGCCGTTCGTGGTCTGGTCGCTGTGGCGGCACGCCGACCGCAGCACCCGGCGGATGTGCCTGGCGGTCCTCACCATCGGCGCGGTCCTGCCGCTGGCGGTCTACCCGCTGTTCGCGCTGGTGAAGGGCGAGCTGCTGCCCGGGCCCGGCCACGTGAGCCTGCTCGACGGCGTCCTGTTCCAGCTGCACGGGCGCACCCCGTCCGGCAACGTCCTCACCGCCGGCAGCGACGCCCGCCGCGTCGTCGCGGGCTGGTTCACCCAGGACCCCTACCTGGTGCCGGCCGGCGTCGTCGCCGCGCTGCTCTGCCTGGTCGCCCCGGTGCGCCGGCTGGGCCCGCTGCGGCCGGTGGCCGCGGCCCTGGTCTTCTCCGCGCTGGTGCCGCTGCGCGGGGGCTACCTGCCGGTGCCCTACGTCGTCGCGCTGCTGCCGCTGGCCGCGGTCGCGCTGGCGGTCGGGCTCGACGTCGCCGTGCGCGCGCTGGCCGCCCGGGCCGCGGGGCTGCTCGCGCCCGACCGCGCGGGCCGCGGTCGGCTCACCGGCGGGCTGTCCGCGCTCACGCTGACGGTGGCGGTGCTCGCCGTCTGGCAGGGCGCCACCCTGGTGGCCCCGCACTGGTACTACCGCGACCTGGCCGCCCAGCGGGTCGACTTCGACCTGCCCTACCGGCAGTCCTCGGCCTACCTCGAGGCGCACGTGCCGCGCGGCGCGACCCTCGTGGTGGACAACGTCACCTGGACCGACCTGCACGACCACGGCTTCGCCCAGCCGGGGCTGGTGTGGTTCACCAAGCTCGACGCCGACCCCTCGGTGCAACGCACCGTCAACGACCCCGGCGACGTCGACTACGTGGTGTCCACGCAGATCATGCGCACCTCGCGCGACGCCGGGCCGCTGCTGCGCCGGCTGATGGACCACTCCCAGCGGGTGCGCTCGTGGGGCTCGGGAGCGCAGCGGATCGACCTGCTGCGGGTCGACCGGTGAGGCAACGTCAGAGCCCGCAACCTCAGATGTCCCAGAAGAGCAAGACCAGCAAGGGGAACTCGATGCGTCCGACCGCCCGCACCCTGGCCGCCGCGCTGGGCACACTGCTGGCCGCGGCCGGCCTGCCGCTGCTGGCACCGACCCTGGCCCACGCGGACTCGACCACCGTCTCCGGCGACGTCGCCCGCACCGGCTGGGACGCGAAGGAACCGGGGCTGGCGCCGTCACAGGTGAGCGCCGGCGACTTCGGCCTGCAGCACTCGGTCGCGCTGGACGGTCAGTCCTACGCGCAGCCGCTGGTGGTGGGCAACCGGATCTACGCCACCACCGAGCAGGCCAGCGCCTACGCCGTGGACGCCGCCACCGGGACGGTGGCCTGGAAGCGGCACTTCGGCACCCCCTTCGAGACCGCCACCGTGAACTGCGGCGACCTCACCCCCGACCTCGGCTCCACCTCCACCCCCGTCTACGACGCCGCGTCGGACACGATCTACGTCACCACCAAGCTCGCCGACGGAGCCACCGCGCAGGAGCCGCACTGGTACCTGCAGGCGCTCAGCGCGGCCGACGGCTCCGAGCGCCCGGGCTTCCCGCTGCTGCTGCAAGGGGTGGCGGACAACGACCCCACCGTCACCTTCCACGCGCTGGTCCAGCAGCAGCGCCCGGGCCTGCTGCTCTCGCACGGCGTCGTCTACGTCGCCTTCGGTTCCCAGTGCGACTACGGCGACTTCCGCGGCTGGGTGCTGGCCGCCAAGGTGACCGGCACGCCGTCGATGCAGTCGGCGTGGACCAGCCAGGTGGCCACCGGCGAGGGCGGCGGCATCTGGCAGTCCGGCGGCGGCCTGATGAGCGACGGCGACGACGCGAACGGCAACCCGCGCATCTTCCTGGCCACCGGCAACGGGATCTCGCCGCCGCCCGGGCCGGGCAGCCAGCCGCCGGGCACCCTGGGCGACTCGGTGGTGCGCATCGGTCTGGACTCCACCGGCCACCTCACCACCCGCGACTTCTTCGCGCCCAGCGACGCTGTCACGCTGGACAAGGCCGACACCGACCTCGGTGCGGGCGGCCCGGTGGCGCTGCCGGCGCTGTTCGGCACCGCCACCCACCCGCGCGTCCTGGTGCAGGACGGCAAGGACGGCCGCCTGTTCGTGCTCGACCGCGACCACCTCGGCGGCATGGCGCAGGGCCCCTCCGGCGGCGACGACGTCGTCGCGACCGTCGGTCCGTTCCAGGGGATCTGGGGCCACCCCGCGGTCTACGGCGGCGAGGGCGGCTGGGTCTACTACGTCGAGAACAGCGGTCCGCTGCGGGCCTACCGCAAGGGCACCACCGCCGCCGGCGACCCCACCCTGGTCCCCTCGGGCGGCACCAACGAGAACTTCCCGTTCAGCTCCGGCTCGCCGATCGTCACCTCGGACGGCACCTCCGCGGGCTCGGCCCTGGTGTGGGTCGTCTACGCCCCGGACAGCACCGGCAAGAACTCCGAGCTGCGCGCCTACGACGCCGTCCCGAGCAACGGTCACCTCGCCCTGCGCTGGTCCGCCCCGATCGGCACCAGCGCCAAGTTCTCCATGCCCGCGGCAGGTTCTGGCCGGGTCAGCGTCGCCACCCGGGACGGGCACCTGCTCATCTTCGGCCGCCCCTCCAGCGCGCCGCTGTCCGCCAGCACCGTCGACTTCGGCAACGTGGCGGTCGGTTCCACCGGCACCGCCACCGCCACCTTCACCGCCGCCCGCGCCGTCACCGTGAGCGCGGCGAGCGCGGGCCCGCCGTTCGCGGTGTCGTCCTCGCTCGCGCTGCCGCGCACCCTGGCCGCCGGGGACACCCTGGCCGTGCCGGTCACCGTGAAGCCGACCGCACCGGGCGCCGTCAGCGGCACCCTCACGCTCACCACCGACGCCGGCGCGGTGAGCACCGACCTGCACGCCCAGGCCACCCAGCCGGGCCTGGCCGCCTCGCCCACCTCGGTCGACTTCGGCACCGTGCCCACCGGCACCAGCCGCACGCTCACCGTGAGCATCGTCAACACCGGCACCACCGACGAGACGGTCACCGCCGTCTCGGCCCCGGCCGCGCCTTTCACCGCCGCGCTGCCCAAGGCCGGCACGGTGATCCCGGCCCAGGGCTCGGTCGCGGTCCCGGTCACCTACGCCCCCACCGCCGCCGGCACGGCCAGCAGTGCCCTGTCGGTCACCTCCGCCGACGGCACCGCGAAGGTGCCCCTCACCGGCACCGGTCAGACCGGTCAGGGCGTGCTCACGCTGAAGCCCACCAGCACCGACTTCGGATCGGTCGCCGTCGGCACCTCCAAGACGCTGACCTTCGACGTCACCAACACCGGCAACGTGCCGGTCAAGATCACCCTGGCCAAGGCGCCGAGCGGGGTCTTCTCCTCCGCCAACCCGCTGGCCGAGGGCCTCACCCTGCAGCCGGACGCGGTGGTGCACCAGCAGGTCACCTTCGCGCCCACGGCCACCGGGAGCGTGAGCGCCACCTATGCCATCGACGCGGACACCGGGCAGGGCACGCAGTACGAGCAGCTGACCGGCACCGGCACGACGGCGAGCACGCTGCCCGCGCCCACTGGCACCGGCTGGACCCGCAACGGCTCCACCACCGTCTCCGGCACCGACCTGGTCCTCACCGACACCGCGAAGACCATGGAGGCCGGCTCGGCCTTCTCGAACACGGCGGTGCCCAGCGACGGGCTGGACGCCACCTTCACCGTGCAGATCGGCGGCGGCACCGGCGCCGACGGGATGACCTTCACCCTGCTCGACGGCTCCGCCCCGGCCACCAGCCTGGGCGCGTCCGGCGGCGCGCTGGGCTACGGCGGCCTCGCCAAGGCGGTGGCGGTCACCCTGGACACCTGGAAGAACGGCAGCGACCCGTCCGGCAACTTCGTCGGTGTCGCGAACGGCACCCTGACCGCCAAGGACGACCTGAACTACCTGTCCACGTCCACGGCCATCGGCGACCTGCGCAGCGGCACCCACGCCGTGCACGTCACCGCCAGCGGCGGCCGGATGCAGGTGGCCGTCGACGGCGCCACCAAGATCGACGTGCCGGTCACCCTGCCGGCCACCGTGCGCCCGGGCTTCACCGCCGGCACCGGCGGCTCCGTGGACAACCACGTGGTCCGCGATGTCACCATCACCACGCCCAGCACGAGCGGTGGCGGCGGCACCAGCGACACCACCGGGCCGACCGTCTCGATCACCGCACCGACCGCGGGCGCCACGGTGAAGGGCACCACCACGGTCAGCGTCAGCGCCGCCGACGCCGGCAGCGGCGTCTCCTCGGTGCAGCTCAAGCTGGACGCGGCGGCGCTGGGCACGGCGCTCACCACCGCCCCCTACACCGCGTCGTGGGACACCACCCAGGTGGCCGACGGCACGCACCAGCTCACCGCCGTCGCGACCGACGCCGCCGGCAACACCAGCACCAGCAGCGCGGTGAGCGTGACGGTGGCGAACACAACCACGACGCCGCCCACCGGCACCACCCTGCCGGCGCCCACCGGCACCGGCTGGACCCGCAACGGCTCGGCGGCGGTGAGCGGCAGCGACCTGGTCCTCACCACCACCGCGTCCAGCCAGGCCGGCTCGGCGTTCTCCAACACGGCGGTGCCCAGCGACGGGCTGGACGCCACCTTCACCGCGCAGATCGGCGGCGGCACCGGCGCCGACGGGATGACCTTCACCCTGCTCGACGGCTCCGCCCCGGCCACCAGCCTGGGCGGCGCCGGCGGTGCGCTGGGCTACGGCGGCCTGGCCAAGGCGGTCGCGGTCACCCTGGACACCTGGAAGAACGGCACCGACCCGTCCGGGAACTTCGTCGGCGTGGCCGACGGGACCACCACCAGCCCGGACACCATGCACTACCTGGCCACCTCCACCGCGATCGGCGACCTGCGCAGCGGCACCCACACGGTGCACGTCACGGTGAGCGGCGGCCGGATGCAGGTGGCGGTGGACGGCACCGCGCGGATCGACGTCGCGGTCACGCTGCCGACGTCGGTGCGGCCGGGCTTCACCGGCTCCACCGGCGGCTCCACCGACAACCACGTGGTGCGCGGCGTCACCATCACCGCCGGGGCCGGCACCTCCGGCGGCACCACCGACACCACCGCCCCGGTGGTCAGCGTGACCGCGCCGGCGGCCGGCACGACCGTCTCGGGCAGGACCACCGTCACCGCGGGCGCCACCGACGCCGGCAGCGGGGTCGCCTCGGTGCAGCTGCTGCTGGACGGCAAGGCGCTGGGGACGGCCCTGACCGCCGCCCCCTACAGCCGGTCGTGGGACACCACGGCGGTCGCCGACGGGCAGCACGTGCTCTCGGCCACCGCCACCGACAAGGCCGGCAACACCGCCACCAGCGCCGGGGTGACGGTCACCGTCGCCAACACCGGCGGGGCGACCACCACCCTGCCGGTCCCCACCGGCACCGGGTGGTCGCGCAACGGCTCGACGGCGGTGAGCGGCAGCGATCTGGTGCTCACCGCCGCCGGAGCCTCCGGTGCGGCCGGCTCGGCCTTCGCCAGCAGCACCCTGACCGCGGAGGGGCTCGACGCCACCTTCACCGCGCAGATCGGTGGCGGCACCGGCGCCGACGGGCTCACCTTCACCCTGCTCGACCCGACCGCCGCGGCCAGCAGCCTGGGCAACGCCGGCGGCGGGCTCGGCTACGGCGGGCTCCAGGGCATCGCCGTCACGCTGGACACCTGGAAGAACGGCGACGACCCGTCCGGCAACTTCGTCGGCGTGGCCGACGGAACCCTGACCACCAAGGACAACCTGCACTACCTGGCCACGTCCAGCGCTGTCAGCGAGCTGCGCACCGGCACCCACACGGTGCACGTGCACGTGAGCGGCGGCCATCTCACCGTGGACGTCGACGGCACCCGGCGGATCGACGTCGCGGTCACCCTGCCGACCACCGTGCGCCCGGGCTTCACCGGCGCCAACGGCGGCTCCACCGACGACCACATCGTGCGGGGGGTGACCATCACCGGCACCGCAGCCTGACGGAGGAGGGGTCGGGCCCTAGGCTCGCCGGGTGATCGAGACGACGACGTCCTCGCCCGGCACCCTGGCCGACCCCTACGCCGCAGCGCAGCTGGCCGCCACCCGGCTGCGCGAGCTGACCGGCGTGCAGACCCACGAGGTGGCGCTGGTGCTCGGCTCGGGCTGGGTGCCCGCGGCCGACCTGCTCGGGGAGACGGCGGCCGAGCTGGCCGTCACCGAGCTGCCCGGGTTCCCGCCGCCGGCGGTGGAGGGGCATGCGGGCGTGGTGCGCTCTGTGAGGTCCGGCGACAAGCACGTGCTGGTGTTCCTGGGCCGCACCCACCTCTACGAGGGCCTCGGCGTGGCCAGCGTGGTGCACGGGGTACGCACCGCGGTGGCCGCCGGCGCCGGCGTCGTCGTGCTCACCAACGGCTGCGGCGGACTGCGCCCGGAGTGGACCCCCGGCACCCCGGTGCTGATCTCGGACCACATCAACCTCACCGCCACCAGCCCGATCGTGGCCGCGAGGTTCGTCGACCTGACCGACCTCTACTCCCCGCGGCTGCGCGCCCTGTGCCAGCAGGTCGACCCTGGCCTGGACGAGGGCGTCTACGCGCAGTTCCCCGGCCCGCACTACGAGACTCCGGCCGAGGTCCGGATGGCCCGCACCCTGGGCGCGGACCTGGTGGGCATGTCCACCGCCCTGGAGGCGATCGCCGCCCGTGAGGCAGGCGCCGAGGTGCTCGGCGTCAGCCTGGTCACCAACGCCGCCGCCGGCATGACCGGGCAGCCCCTGGACCACGAGGAGGTCCTGGCCGCCGGCAAGGCCGCCGCCGAGCGGATGGGCCGGCTGCTGGCCGACGTCCTCGGCCGGCTCTGATGCCGTCGGGGATGGGCACCGTCCTGGTCACCGGCAGCTCGGGCAGCATCGGCCGGGCGGTGGTGCCGGGGCTGCGCGCGCTCGGCTGGAGCGTGCGCGGGCTGGACCTCGTCGCCGCCGACGACGGCCCCGACGCGTTCTTCGCCGGCGACGTCACCGACAGCGCCCTGCTGGACCGGGCGGTCCCGGGCGCGGACGCGGTGGTGCACCTGGCCGGCATGCCCGACGAGGGCCCGCTGGCGGCGGAGATCCAGAGCCACGTGCTGAGCACCGGCGCCGTGCTGGAGGCCGCCCGCCGGCACGGCGTGCAGCGGGTGGTGCTGGCCAGCAGCAACCACGCGGTCGGGCGGACCCCGCGCGAGGGCATCCTCACCACCGACGTCCGCCCCCGGCCGGACACCTTCTACGGCGTGGCCAAGGTGGCGATGGAGGCGCTGGGCAGCCTCTACGTGGACCGCTACGGCCTCGACGTCGTCTGCCTGCGGATCGGCTCGTTCGGCGATCGCCCGGCCAACCGCCGGCACCTGGCCACCTGGCTCTCCCCCGCCGACGCCGTCCGGCTGGTGCAGGCCGGCCTCACCGCGCCGAGCCCCGGCTTCGCCGTCGCCTACGGCGTGTCGGAGAACACCCGCGGCTGGTGGGACCTGAGCACCGCCCGCGCTCTGGGCTACGAGCCGCAGGACAACGCGGAGGCCTACGCCGCCGAGGTCCTGGCCACCCCGGAGACCGCCGAGGACCGGCGCGACGACGCCGTCGTCGGCGGCATGTTCGTGGACCCCCGCTACGACGTCGGCTACGGCGAGGAGCAGCAGTGAGCGAGGAACCCTTGGCACAGGCGCGGGAATGGCTCGCCGACGACCCCGACCCGGCCACCCGCGCGGAGCTGCAGGCGCTGGTGGACGCCGGCGACGTCGAGGAGCTGCGCCGCCGGTTCGCCGGCCGGCTCGAGTTCGGCACCGCCGGGCTACGCGGCCCGCTGGGCGCCGGCCCCACCCGGATGAACCGGGTGGTGGTGCAGCAGACGGCCGCCGGGCTGTGCGCCTACCTGCGCGAGCGGGAGCCGGAGCATCACACGGGTGCGGTCGTGGTCGGCTACGACGCCCGTCACAACTCCGACCTCTTCGCCCACGACACCGCCGCGGTGGCCACCGGCGCCGGCCTGTCCGCGATGGTGCTGCCGCACCCGCTGCCCACCCCGGTGCTCGCGTTCGCGATCCGGCACCTGGGCGCCGCGGCGGGCGTCATGGTCACCGCCTCGCACAACCCGCCGCAGGACAACGGCTACAAGGTCTACCTCGGCGACGGCATGCAGATCGTGCCGCCGGCCGACGCGGAGATCTCGGCGCACATCGACGCCGTCGGCCAGATCTCCTTGCTGCCCAAGGGCGAGGAGTGGGAGACCCTGGACGACGAGGTGCTCGAGGACTACCTCGACGCCGTCGCCACCGTGGTCGCCCCCGGCGGCCCGCGCGCGCTGCGGGTGGTCTACACGCCGATGCACGGCGTCGGCCGCGACGTGCTGGTGGAGGCGATGACCCGCGCCGGGTTCGCGCTGCCCGAGGTCGTCCCGGCGCAGGCCGAGCCCGACCCGGAGTTCCCGACCGTCGCGTTCCCCAACCCGGAGGAGCCCGGCGCGATCGACCTCGCCCTGGAGACGGCCCGCGAAGCCGCCGCCGACCTCGTCATCGCGAACGACCCCGACGCCGACCGCTGCGCCGTTGCGGTGCCGGACGCCGACGTCGAGGGCGGCTGGCGGATGCTGCGCGGGGACGAGGTGGGCGCACTGCTCGGCGAGCACCTGGCCTCCCGCGGCGTGGACGAGGACGCGGTGTTCGCCAACTCGATCGTGTCCTCCAGCCTGCTCGGCAAGATCGCCGCAGCGCACGGCATCGCGCACGCCGAGACCCTCACCGGGTTCAAGTGGATCGCCCGGGTGGAGAACCTGCGCTACGGCTACGAGGAGGCCCTGGGCTACTGCGTGGCCCCGGAGCTGGTGCGGGACAAGGACGGCATCTCCGCCGCGCTGGTCGTCCTGGAGCTGGCCGCCGCACTCAAGGCGGAAGGCCGCACCCTGCTCGACGCCCTGGACGACCTGGCCCGCACCTACGGCCTGCACGCCACCGACCAGCTCTCGGTCCGGGTGGAGGACCTCTCGCTCATCGCCGACGCCATGACCCGGCTGCGCGCCCAGCCCCCGACGTCGCTGGGCGGGCTCGCGGTGCAGCGCGTCGACGACCTCGAGCGCGGCGACGGCGGCCTGCCCCCCACCGACGGCCTGCGCTTCGTGCTGGCCGACGACGCCCGGGTGGTGGTGCGCCCGAGCGGCACCGAGCCCAAGCTCAAGTGCTACCTGGAGGTCGTCGTGCCGGTGGGCCCAGCCGGCGGCCCGGGCGGCACCGGTGGCAGCGCGGGGGACGTGCGCGCGGCCCGGGCGGTGGCGCGCGAGCGGCTGGACGCGGTGACGCGCGCCCTGAGCGCGGTGCTGGGGCTGTAGCGGGAACGGGAGCCGGGGGACCGCATGGACGACCCGTGGGGCCGCGACGAGCCGCCGGCCGTGGCGCCCGAGGACCTGCCGCCGCTGCCGGCGGAGCTGGCCCGGCTGGCGGCGCTGACCGGTCCGGTGCCCTACCCCGACGACCCTGGCTGGCGGCCGCCGACGGCCGAGGACCTGCCCGAGGTGCGGGCTCTGGTGGAGCAGGGCTGGCAGGTGCTCGAGGGCGTCCCGTTCTTCGCCGCGCTCCCGGCGCTGTGGCCGCGCCCGTCGCGCTGCTGGCTGCCGGATCGCCTGCCCCGGATCACCACCTCCTCCTGGCACTCGGAGCGGGTGCCGCCCAGCCGCCAGCGCCGGGAGATCTCGCCGCTGGGCGAGGAGCGCCGGGCAGAGAGCTGGGCCGAGTGGTGCTGGTACTGCGCCGAGGCCGGGCTGCCGGCCCCGCCGCCGGACCGGATCTGGCTGGTGCGCTCCCCCTGGCCGCAGGTGGGGGTCGAGCTCGTCCTCTGGCTCCTGGTCCGGCGGGCCGACGAGCGCGGGCTCCTCCTGGACCACACGGCGCTGGCCGAGGCCGCCCGCGAGATGTTCATCTGGGACGAGGACCACCTGTTGGCCTGGTGGTCGGGCCGGGAGGCCGACGCCGCCGCCCGCTGGCGCGCGGCGGGGCGCACCGGCACCGACGACCTCGCGCCGTTCATCATGAACGGGCTCGGGCCGGAGGAGGTCGCCCGGCTCACGGCTCGCGGCCTGGACGAGCCGACCGCGGCGCGGTGGCTCACCGTCGCGCCACCAGCGCCGGAGCAGCCGGACCGGGTGGAGGCCGTCCTCGCCTGGCACGACCTCGGCCTGCGGCCGGAGGACGTCGAGCAGGTGGACACCTCCTGGCTCACCCCGGAGTCGGTGCGGGCCTGGCTGGCCACCGGCTTCACCCTCGCCGACGCCGCCCTGCTGGCCCTCGTCCCGCTCGCCGACGCCGAGGCGTTCCGGGCCGCCGGCTTCGACGTCGAGGAGACCTGGCTGCTGCGCGGCGCCGACCCGCTGCTCACCCCTGTCGAGGCGCTCGCCTTCGACGCCGCGGGCATCGCCCCGCAGGACCGGGTGCGCTGGGTGGAGGCCGGCTTCGACGCCGGGGCAGCCCGCGCGTGGACCGACGTCGGCGTGCTGCCCAACGAGGCCCGGGTGTGGCGGGCGCAGGGCCTCTCCCCCGCCGACGCCGCCGGGACCGGCCGCCCGCTACCCGGGGTCGAACGTCGGCTGGAGCGGCTTCGGCACCGACCGGGCGGACCGCACCTACGGCGTGCAGGACCCCCCGGGCACCCGCGGGCGGACCGCGCAGGAGTACGCCGAGCACGAGCGGCGCTGGCGGCAGCACGAGCAGCACGGTGAGGACCGTGGTGACGGGTCAGGCGTCCCGCTCGACTGATCCGGTGGTCGCCAGGACCCGGACCGCCGCGAGCCCGGCGACGGCGAGCGCACCCAGCGCCACCAGGTCGGCGAGCACCACGCCGTGGCCGCCGCCGAGGGGAAGCAGCACCGGTCCCTCGAAGTGCTTGTCCAGCACCAGCCAGAGCCCGGCCAGCAGCACCAGCTGGGCGCACCACACCAGCGCCCAGCGCCGCGGCGCCCGCCAGGCGCCCGTCGCAGCGCCGGCCATGAGCAGCGCGAGCAGCACCGGGACGACGGACACCCCGCGAACCTAGCCGGATCTGCCTCGAGGACGGCGCCCGCGCCGGTTGTCTGGGATGCTCCGCTCGCAGACAGTCACGGGGCAGCCGGTGAGGGCACCGGCGAGGCGACGGAGGGCCGCATGCCGACCTGGACCAGGGGGGTTCTTCCCCGCCGCCGCAAGGAGTGGCGCAAGGCCGGGCGCTGGAACCCGGTCACCGCCGGTGCCCGCGACGGCGGCTCCCCGGGAGCACCCGCCCCGGTGGCCGCCAGCTCCTGGACGTCCGCCCGACCCACCGGCGCACGCGGCGGCGCGCTCATCGGCCAGGGCCGCGCGAGCGCCCCCGCCCCGACCCGGGACGAGGAGGAGGCGCTCGAGCTGGAGGAGGAGCAGGAGCACGACGCCTCTCCCGACGCCGAGCTGAGGCCGGGCGCCTACGCCTACGCGCAGAGCGAGAGCACCGGCTACGACGAGCCGCCGCTGTCGCAGAAGGACGAGAGCCCGGACAAGGGCACGGACAAGGGGAAGGAACGCGAGAAGGAGAGCAGCGAGCAGGAGCAGGAGCTGCCCCCTCGCCACCCCAACGCCTACGCCTACGTCGGCACCCCCAGCAACGGCTACGACGAGCCGCCCGTGACGAAGAGCAAGGACAAGGACAAGGAGAAGGAGCGCGCGAAGGAGAGCAGCGAGCAGGAAGAGGAAGAGGAGGAGCAGCTGCCCCCTCGCCACCCCAACACCTACGCCTACGTCGGCACCCCGAGCACCGCCTACGACGACGCGCCGCAGGGCACGTCCACCCCGACCAGCGCGGCCGACCCCTACACGGACGAGCTCCCGCTCGTGGCGGAGGACCCGAAGGCCGCCCGGCTCAGCAGCACCACCCGCAACCTGGAGCGGCAGGTGTCCGGCGAGGATCCGCTCGCCGGCGAGGACCCCAGCACGTGGGCGCCGCTGAAGGAGAGCAAGCCGCACCGCAATCGGCTGGTCGCCCGGCTCGCCTCGATGCACCAGGACGAGAAGGGGACCCAGCGCGGGGATCTGATCGACGTCGCCCGCGACAGCGCGAAGACGCTGCGGAAGCACTGGAAGCGCATCGAGGAGCTGCGCGACGAGGTGCCGCCCGACGACGCCGAGAAGGTGGCGGACTTCATCGACTGGCTGCCCGAGCCGCTGGACTCCGTGCTGGACGGCAAGTCCCACGCCGAGCTGCTGGAGTACTTCACCCGGCAGCACGCCAACCTCTACGTGCGGCTGCGCCGGCAGAACATCCCGGTCTCCCCCGAGGGGGATCTGGACGAGGAGTCACCCGCGCTCAAGGACCGCAAGGTCGGCTACGACGACACCGAGGAGGCGCAGGCGGCCACGCTCGTACATGTCGACGCCGCCGGCAAGCTGCGCCGCAACACCGAGGGAAACCCGCCGGTCGACACCTCCAAGAGCGCCACCCACTTCAGCGGCGCCGGCGTGGAGATCTTCGTGGTCGGCGTCGACGGCGACATCCACCTGCACAACCACGCGATCGGCCAGTACCACCACTCCAGCCTGCTCGACGGTGGCGACGTCGCGATGGCCGGCGAGATGAAGGTGGACAAGGGCAAGATCGTCTGGCTCTCGGACAAGAGCGGCCACTACGTGCCGAGCCTGGACCACCTGCTGCAGTTCCTGCACCGCTTGAAGAAGGACGGCGTGGAGCTGGACTTCGAGCTGCGCGGCTACACCATCCCCAAGGGCCGGACGTGGACCGCCGCCGAGCTGCTCGACGGCAACGAGGGGACCGGCGAGGACGCCTGGACCAAGGTGAAGACCAAGCTGGTCCTGGAAGGATTCACGGCCAGCAAGGACGAGGCAGCGGTGCTCGAGGCCATCGCCGCGGCCGGCTGGAAGCGCGAGGCCGACGGCTCGGTGGTCGACGCCGGCGGCACCCCCGTGCCCGACCGGGACCTGCGCCGTCACCTCAAGCGGCACTTCGGCTACCGCAGCCCGAGCAAGGTGGTGCGCGGGGAGAGCGTGAGGCCGGGCCAGGACGCCAAGCCGCCGGAGGACCTCGGGTTCCGCCCCACCGTGCGCAGCAGCGCCGAGCTCAGACCGAAGGCCGCACCGACGGCGCCGCCGGCCCCCGCGGGCCCCGCCGCCACCCCGGCACCGCTGCAGCAGCAGGCGACCACGCAGACCAGCGACAGCAGCAGCGAGTCCGAGTCGCTGGAGGACGAGGACGACGGCACGCCCGCGACCGTGGGCGGCTACCTCAAGCAGGACGCCGACGACGACTACGCGGGCAACTACGCCGGGGAGGAGTCGGCCGCCCCCGTGTCCACCGCGCACACCAAGCTGCTGACCACCTACGAGGAGGCCTACGGCCGGGAGGCGGTGGCCGAGCTGCTCCGGCGCGAGCACCTCTACCTCGACGAGGGCACGGGCCACGTGCGGGACCTGATGGACCACTCGGTCAGCTACGAGCAGCTCGTGCGGCTGCTGAGCCAGAACCTCGGGCCGCTGCCGGGGCAGGACCGCGTCTCCGCCGGCAACTACGCCGTGGTCGCCGCCACCGCCTACTCGGAGGTCAAGCACCAGTGACGGTGACTGACGGGTCGCTCGCGGCGCTGCTGGCGGCCGGCGACCTGGACGAGGTGGAGGCGCTGCGCGAGCACCTGGACGAGCCGCTGTCCGACGGGTCGTCGGAGACGATCCGTCGGACCCTGGCCGACTGGTCCGACCGGCAGGGGGTGGGGAACCTGCTGCTGTGCGCGGACCTCGTCGTGCCCACCGAGCTCGCGGTGCCGGCGATCGAGCGCGCCGTGGATGGCGAGCAGGGCGACGCACGGCTGGCCGCCTGCGCCGCGGTCGGCGCGCAGCGCCTGGCCGACGCCGACCTGCTCGAGGAACCGTTGCGGGCACGGCTGATCGACGCCCTGGTGACCGCCGCCGGCACGCGTCGGGACGCCGCCGCGGCCCGCGCTGGCTACGCCCTGGTGGCGCTCGCCGAGCCGGCCGACGCCCCGGCTCTGCTCGCGCTGGCCGACGTCGACGACCCGCTCGGCCGGCACAACGCGCTGGCCCTGCTGCTGAACCTGGTCGGGGTGAGCGGTGTGGCCGGGCTGGTGCAGCAGGTGGAGTCCGCGGGCATCGCGGACCGGCGCCTGGGCGGCGCGCTGCAGGCCCGGGTGGCGCTGGACGAGGCCGGGGTCGAACTCACCGCACCGGACGACGCCGCCGTCCCACCCGGGCACCCGCTGCGGGCCTACCGGGTCCCTGCCATCCCGGACATTCCCCTGCGTTAGCTCAGAACGGCCGCTCCCGACGTCGGGACGGGCGGGCGGACCCGGCGGTGGGACTCGCCGGCGCCGCCGGCAGGAACCCGCTGTCCGGCGCGTGCCGGCCGGTCTTGCGGTACTCCTCCAGGGCGGCTGCGGCCAGGTGCCGCATCCCGACCGGCCGGCCCTCGTCCACGGCGGCGTAGGCGGCGGCCAGCACGACGTTGCGCACGCCGCCGCCGGCCAGCTGCACCTGCTCGGCCAGGGTGTCCAGGTGCGGCGGGTCGTCCGGGTCGAGCCCGGGCAGCTCGGCCAGATGCCGCTCCCACAGCTGGCGCCGGGTGTCCACGTCGGGGTCGGGGAAGTGCACGACGAAGTGCAGGCGGCGGGAGAAGGCCGGGTCGAGGTTGCCGGAGAGGTTCGTGGCGAGGATGGCGATGCCGTCGAACTGCTCCATGCGCTGCAGCAGGTAGGAGACCTCGAGGTTGGCGTAGCGGTCGCGGGCATCGCGAACCTCCGAGCGCGAGCCGAACAGCGAGTCGGCCTCGTCGAAGAACAGGACCACGTTGAGGTTCTCCGCCTCGGCGAACACCTTCTCGAGGTTCTTCTCGGTCTCGCCGATGTACTTGTCCACCACCGTGGACAGGTCGACCTGCAGCAGGTCCAGGCCCAGGGCGTCGCCGACGACGTGCGCCGCCAATGTCTTGCCGGTGCCGGGGCTGCCGGTGAACATCGCGGTGATGCCGCTGCCCTTGCCGCCCTTGCCGTGCAGGTCGCCGCCGGCGAGCACCTCGTCGCGGTGCACGCCCCAGGACACCAGCCGGCGCAGCTGGGCCACGGTGTAGTCCGGCAGCACCAGGTCCTCGAAACCGGCCCGGGTGCGCGGCCGGCCAGCACCGGTGGCCGCGCCTACGCTGAGCCGGCGCGCGGCCTCGCGCAGCAGCCCGACGTCGAGAGTCTGCTCGCGGGCGGCGGCCAGGTCGCTTGCGTGCCGGACCACCCGGTCGACGTCCTCAGGGCCGAGGCGCAGCGAGAGCAGCGCGGCGGCATCGGGCTCGGCGAGCGGGTCGGTCCCAGGGGCCAGCTCCGACAGCGCGTCGGACCACAGCCGGCGGCGCAGCGCCGGCACCGGGGTGGTTGCGGTGACCGACAGCGGCAGCCGCGCCGACCAGGCCGGCTCCCAGGCGCGGGTGCCGACGGCCACCACCGGAGCCGGCGCCTGCTCGATCAGCCGCACCAGCGCCGGCTCCTCGGCCAGCCGCTGCGCGCCGTCCAGCACCAGCCCGGCACCGGACAGGGCGGCCTCCAGCAGCGCGGCCTCCACCAGCTCGCGCAGCGCCTCGGACGGCTCGGCGGGGGTGGTCGACCCGGGCGGCGGCGGTGCCGGCAGTCGGACGGCGAGGCAGGGCAGCTCGGCGTTGGCCAGGGCCGCGGCCGCCAGCGAGGTGCCGGCGCTGCCCACCGGGGCGTGCACCCAGCACAGCGGCGCACCGGCGCGCAGGGCGGCGGCCAGCTCGGCCACCCCGGCGTGCTCGGCCGGCACGACGTCGACGACGGCGCCGGCCAGCCGGGCGTCGGCGGCGTCGTCGCCGGCCAGGTGGGCGACCAGCCGCTCCGGGGCGCGCAGCAGCCGGGCAGGGAACGGGGCCTCGCCGCCCACCTCCACCAGCCGGTGCCGCACCAGCGCCCCGCCGGCGCCCAGCCGGGCCCGTGCCTGGGCGCCGGTGAACGGCAGGCCGGCCAGCTCCAGCGCGGTGGCGACCGACGGGTACGACGGCCCGTCGCCGCCGCGCAGCAGGCCCAGGGCGAGCGCGGCATTGGGGTCGACGTCGGCGGCCACCGCGACGGTGAGCAGGTCGACGTCGGTGCCGTCCAGCCCGAACGTGCCCGTGAGCGCCGCCCACCGCTGGTCCGGCGAAGGGGTCACGCCCTCGCGCAGGTGGTCGGCGGCCAGCGCCCGGACCGCGGCACCGAGCCGGTCCCCCACCGGCATCGGGTCGTCGGCGCTGCGAGCCGTCGCCGGCCGACGGCGCGTGTGCGCCTCCCTCAGCCGGGCGGTCACCCAGGCCAACCGTTCCTGCACGTGCGCTCCTCACTCCGCTCGCCGAGGCGGACCGACCGCCGACCGACGACGCGCGGACGCTACCGCTAACGCGGCGTGCCGGCTCGGGGTTGAGCGCCCGTCCCCTGCCCGTGACCATCTACGGGGCAAGTGCGGCCGCGCCGCTCGGCGGGTGCTGGACTCGAAGCCGGCTCAGTACACCCATGTCTGACCCAGGGCATGCTGCTGATCATGCACGTCCTGCCCACCGGTCCCCTGCGGGAGGCAGGACCAGCAGGACGTGCACGATCAGCCACGAGGTGAAGGTGAGCTGCGCGGGGACCGCGGCTATTAGAACGGTGGGGGCTGGTCGGGGTCGCCCCAGCTGCTGTTCTCGCCCGTTCTCGTTGCGCTCCGGGGGTTCTTGGGCGGGTCGTCCTCGTCGGCGAGCAGCCGTGGTGGCGGTGTGCGGTAGCGCCGCCCGGACCGGGTGATGATCTCCACGCTGCCGTCGTCGAGGACCTCGGAGTCCAGCAGCCCGCAGGTCTTCAGGGCGTGGTGGATGCCGCATCTCGGGCACAGGTTGTGGGTGTCGGTCTGCCCGCCGGCCTCGGGGTTCTGGTGGTCGTAGGGGACGGTGTGGTCCCCTTGGGACCAGTGGAACGGCTCGGTGCAGTGC
>JBQCHF010000126.1:0-81705 GCA_051954955.1 Motilibacteraceae bacterium
TGGTTTGTCATCTCGATACTGTTACGGCGGCCATAGCGAAGGGGAAACGCCCGGTCCCATACCGAACCCGGAAGCTAAGCCCTTCAGCGCCGATGGTACTGCCCTGGTGACGGGGTGGGAGAGTAGGACGCCGCCGAACAACCTCTACGATGAAGGCCACCCTCCGGGGTGGCCTTCATCGTTTTCCGGGCCGGTTCCGTTCCGGTCCATCCAGTCCCACACCTCCACAGCGCCCCGTCGCGCCCAGTTCGGGCACGGCCGGCCGGCTCAGTTTCGAGTCGACCATCGACAGACACGAGGACTCCCATGGCGGACCAGCAGCGACCGGACGATGAGCGGCGCACCGGCGGGCGACAGGACGGCCGCGGGGGCAGCCGCCCTGGCGCCGGTCGTTCGGGTGCCGGGCGCGCGGGCGGCGCGAGCAGCGGTCGAGGTGATGCCGGTCGTTCCGGTGGCGGCCGTTCGGGTGCCGTCCGGCCCGACTGGCCCGGCCGTCCTGCATCCCCCGGCGGCGGTCGCCCGAACCGTGCCGGCGAGCGCGCTGGCGAGCGCAGCGCCCGTGACGGCGGCTCGCGCCCTGTGAGCGGCGACTCGCGCGGCGCCTCGGGTGGCGGGAGCCGTGGGTCCACGGGACGTCCCTCCCGCAGTAGCGACTCCATCCGTGGCGAGCGAGAGCCCGGCCGCGCGGGCGCAGGTTCGTGGAGCCGAGGTGGGAGTCGCGCAGAGCAGGCGGGCGGCCCCCCGCGTGGGCCGCGTGAACCGCGACCTGCCGGGGCGAGGCAGCAGGACCGGCCGTACCGCAGCCAGGACGGCCAGGCCGAGGACCGGCGCCCCAAGCGTGAGGGCCGACCGGCGAGTGCATCGGGGCAGGGTCGCTCCTGGACCGGCCGTCCGGAGCGGGACGAGCGCCCTGGACGCGTCGATCGTCCCCGGCGGGCAGGTAGTCCGGAGCGAGGTGGAGCTGGTCGCTCCGAGCGGCCGGCGGGGGCTGGGCGTTCCGAGCGTCCGGCCCGCGGTGGTCGCTTCGAGAGGTCGCCCAGCGGCAGTCGGCCGGACCGAGGCGGGCGTCCGGAGCGTCCGGGTCAGGGCTCCGGTGCTCGTGGACCGGAGCGGGAGGGACGCCGACCCGGAGGGGCCGGAGGCTCCATGGGGCAGGGCCCGCGGCGAGCGGGGGTGGCCGGTCGTCCGACCGACCGTCCGGACCGTGCCGACCGTGCCGACCGGGCGGACCGGCCGGTGGCGCCGCCGCTGCCGGACGACGTGACCGCTGACGAGCTGCCCCGCGAGGTACGCCGCGAGCTGCAGACCCTTCCCGAGGGCGCGGCCGCCGCCGTGGGGCGTCGGCTGGCCATGGCGGCCCGGCTGGTGGAGGACGACCCGGAGCTGGCCTACCAGCACACCCTGGCCGCCCAGCGCATGGCCGGACGGGTGGGGGCGGTGCGGGAGGCCACCGGGCTGGCGGCCTACGCCGCCGGTCGCTGGGGGGTCGCGCTCACCGAGCTGCGGGCAGCCAAGCGGATCACCGGCAGCGAGGCCTACCTGCCGGTCATGGCCGACTGCGAGCGCGGCCTCGGCCGTCCTGAGCGGGCGCTCGAGCTCGCTGCCTCCCCGGAAGCCGCCCGGCTGGACGAGGCCGGCAAGGTCGAGCTGCGGATCGTGGCCAGCGGGGCCCGCCGGGACCTCGGCCAGCTCGACGCCGCCGTGGTGACGCTGCAGGGCGCCGACCTCACCCCGCGCCGGCCCCAGCCCTGGACGGCGCGCTTGCGCTACGCCTACGCCGACGCGCTGGTTGCCGCCGGGCGGACCGCCGAGGCCGAGCGCTGGTTCGAGCGCGCGCTCGAGGTGGACCGCGACGGCGAGACCGATGCGGCCGAGCGGCTCGCCGAGCTGCAGGGCCTGACCTTCGTCGACCTCGACGACGACCTCGACAGCGAGGGCGACGAGCTCGACGACGAGATGGAGAACGACGTCGACAGCGACCAGGTGGACGAGCAGAGCGAGGACCTGCCCGCCCAGGAGCTGCCCGCGTCGAGCTCGGCAGCCGGGCTGCCAGCGGACCCCTCGAGGGTCGAGGCGGAGGGCGAGCCGACCGCCGACGGCTCCGGCGCCGGGGCCGAAGCGACCGGCGAGCGATCCGTGGCGACGGCGGAGCCGAGCGCGGAGCGCACCTTCTCCCACGTCGAGCCGGAGGCGCCCGTCGCAGCGCCGGCGGCGACGGCACCGGCCGTCGTGTTCCAGCCGGCCGAGGAGGCGGCGGCGGAGACCGCGCCGTCTGGGGACGCCGGCGCCGCTGCGGGAGCTGAAGCCGAGCCCGCGGCTGACGATGAGCGGGATGACCAGGAGGGCAGGCTGTTCTGACCTGACGTGCCGACGTCCCCGCGTGCTCGATCCGCGGGGACGTCGGCGCGAGTCAGCCGGTCAGCGGGCGGCGGCGGCGTCGCCGAAGTCGTGCGCCTCACCGGTGACCCGGTCCAGCCACCGGTTGATGCCGACGATGTTCGCCGCGGTCTGGTTGAGCTCCTCGAACTTCTCCACCACCTCGGGCATGGCCAGGAACCTGGCGTACCGCTCCCGGGTCCGCTCCAGGACCATCGCCACGGCGTGGTCGAGGTCGAGCTTGGCGCCGCGGGCGTCGCGCACCAGCTCCACCCAGAGCCGCAGCTCCTCCTCGGAGCGGTCGAGGGTGAGCTGGACGTCGCTGACCGGGCCGAAGTGGCTGAACAGCAGCCGGGTGGGCTGGACATCGCGGAACCGCTGCAGCGAGGCGCAGGCCACGTCCAGGTCGAAGTCCGGCGGCGGGGTGGCCGGGCGCACGTCGGCGGTCTCGGGCACGTAGATGCCCGCGGCGTCGCCGACGTAGAGGTCGCCGGTCTGGCTGTCCAGCAGGCCGACGTGGTGCTTGGCGTGTCCGGGTGCGTGGAAGCTGTCCAGCCGGCGGCCGCCGCCGAGGTCGATGCTGCCGACGTCGCCGAGCGCGACCACCCGCTCCTGCGGGGTGGGCCGCAGCAGGCCCAGCACGTTGTCCAGCACGTCGCCGAAGACGCGGCGCGCGCTGGTCATGAGCTTGGTCGGGTCGACCAGGTGCCGGGCTCCGAGCTCGTGCACCACCACCTGGGCCCGGGGGAAGGCCTCGGCGATGTCGCCGGCGCCGCCGGCATGGTCCAGGTGGATGTGGGTCACCACCACGGTGGCCAGGTCCTGCGGCCCGACGCCGAGGGCGGCCAGTGCGTCGCGCACCACCGGGGCGCTGGTGGCGGTGCCGGTCTCGACCAGGCAGGGACGTTCACCGAGCACCAGGTAGCCGGCGGTGATGCCGCCGAAGCCGGACATGCGGGTGTCGATGGCGAAGACGTCGTCCCCGAGCCGGGTCACGTTCTCCGGCAGTCCCTCGTGCGCCGATGCGGGGGTCTCCTCGGTTCCGTCCACAGCCGCCGCCCGACCCTTCGTCGTCGTCCACAGGCAGCCGCCCAGATCGGCCGCGCCGCCGTCGTCGCGAGCATCGTAGGGGCACGGCCGACGGTGTCACCCGATGCGTCGGCCGCGCCCGCGGGGCGGGCCAGTCAGGTGGGGCGAGCGAGGGGAGCAGGCGGATGGGGCGACAGGGACAGGCGGTGGTGGCCGCGGTGACGGAGACGGGCCTGGACGAGGTGGGCGGGCCGGGCCTGGAGGAGGCCGCCGACGACGGCCCGGCGCACCGCAACGAGGTGCTGCTCGTCGGCCGGGGCTCGGGCGAGCCGGTGGAGCGGGTGAGGCCCAGCGGCGACCTCGTCCTCGGCTTCCGCCTGGCCGTGCGCCGCGACCCGGCCTCGCGCAGCTCCGCCGGCGGCCGGGTGGTGGCCGACGGCCTGGAGTGCGCCGCCTGGCGGGCCGGGCTCCGGCGCACCATCGCCACCTGGAAGGTGGGCGACGTGGTGCAGGTGAGCGGGGCGCTGCACCGCCGGGTGCGCCGCGAGGACGGGCAGACGACGAGCCGCTACGAGATCGAGGTGTCGGCGGCCCGGCGGGTGCGCCGGGTGAACCGGTGACGGTGCCTCCGCGCGCAGCGCGCGGCGGTGCGTCGGCTCAGGAGCCGCCGGGGTCGGCCACCGCGCGGAGCACGAGGCCGGTGCGCGGCTTGGGGCCGAAGGAGGTCGACTTTCGCGGCATGGTGGCCCCGGCGGCCGCCACGGACAGCACCTGCGGCACGGTGACGGGGTTGAGTAGGACGGCCAGGCCGGCACCCTCCCGGGCCGCCGTCACCGCGGCCTGCGCGTCGTGGCAGTAGGTGACCGGGTGCCGCGCGCTGCCGTCCTGCGCCTCCCACCGGATGAGCAGGCC
The DNA here is from genome assembly GCA_051954955.1 of Motilibacteraceae bacterium. Lineage (GTDB taxonomy): Bacteria > Actinomycetota > Actinomycetes > Motilibacterales > Motilibacteraceae > JBQCHF01. The sequence goes on from JBQCHF010000126.1 coordinate 4,318, forward strand.
GGCGTGCAGGAGGGCGGCGTCCAGGCCCTCCCAGGCCGCGGGCAGGTCCGCGGCGAGCGGGCCCGGAGCGATCACCTCGAGCCGGGCGGCGCCATCGGCGGCGACGAGGTCGAAGGCGGGGTGCTCCCGCCCGGCCGCGGCGAGGCGGTCGGGGGCCGGCAGCGAGTCCGCGGCCAGGCGGGTGACCCGCACCGCGCCGTCCAGGCCGGCGAGCGCAGCCCGGGCGTCGGCCAGGGTGAGCCCGTGCACCAGCCGGTGGATGGCGCCGAGGGCGAGCGGGTAGCGTCCGGCGTCGACCAGGAGCGCGAGGCCGCTGTCCCATCCCGCGTCCGCGCCACCCTCCTCGGGCCGGGCGCCCGCTGCGTCAGCAGCCCGCGCGCCTGCGTTGCCCAGCTCTTCGGCGAGGGCGTGATAGGCCGCCCAGCGGTGGTGCCCGTCGGCAATCAAGGCGCGGCGCCGGGCGAACGCGGTGCGCAGCGCCTCGGCGATCCCGTCCGTGCCGCCGGTCGCGCCGCCGGTCGTGCTGCCGTCGGTGCTGCCGTCGGTGCTGGCGTCGGGGCCGCCGGCCGGCAGGTGCCAGAGCCGGAGCCGGTGGTCCTCGGCGGTGCGCACGTCGAGCAGCGCCGGGGCGGCCACCACGGCGTCGATCAGAGCGTCGATCCGCTCGCCGGCCGCTGGGTCCCCGTCGTGCACGAGCAGGATCGGCTCGAGGTGGGCACCGGTGGCCCGCATCAGCGCGGTCCGGTCGGACACCGGCTGCGGCATCACCTCCTCGTGGGGGAGGACGGCGCCGGTGCGCGACCCGTCCAGCCCCACCGCGCCGACGATCCCGCGGTGCAGCCGGCCCTCGCCGACCTCCTCGTAGACGTAGAAGCCCGGCTCGTCCTGCACCAGCACCCCGTCGCGGACCCACTGGCGCAAGGTGGCCGCGGCATGGGCGTAGCGCCCCTCGGGGCCGCAGGAGTCCTCCCGCGGCAGGATGAGCCGGACGACGTTGTGCGGGTCGAGCTCCTCGAGCCGGCGCACCCCGTCGGCGTCCACGACGTCGTAGGGCGGGCTGGTGGCCGCGGCGAGGTCGGGCACCACGGCGGGGTCGTAGCGCAGTCCGCGGAAGGGCCGCAGGTCCAGGCCCGGGGTCTGTGCGGTGACGTCGAGCAGCGGCGGGAAGGTCGACGGCGACGTCACCGTCTCATCGTACGAGCGCTCGACCAGCCGACGGCCGGGCGGGCCGACCGGTGCGGTGACCGCCGGTGGGGGCGATGGCGGCGGTGTGGCAGCGTGGAGGCATGCCGCAGCCTCCGGAGCCCCTCGAGCACGGGCAGCCCGCCACCGACGGCGCCGATGGCGCGCCGGCCGGCGAGCTCTACGACTGGTATCGCCGGGGGGTGGCGCTGCTCGAGTCCGGCGACGCCGCGGCGGCCGCCCAGCTGCTCGCCCGCGCGCACACCGGAGCGCCCGCGTCGGCCAGCATCGGGGAGGCGCACGCCCGTGCCCTGTTCGATGCCGGCCGCTACGACGCGGCCGCGTCCGCTTTCGGTGAGCTGGTGGAGCTGGTGCCCGGCGACGACTACGCCCGCTTCGGGCTGGGCTTGTCGCTGAGCCGGCTCGACCGCCTCACCGCCGCGGCCGAGCACCTCGCCCTCGCCGTGGCGATGCGACCGGATCGGCGCGAGTACACGCAGGCGCTGCGCCACGTGCGGGCCACCCTGCGGGCGCGCGAGGAGGCGGCCTCCGCGGGGGATGCGTCAGCGGACGGTGCGCCTCCTCCCACGGCTGCGCCGGGCGAGGGGCCTGCAGCATGACCGGCAGCGCCGCGTCGTCGCGAGTCGATCAGCACGCGCCGCTGCGCGCCGGTTCGCAGGTCCCGCCGGTGGCCGGGCACGACCTGCTGCTGCTCGATCTCGACGGTACCGTCTACGTCGCGCCGGAGGTGATCCCGACCGCGCCGGGCGCGCTGGAGAAGGCGCGGGCCGGCGGTACCCGCGTGCTGTTCCTGACCAACAACGCCCTGCGGACCCCGGAGCAGACCGCCGACCTGCTCAGCGGTCTCGGGGTGCCCGCGGCCGCGGACGAGGTGGTCACCTCCGCGCAGGCCGCCGCGGGGCTGCTCGCCGCCGACCTGCCCGCCGGCAGCCCGGTCCTGGTGGTGGGCGGTGAGGGCCTGCGCCGGGCGGTGGCCGACGCGGGGCTGCTCCCCGTGGGCGAGGCGGCGGACGGCCCGGTGGCGGTGGTCCAGGGCTACGCGCCGAGCGTCGACTGGGCCCTGCTCAGCGAGGGGGCCCTCGCGGTGCGCGCCGGTGCGCGCTGGATGGCCACCAACCTCGACCTCACCCTGCCCAGCCCTCGCGGGCTGCTGGTGGGCAACGGCGCGCTGGTCGCCGCCGTGCGAGCGGCCACCGGCGTCGAGCCCGAGGTGGCCGGCAAGCCCGAGCGGCACCTGGTGGACGCCGCCCTGGCCCGGGTGGCGGCCACCGCTGCTCGCTCCGCGCCGGGTCCCGCTGCTCGCTCCGCTCCGGGTCCCGCTGCTCGCTCCGCTCCGGGTCCCGCTGCTCGCTCCGCTCCCGCCGCCCCGACCGGCCTCGTCGTCGGCGACCGGCTGGACACCGACATCGCCTGCGCCCACCGAGCCGGGCTGCCCAGCCTGCTGGTGCTGACCGGGGTCTCCCGGGTGCCCGAGCTGCTCACCGCCGGCCGGGAGGAGCGCCCCACCCTGGTCGGGCGCGACCTCTCCGCGCTGCACGTGCCGCACCCGACGGTGCTGCTCGAGGAGGTCGGGGCGGCGCGCTGCGGGAGGTGGCGGGCCGAGGTGGTCGACCGGCGGCTGACGCTCGAGCCGGTCGGCGGCGCCGCGGTGGCTCGGGACGACCAGGCGGGCGAGGGCGGCACAGACGGCCTCGACCCGCTGCGGGCCGCCGCCGTGGCTGCCTGGGCAGCTGCCGACGCGGGGCGGTCGGTGGACGTGGCCGACGCGGCGGCCCGGCTCATCGAGCTGACCGGTAGCTGACCGGTAGCTGACCGGTACCGGACGCGTCCGCGAAGGGATGCGCGGGGTTGTGCCGGCAGCGGCGCAGCGGCGCGACCCGGCGCCCCGGCGGGGGGAGGAGGTAGCGTGCCCACGGCGTCGACGGCGAGAGGGACGAGATGGTGCTCGAAGGGCTGCGCGGCTATCTGCAGATCGCCAGCGGGCTGACCGACGTGACCCGGCAGCGGGCCACCAGCGTGGCGCAGTCCCTGCTCGCGCAGGGGGCGGGTCTGGGGTCAGGGCTGGGTGCGGGCCTGTCCGGGGGGCTGCCCTCGGTCGGGGACCTGCGCGAGCAGGTGGCCGGGGTCGCCGAGGACCTGCTGGCCACCAGCAAGGCCAACCGGGAGATGCTCCTGGGCCTGGTGCGCGGCGAGGTCGAGCGCCAGGTGACCAAGCTCGGCCTGGTGAGCGCCAGCGAGCTCGAGGCCGCGACCAAGCGGGCCCAGCGGCTCGAGGTGCGGGTGCACGACCTCGAGCGGCGGATGGCCGGCCAGCCGTCCTCCGGGGCCGCCCCGGCGCCCGCCGCGTCGGCGCCTGCCGGGTCGGTGACGAAGGCGCCCGCGTCCACGGTGCCGCCGAGGAAGGTCGCCACGAAGGCGCCGGCCACGAAGGCGCCGGCCACGAAGGTCGCCACGAAGGCCCCGGCAGCCCCGACCAAGAAGGTGGCCAAGGCTCCCGCACGGGGCCGGTCGGTCGCGCCCGACGTCGCCGCGGCCCCCACGCCCGGGGAGCGCGCTGCCGCCAAGCGCGCCGTGGCCGGGGCGCGCAAGAGCACGGCCCGGAAGGGCACGCAGGCGTGAGCGAGCAGCCCCCCGACGACCCCGCGGCGGCAGCGGCGGCAGCGGCCGCAGACGGCGCGGTGCACGTCGAGACAGACGTCGAGACAGACGTCGAGACAGGCATCGAGCCGGACCTCGACATCGCGCCCGACGGCGTGTCCGACGACAGCGGCCATGACGTCGACGTCCAGGACGCAACCCTCGACGCCGAGCCGGCGCCTACCGAGGTGGCACCGACCGGGGACGAGCAGGTCGACAGCGCGCTGGCGCGGCTGCCCGAGCTCGACCGGCTGGCCACGGCCGAGCACGTCCCGGTCTACGAGGACGTGCACCGCAGCCTGCAGGAGGCGCTGGGCGCTGCCGGCAGCGGCGCCGGGTCGCCCGGCGGCCCGCGGCCTGGCGTCCCCGGGCCGCCGCGCCGGTGACCCCCGCGCCCGTCAGGAACGCGCCAGTGACTGCTGAGCCAGTGACCGCCGGGATCCGATGAGCCGCCGTCAGCGCCTGGACGCCGAGCTGGTCCGCCGCGGGCTGGCGCGCTCGCGCGAGCAGGCCGTGCAGCTGGTGGCTGCCGGCCGGGTGAGCGTGGCCGGTCAGGTGGCGACCAAGCCGGCCACCCAGGTCGACCTGGGCGCCGCCGTGGTGGTGCGCGAGGACGAGGCCGACCCGGGCTACGCCTCCCGCGGTGGCCACAAGCTGGCCGGCGCGCTGGCCGCGTTCGGCCCTCGTGGCCTCGCCGTGGCCGGCCGGCGGTGCCTGGACGCCGGCGCCTCCACCGGTGGCTTCACCGACGTCCTGCTGCGCTCCGGAGCGGCGCGGGTGCTGGCCGTCGACGTCGGCTACGGGCTGCTCGCCTGGTCGCTGCGCACGGACGAGCGGGTCGACGTGCACGAGCGGGTCAACGTGCGCGACCTGCGCCCGGAGGCGATCGGGGGACCGGTCGAGCTGGTCGTCGGCGACCTGTCGTTCATCTCGCTCGCGCTGGTGCTGCCGGCGCTGACCGGGTGCACCGTGCCGGACGGCGACCTGGTGCTCATGGTGAAACCGCAGTTCGAGGTCGGCCGTGAACGGCTGGGCTCCGGCGGGGTGGTGCGCGACCCGGTGCTGCGGGCCGAGGCGGTGCGCGAGGTCGCCGCGGCGGCCGAGCGGCTGGGCCTGGGCGTGCGCGGCGTCGTCGCCAGCCCGTTGCCCGGTCCCTCGGGGAACGTGGAGTACTTCCTCTGGCTGCACCGCGGCGCTGCGCCGCTGGACCCGGCCGACCTCGACCGCGCCGTGCAGGAAGGGCCGCAGTGACCGTCATCCGTCCCGCCGCGGGACCCACCGCGGCCGGCCCTGACCCGGCGGGGCCGCGCAGCGTGCTCTTCGTGGCCCACACCGGCCGCCCCGGCGCGCTGGTGGACGCCCGGGCGGCGGCCGAGCAGCTGCTGGCCGCCGGCATCGAGGTGCGGGTGCTCGCCCCGGAGGCGGCCGAGCTCGGGGTGCGCGGCCTGCGGGTGGTGGAGTGCGACGACGAGGCCGCGCAGGGCTGCGAGCTGGTGGTGGTGCTCGGCGGCGACGGCACGCTGCTGCGCGGGGCCGAGCTGGCCCGGCCCACCGGCACGCCGCTGCTGGGGGTCAACCTCGGCCACGTCGGCTTCCTGGCCGAGGCCGAGCGCGAGGACCTGTCCGCCACCGTCGAGCGGGTGGTGGCCCGTCGCTACGACATCGAGGAGCGGATGACCCTCGACGTCGTCGTCCGGCACGACGGCCGCGAGGTGGCCCGCACCTGGGCGGTGAACGAGGCCTCGGTGGAGAAGGCGAGCCGGCAGCGGATGCTGGAGGTGGTCGTCGAGGTCGACGGCCGGCCTCTGTCCCGCTGGGGCTGCGACGGGGTCGTCTGCGCCTCGCCCACCGGCTCCACCGCCTACGCCTTCTCCGCCGGCGGGCCGGTCGTCTGGCCCGAGGTCGAGGCGCTGCTGCTGGTCCCGATCAGCGCCCACGCGCTGTTCGCCCGCCCGCTGGTGGCCGCGCCGACCTCGGTGCTCGCCGTGGAGGTGCTGGCCGGCACCGACGGCTCGGGGGTGCTGTGGTGCGACGGCCGCCGGCCGGTCGACCTGCCGCCCGGGGCGCGGATCGAGGTGCGCCGCGGGTCCCGGCCGGTGCGCCTGGCGCGGCTGCACCGGGCCCCGTTCACCGACCGGCTGGTGGCCAAGTTCGCCCTGCCCGTGGAGGGCTGGCGTGGGCGGCGCAGCGACCCGGCTCCGGGGGGCACCCTCGCCGCGCCCGGCGACCCGACGCTGGCGGACTAGCGCTTCCGCGTCGCGCCGCCTTCGCTGTCGGCCGACGCCAGTAGGCTCCCCGGCGTGCTGGAGCACCTGCGCATCCGCGGCCTCGGCGTCATCGAGGACGCCGAGCTCGAGCTCTCGCCCGGGCTCACGGTCATCACCGGCGAGACCGGCGCCGGCAAGACCATGGTCGTCACCGGCCTGGGCCTGCTGCTCGGTGGCAAGGCCGACGCGGGGCGGGTCCGACCCGGCGAGCGCAGCGCGGTGGTCGAGGGCCGGGTGGTGCTGGCCGAGGGGCACCCGGCGCTGGTGCGCGCGCAGGAGGCGGGCGCGGAGCTCGAGCCGGTGCCTCCAGCGACCCACGTGTCCCCACCCCCGGCCAGGCCCGGCGGTCGCCGTCGCCCAAAGGCGGCTGAGGACCCCCCGCCGGTGCCCCGGCAGGAGCTGCTGGTGGTCCGCTCGGTCTCTGCGGAGGGACGCAGCCGCGCGCACCTGGGCGGCTCCGGCGTGCCCCTCGCGGTGCTCGGGGAGCTGGCCGACGACCTCGTCGCCGTGCACGGCCAGGACGACCAGCGCCGGCTGCTGCAGCCGGCCCGCCAGCGGGCCGCCCTGGACCGGTTCGCCGGGACCGCGGTGGCCGAGCCGCTGTCGGCCTACGCGGAGGACTACGCGAGGCTGCGTGAAGTGCGCCGGATGCTGGAGGAGCTCACCACCCGCGCCCGCGAGCGGGCCCAGGAGGCCGACCTGCTCCGCTTCGGCCTGGACGAGGTCGAGGCCGTCTCCCCGGTGGCCGGCGAGGACACCCAGCTGGCTGCGGAGGAGGGCCGGCTGGCCCACGCCGACGGCCTGCGGGCGGCCGCGGCCTCGGCCCACGAGGCGCTGCTGGGCGATCCGTCGACCGACGGCGTGGGCACCGTGGACGCCGTCGCCCTGGTCGGCGCCGCCCGCCGCGCCCTCGACGCCGCCCGCGACCACGACCCGGCGCTGGCCGCGCTGGCCGACCGGCTCGCCGAGGTCTCCTACCTCCTGTCCGACGTCGGGGCCGACCTCGCCTCCTACACCGCCGCGATGGACACCGACCCGGCCCGGCTGGCCGCGGTGCAGGAGCGGCGCGCGGCCCTGTCCGCGCTGCAGCGCAAGTACGGCGACACCGCCGCGGCGGTGCTGGAGTGGTCGCGCCGCGCCGCCGCGCGGCTGAGCGAGCTCGAGGGGGACGACGAGCGGATCGACGCCCTGCGCGCCGAGGAGGAGCGGCTGCTGGGCCGGCTGGCCGACCTCGCCGGGCAAGTCTCCCGGGCCCGCCAGCAGGCGGCGGGCCGGCTCGGGGAGCAGGTGACCGCCGAGCTCGCCGACCTGGCCATGCCGCACGCCCGGGTCAGCGTGCAGGTGCGCCAGAGCGAGGACCCCGAGGGGCTGCCGGTGGACGGGCGACGGGTGGCCTTCGGTGCCACCGGCGTCGACGAGGTCGAGCTGCTGCTGGCCCCGCACCCCGGCGCCCCGGCGCGGACGCTGCACAAGGGCGCCTCCGGCGGCGAGCTGTCCCGGGTCATGCTCGCGGTGGAGGTGGTCTTCGCCGGCGCGGACCCGGTGCCCACCTTCGTCTTCGACGAGGTCGACGCGGGCGTCGGCGGCAAGGCGGCGGTGGAGGTGGGGAGGCGGCTGGCCCGCCTGGCCCGCTCGGCCCAGGTGCTCGTGGTCACCCACCTGCCGCAGGTGGCCGCCTTCGCCGACCGGCACCTGCAGGTCGTGAAGAGCAACGACGGCTCGGTCACCCGCACCGGGGTGGTCGCGCTGAGCGACGACGCCCGGGTGCAGGAGCTGTCCCGCATGCTCGCCGGGCTGGAGGGGTCCGAGACCGCGCTGGCGCACGCCGAGGAGCTGCTCGAGGCGGCCCGGAGCGCCAAGGCCGGCTGATCCACGAGAGCACGGCCGCGCTCGCCACCGGCTCGGCGACCCGATCGGCGCGCCCGGCTCTGGCAGGATGGCGGACCGATGAGGATCGTCCTGCCCCGACGCCGGTCCCGGCAGCCGGAGCTGCCGGGGGTCAGCGGCGTGCTGCGGCTGGACCGGCGGACCAAGAACCTCACCAAGCGGCTGCGCCCGGGCGACATCGCCGTCATCGACCACGTCGACCTGGACCGGGTGAGCGCCGAGGCCCTGGTGGCCTGCGGGGTGGCCGCCGTCGTCAACGCCGCGCCGAGCATCAGCGGCCGCTACCCGAACCTCGGCCCGGAGATCGTGGTGGCCGCCGGGGTGCCGCTGGTCGACGATGTCGGCGGCGAGGTCATGCAGCAGGTGGCCGAGGGCACCGAGGCCCGGCTCGACGGCGGCTGCCTCTACGTGGCCGACCGGGTGGTGGCCGAGGGGACCGTGCAGACGGTGGAGAGCGTGGCCGACGCCATGGAGCGCGCCCGCGCCGGTCTCGCGGTGCAGCTGGAGGCGTTCGCCACCAACACGATGGAGTTCCTCAAGCGCGAGCGCGACCTGCTGCTGGACAGCGTGGGGGTGCCCGAGGTCCGCACCCGGTTCGGCGGCCGGCACGCGCTCATCGTGGTCCGCGGATACCACTACAAGGAGGATCTCGCCACGCTGCGGCCCTACATCCGCGAGTTCCGGCCGGTGCTGGTCGGCGTCGACGGCGGGGCGGACGCGCTGCTGGAGGCCGGCTGGAAGCCGGACGTCATCGTCGGCGACATGGACTCGGTCTCGGACGCAGCGCTCACCGGCGGGGCCGAGCTGGTCGTGCACGCCTACCGCGACGGGCGCGCACCCGGCCTGGCGCGGCTCGAGCAGCTGGGGGTCGACTCGGTCGTCTTCCCGGCCGTGGGCACCAGCGAGGACGTCGCGATGCTGCTGGCCGACGACAAGGGCGCCGACCTCATCGTGGCCGTCGGCACCCACGCCACGCTGGAGGAGTTCCTGGACAAGGGCCGCGACGGCCAGGCCAGCACCTTCCTGACCCGGCTGCGGGTGGGCGGCAAGCTGGTCGACGCCAAGGGTGTGAGCCGGCTCTACCGCAGCCGCATCGGCACCGGCCAGCTGGTCGTGCTGGTGCTGGCCGGCCTGCTGGCCCTGGTGGTGGCGCTGGCGGCCACCCCCACCGGACAGGCGGCGCTGGGCGTGCTGCGGGGGCGCTGGGACGACGTCGTCTTCTGGATACAGGAGCTGTTCACGTGAGCCGGCGCCGCGGCGACCGCCCGACCGGCCGGGAGCGCAGAGGGCCGGCAGCGTGATCGACTTCCGCTACCACGTCGTCTCGATCATCGCGATCTTCATGGCCCTGGCCGTCGGGATCGTGCTGGGGTCCGGACCGCTCAAGGGCCCGATCGACAGCACGCTCCAGCAGCAGCTGGAGCAGCTGCGCACGGACCGCAACGACCTGCGCACGCAGCTGACCCAGTCCAAGGGCCGGCTCGACTACGACGACGCGGTCGTGGCCCAGGTCGCCCCCCAGGTGCTGGCCGGTCGGCTGGCCGAGCGCCGGGTCGCGCTGGTCCTGCTGCCCGCCGCCGACGGCGACCTGGCCGACGCCACCGCCACCGCCGTGCGCCAGGCCGGCGCCACGGTGACCAGCACGGTCACGGTCACCGACGCGTGGCTGGACCCGGCCCAGCAGGGTGCCCTCGGCCGGCTGGTCGACCAGAGCGCCCCCACCGGCACCACCTACCGGGACGGGGCGGGGGTGCAGGAACGGGCCGCCGCCGCCCTGGCCCGCGCCCTCGTCGTGCCCGACCCCGCCCTGGCGCCCGCCGAGGACGCCTCCGGGCGCGCCTTCCTGGACGCGCTGGCCGCTGCCGGCTTCGTCAAGGTGGACGGCAGACCGGTGGGTCGGGCCACGCTGGCCGTCGTCGAGGCCGGGCCCGCGCCGCAGGTCCCCACCGACGGCACCAAGGCGCAGGTGACCGACCTGGTGGGCCTGGCCACCGCGCTGGACGCCGCCGACCAGGGCACCGTGGTGGCCGGGCCGGTGGAGTCCGCCGGCGCCGGCGGGGTGGTGGCGGCGGTTCGCTCGGGGGACGCCGCCAAGCGGCTGTCCACGGTCGACGCGCTGGGTACCGCGGCCGGGCGGATGAGCGTCCCGCTGGCCCTGGCCGCGCAGGCGCAGGGCACCAGCGCCGCCTACGGCTTCGGCGAGGGCGCCGCCCGGCCGTTGCCCAGCCCGCTGCCCTCGCTCACCCCCGTCGCGCGATGACCGGCGCACCTCGCCTCCCGCGGCGGCACGGTGCCCTCGCCGCGCTGGTCGCGGGGGCGGCCGCCGCCCCGCTGACGCAGACCGCCCTGGAGCGCACGGTGCAGCGGGGCCGGCTGGGCGGGGCCTCGCGCTGGACGCGGACCAACCACCGCGGGGAGACCGTCTCGCTGCTCGAGGGGCCGGCCGCGGTGCTGGCGGCGGCCGCCGCCACCGCGCTGGCAGGGCCGACCCTGCGCCGGCCCGCCGTGCTGGCCACCCTGGCCGCCGGCGCCCTGGGTGCGCTGGACGACCTGCGCGGCGACGGTGGCGACCGCGGGCTGCGGGGCCACCTGCGCGCCGCCGCGCAGGGGCGGGTGACCACCGGGGCGGTGAAGGTGGTCGGCATCGGGGCGGCCGGGTTGCTGGCCGGGCGGCTGCTGGTGGACCGTGCGCCGGCGCAGGGCGGTCCCGCAGGGTTTGCCGAGGGCCGGCTGCTGGACGTCGTGCTGGCCGGCGGAGTGGTGGCCGGCACCGCAAACCTGCTCAACCTGCTGGACCTTCGCCCGGGCCGGGCGCTCAAGGCCGCCCTGCTGCTGGCCACCCCGACCGTGCTGCGCGCACGCCCCGGCGCCGCCGCGGCCGCCGCGGGGGCGGGGGTGGCCGTCGGGCTGCTGCCCGCCGACCTGGCCGAACGCTCCATGCTCGGCGACGCCGGGGCCAACGCGCTGGGCGCCCTGTTCGGGGTCGCCGCGGCGTCCGGTGCCTCCCGGCGGTCGCTGGCCGGGCGTCTGGCGGTGCTCGTCGGGCTCACGGCGGCCAGCGAGCGGGTCAGCTTCACCCGGGTGATCGAGGCGACCGCCCCGTTGCGCGTGCTGGACCGGCTGGGCCGGCGGCCGCTTCCGGCCGCTCCGGCTCCGGCCCCGGCTCCGGCTGCGGTGGCTGGTCCGGTGGATGCTCGGGTGGATGCTCGGGGCGAGGAGGCGAGCGAGGTGGCCGACCCGAGCGCCCGCGGGTCGGAGGAGGGGCCGGCGCCGGCCGGTGCCCGCTGATGCGGCCGCGCTCGTCCAGCCCGATCACCGCCCGGTTCACCAGCACGCTCACCGGCACCCTCGCCGGCGGCGCCGCGCTCATCGCGGTGGTCACGCTGCTCTCCCGGGTGGTCGGCTTCGGTCGCTGGCTGGTGTTCTCCGGCACGGTGGAGGACAGCTGCCTGGGCACCGCCTACACCACCGCCAACATGCTCCCCAACATCCTGTTCGAGGTGTTCGCCGGCGGGGCGCTGGCCAGCGCGGTGGTGCCGTTGGTGGCCGCGCCCCTGGCCCGCGGCGCCGCCGAGGAGGCCCGACGCACGGCGTCGGCGCTGCTCACCTGGGCCGTCGCGGCGCTGCTGCCGGTCGCGGTCGTGGGGATCCTGCTGGCCGAGCCCCTGATGACCGCGCTGGTCGGCCACCCGGCCGGCTGCGACGCCGCGGACGTCGCCGGCGTCGCCGTGGCCATGTTCGTGCTGCTGGTGCCGCAGGTCGTCCTCTACGGCGTGGCCGTCGTGGCCGCCGGCGTGCTCAACGCCCGGCGCCGGTTCCTCGCCCCGGCGCTCGCGCCGCTGCTGTCCAGCCTGGTGGTGGCCGCCGCCTACGTCGCCTTCGACGCCGGCTACGACGGCAGCCTCACCGACCTGGCCTCCTTCCCCGAGCGCTCGGTGCTGGTGCTGGGTCTGGGCACCACGGCGGGAGTGGTGGTGCTCGCGGCGACCAGCCTGCTGCCGGTGCTGCGCACCGAGCGGCTGCGCCCCACCTTCGCCTTCCCGCCGGGGGTGGCGCCGCGGGCCCGCGGGCTGGCCGCGGCCGGCCTTGCCGGGCTGGTGGCCCAGCAGCTGGCCACGCTGGTGGTCATCGTCGTCACCAACCGCTCCGGCGGCGCGCTCACCGTCTACAACTACGCCTGGGCCGTCTACCTGCTGCCCTACGCGGTGCTGGCGGTGCCGATCGCGACGGCGAGCTTCACCGCGCTGGCCGAGCACCTCGGCCGCGGCGACGACGAGGCCTACGCCCGCACGGCGGCGGCCACCACGAGGGCCGTCGTGGTCGCCGGCACGCTGGGGGCGGCCGTGCTGGCCGGCGCCGCCCTGCCGGTGGCCCGGACCTTCGGGGTGCAGCCGCCGGCGCGGATGGCCTGGGCGCTGGTCGCGCTGGCACCGGGGCTGGTGGGCTACGGGCTGGTCGCGCACCTCGGGCGGGCGCTCTACGCGCGCGGGGAGGGCCGGGCGGCGGCCACGGCCACGGTGGCGGGCTGGGTGGTGGCCGGAGCGGGAGCGGCCGTGGTGGCCGGCCTGGTCGCCGCCACCTGGGTGGTGGTGGCGGCCGGGGCGGCGATCAGCGTGGGGATGACGGTGAGCGCGGTGCTGCTGCTGGCGTCGGTGCGTCGGGCGGCCGGGGGCCCGGCGCTCGCGGGCGTCCTGCGCGCCGTGCTGGCCGGAGGTGCCGGCGCGGTGCTGGGCGCGGCGGCCGGTGCGGCCGCCTCGGCGGTGCTGCCGGCCGCCGGCCGGGTGGGCAGCGCGCTGGAGGCGGCTCTGGCCGGCACGGTGGCCGGCGGCGTGTTCGCGGCCGGCCTGCTGGTGCTGGACGGCGGCGACCTGCGCGCCGTGCTGCGCCGGCTGCCCGTGGGCGGGCGGGCCGTGTCGTGAGGGTGCTGCAGCTGGTCGGGTCCAGCACCGGGGGCATCGGGCGGCACGTCCGCGCGCTGGCCGAGGGGCTGGCCCGGCAGGGTGTCGAGGTGCTCGTGGCAGCGCCGGGCCTCACCGCGGCCTCGGCCGGGCTGCGCGAGCTCCCCGGGGTCCGCCTCGCCGACGTCGAGATCGCCGACCGGCCGCGGCCCCGCGGTGATCTGCGGGCGGCGCTTCGGATCCGTGCGCTGGCCGCCGGGTGCGACCTCGTGCACGCGCACGGGGTGCGCGCCGGCGCCCTGGCCGCCCTCGCCCTGGGGACCCTGCGGCACCGGCCCCGGCTGGTGGTGACGGTGCACAACGCGCCTCCCGCGGGCGCCGCGGCGGCGCGGGTGCACGCCCTGCTCGAGCGGCTGGTCGCGGCGCGCGCCGACGCGGTGCTGGCGGTGTCGCCGGACCTGGTCGACCGCTTCGGGGCCCTGGGGGCCCGAGGGGTGGCGCTCGCGCTGGTCCCCGCACCGGGGCAGGGCGGCCCGCAGCCGGGCGCCAGGGAGCGGGTGCGCGCGGCGCTCGGGGTGGGCGCGGACGGCGCCCTTGTCGTCGTCGTCGCCCGGCTGGCTGCGCAGAAGGGGCTGCCGGTGCTGCTCGACGCCGCGGCCCGGCTGGCCGGCGCCCGGCCCGGGCTGCTCGCGGTGGTGGCCGGCGAGGGCCCGCTGCGCGAGCAGCTGCAGCGGCGCATCGACGCCGAGCAGCTGCCGGTGCGGCTGCTCGGCGCCCGCGCGGACGTCCCGGACCTGCTGGCGGCCGCCGACGTCGTCGTGCTGCCCAGCCGGTGGGAGGGGCAGTCGCTGGCGGTGCAGGAGACGCTGCGGTCCGGCGCGCCGCTGGTCGCGACCGCCGCCGGGGGCACGCCGTGGCTGGTGCAGGACGCCGCGGTGCTCGTGCCGGCCGGCGACGCCGCCGCGCTGGCTGCGGCGGTCGCCGGGCTGCTCGGGGACGAGGGGCGGCGGGCGGCGCTGGGGGAGGCGGCCCGGCGACGGGCGGCGCAGCTGCCCACCGAGCAGGACGCCGTGTCGCAGGTCCTGAAGGTCTACCGGGAGCGGCTCGGCTGATAGCCTGGCACCCCGTGGACAGGCGGGTCTCCCCGCCGCACTTCACGAGCACGGGAGCCCCCTTTGGCCGCGCCTGCGACGACCAAGCAGATCTTCGTCACCGGGGGCGTCGCCTCCTCACTCGGCAAGGGCCTCACCGCCTCCAGCCTCGGCCGGCTGCTGCGCGCACGCGGGCTGCGGGTCACGATGCAGAAGCTCGACCCCTACCTCAACGTTGACCCCGGCACGATGAACCCGTTCCAGCACGGGGAAGTCTTCGTCACCGACGACGGCGCCGAGACCGACCTGGACATCGGCCACTACGAGCGCTTCCTCGACGTCAACCTGCACGGCTCGGCCAACGTCACCACCGGGCAGGTCTACTCGTCGGTCATCGCCAAGGAGCGCCGCGGGGACTACCTCGGCGACACCGTGCAGGTCATCCCGCACATCACCAACGAGATCAAGGCGCGGATGCGCGCCCAGGCCGGCTCCGACGTCGACGTCATCATCACCGAGATCGGCGGCACCGTCGGCGACATCGAGTCGCTGCCGTTCCTGGAGGCTGCCCGCCAGGTCCGACACGACGTAGGACGCGACAACGTCTTCTTCCTGCACATCTCCCTGGTGCCCTACATCGGCCCGAGCGGTGAGCTGAAGACCAAGCCCACCCAGCACTCCGTGGCCGCGCTGCGCAGCATCGGCATCCAGCCCGACGCCATCGTGCTGCGCTGCGACCGCGAGGTGCCGCCGGCGGTCAAGCGCAAGATCTCGCTGATGTGCGACGTCGACGAGGAGGCGGTGGCCACCGCCGCCGACGCCCCGTCCATCTACGACATCCCCAAGGTGCTGCACTCCGAGGGGCTGGACGCCTACGTTGTCCGCCGGCTCGACCTGCCCTTCCGCGACGTCGACTGGACCGACTGGGACCGTCTGCTCAAGCGGGTCCACGAGCCCAGTCGCACCGTCACGATCGCCCTGGTGGGCAAGTACGTCGACCTGCCCGACGCCTACCTCTCGGTCACCGAGGCGCTGCGGGCCGGCGGGTTCGCGCAGGACGCCCACGTGCAGCTGCGGTGGGTCACCAGCGACGACTGCACGTCCCCGGCCGGCGCCGCCCGCGAGCTCGAGGGCGTCGACGCGATCTGCGTCCCCGGCGGCTTCGGGGTGCGCGGCATCGAGGGCAAGCTCGGCTCGCTGCGCTACGCCCGCGAGCAGCGCATCCCGACCCTCGGGCTGTGCCTGGGGCTGCAGTGCATGGTGATCGAGTACGCCCGCACCGTGGCCGGGTTGGACGGCGCCGGTTCGGCGGAGTTCGACGAGACCACGCCCTATCCGGTCATCGCCACCATGGCCGACCAGCGCGACGTCGTCGCGGGGGAGCGGGACATGGGCGGCACCATGCGGCTCGGCCTCTACCCGGCCAAGCTGGCCGAGGGCTCGGTGGTGCGCGAGGTCTACGGCGAGCCCTACGTCGAGGAGCGCCACCGCCACCGCTACGAGGTCAACAACGCCTTCCGCGGCCAGCTCGAGCAGGCCGGCCTCGTGTTCTCCGGGACCTCCCCGGACGGGCGGCTGGTGGAGTACGCCGAGCTGCCCCGCGAGGTGCATCCGTACTACGTCTCCACCCAGGCGCACCCGGAGTTCAAGAGCCGGCCCACCCGTCCGCACCCGCTGTTCAGCGGCCTGGTGGCCGCGGCGCTGGCCGAGCAGGACCGGCGGACCAGCTCCGACGCGGCGTCGGAGAAGACGTCCGGCCCCGAGGGGCAGGTGTCGGGCGAGGCGGTGTCGGTGGAGGCGGAGCGGGCAGGGGCGTCGGCGTGAGCGACGCCCCCCGCACCTCCCACCCGGCCGACGAGGTCGCCCGGCTCGACGTCGTGCACCGGGAGAAGGTGTTCGACGGGCTGGTCTGGGACGTGCGTCGCGACACCGTGCGGCTGGCCGACGGGCACCAGGTGACCCGCGACGTGCAGGACCACCCCGGTGCTGTCGGGATCCTCGCCCTGAACGAGGACGACGAGGTGCTGCTGGTCAAGCAGTACCGCCACCCGGCCGGGCGCTACCTGTGGGAGCCGCCGGCTGGGCTGCTCGACGTCGACGGCGAGCACCCGTGGCGGGCGGCGCAGCGCGAGCTGTGGGAGGAGGCGGGCATGGTGGCCGACGAGTGGCACGTGCTGGTCGACTACTACAACTCGCCCGGCGGCTCCACCGAGGCGTTCCGGTGCTTCCTGGCCCGCGGTGTCCGCGAGGCCGACGGCGAGCGGCACGAGGGGCACGGCGAGGAGCGCGACATGCCGGTCGAGTGGGTGCCGCTGGAGGATGCGGTGGCGGCGGTGCTGGCCGGCCGCCTGCACAACCCGACTGCGGTGAGCGGCGTGCTTGCCGCGCACGCCGGCCGGGCCGCCGGCTGGTCCTCGCTGCGCCCGGCCGACGCCCCGTGGCCCGAGCGGTTCCCGGACGGGCTGCCGCCGCTCACGGCGGGGGCGGACGGGCCCTGGGCGGGGTGAGGGCGGGAGCCGCCGCCCGTCTCGTCGGCAGCTGCGGTCCGGGGGCTGACGAGCCAACAGCGCTGGCGACGGGGGCAGCGGCGGTCGGTGCTGGTCGGGCAGCCGGCTTGCTGATCCTCTGGGCTCACTTACCTCGATAGTTCCATGCTTACCTCGTCGGATCTGCGGAGGTGAGCATGGAAGGATCACGGGGACGTGATCGTTCCGAGCGGGCCCGGGGTGGTCGTCGCCGACCCATCCCGCGCAGTGTCAGGGGATCGCCGTGAGACCTGACGTGCTGTAGCGCGTCCAGGGTCCGCACCGGGTCTAGCGTGGCGGGGAACCCGTGCGAGCGCGCGGGGCGTTCGGCGTGGGAGCCGTCGGCAACGGAGCCGGCCGGCCGCCGGGGCACGAGAGGACGAGTGTGACCGTGAAGGTCGGCATCCCCCGCGAGGTCAAGAACCACGAGTACCGGGTGGCCATCACTCCGGCCGGCGTCCACGAGCTGGTCCGCAACGGTCACGAGGTCGTCATCGAGGCCGAGGCCGGGCTGGGCTCCTCCATCCCCGACGAGGACTACGTCGCCGCCGGCGCCAAGATCCTGGCCACCGCCGACGACGTGTGGGCCGAGGGCGACCTCATCCTCAAGGTCAAGGAGCCCGTCGCCTCCGAGTACGACCGGATGCGCGAGGGGCAGGTGCTGTTCACCTACCTGCACCTGGCCGCGGACAAGCCGCTCACCGAGGAGCTGGCCAAGCGCAAGGTCACCGGCATCGCCTACGAGACCGTCGAGCTGCCCGACCGGACGCTGCCGCTGCTCGCGCCGATGTCCGAGGTGGCCGGCCGGCTGGCCCCGCAGGTCGGTGCGCACACGCTGATGCGCGCCAGTGGCGGCCGCGGGCTCCTGCTGGGCGGGGTCCCGGGGGTCTACGCGGCCAAGGTCGTCGTCATCGGGGCCGGTGTGGCCGGGCAGAACGCCGCGGCCATCGCCCTGGGCATGCAGGCCGAGGTGCTGCTGCTGGACCGGAACGTGGCGCGGCTGCGGCAGATG
Organism: Motilibacteraceae bacterium; assembly: GCA_051954955.1. GTDB lineage: Bacteria > Actinomycetota > Actinomycetes > Motilibacterales > Motilibacteraceae > JBQCHF01. Next base: position 21,838 of record JBQCHF010000126.1, read on the forward strand.
GACGCGATCTACCAGGGTCACTGCCAGACCGTCACCTCCAACGCCTACGAGGTGGAGAAGGCCGTGCTCGACGCCGACCTGGTGATCGGCGCGGTGCTGGTGCCGGGCGCGAAGGCGCCCAAGCTGGTCACCAACGAGCTGGTGTCGCGGATGAAGCCGGGCTCGGTGCTGGTGGACATCTCCATCGACCAGGGCGGCTGCTTCGAGGACTCCCGGCCCACCACGCACGCCGACCCGACCTACACCGTGCACAACTCGGTGTTCTACTGCGTGGCGAACATGCCCGGCGCGGTGCCGAACACCTCCACCTACGCCCTCACCAACGTCACGCTGCCCTACGCGGTCGAGCTGGCCAACCGCGGCTGGCGCGACGCGCTCAAGGCCGACCACGCCCTCGCCCTGGGCCTGAACACCCACGACGGCGCGGTCGTCTACGGCCCGGTGGCCGAGGCGCACGGACTGGGCCACGTCAGCCTGGACGCCGTCCTCGCCTGAGCGGCGAGCCCGCCCGCAGCGGTCCCGACCGAGGAATTGCCTCGCCCACCCAGCCGAATTCGTCTGGGTGGGCGAGTAAAGATCACGGGGCCGTGATCGTTCCGACCGGGGCCGGGCCGGCATGTCCTAGCCTTCCGCCCGTGACCGCGAGCCCGAGCGAGCCCACGGACGCCATTGACGCCGAGGGCGCCACGGACCCCTCAGCGCCCGGGCGCCCGGACGAGCTCGAGCGCGCGGTCACCGGCTACCTGGACCACCTCGCGGTGGAGCGGGGGCTGGCCGCCAACACGCTCTCGTCCTACCGGCGCGACCTGCGCCGGTACGTCGAGCACCTGCGCGCGCGCGGGGTGGGCCGGCTCGAGGACGTGCGCGAGAGCGAGATCGCCGACTTCCTGGCCGCGCTGCGCCAGGGCGACGCCGACCACCCGCCACTGGCGGCCGGGTCCGCAGCCCGTGCCGTCGTCGCGGTGCGCGGGCTGCACCGGTTCGCCCTGCGCGAGGGGCTGACCAGCTCCGACGCCGCCCGCGAGGTCCGTCCGCCGGCGCTGCCCAAGCGGCTGCCCAAGGCGATCACCCTGGAGCAGGTGACCGCGCTGCTGGACGCCGCGGGCGCCGAGGGCAACCGGTTCGCGCTGCGCGACCGCGCCCTGCTCGAGCTGCTCTACGGCAGCGGGGCACGCATCTCCGAGGCGGTCGGCCTCGACGTCGACGACCTGCTCCGGCTGGAGAAGGGCGGCGCGCTGCGGCTGGCCGGCAAGGGCGGCAAGGAGCGGGTGGTGCCGCTGGGCTCCTACGCCCGCGCGGCCCTGGAGGCCTACCTGGTGCGCGCCCGCCCGGGGCTGGCCGCGGCCGGCAAGGGCACCCCGGCCCTGTTCCTCAACGCCCGCGGGGGCCGGCTGAGCCGCCAGTCCGCGTGGGCGGTGCTGCGGGCGGCGGCCGTGCGGGCCCGCCTCGACGTCGAGGTCAGCCCGCACACCCTGCGGCACTCCTACGCCACCCACCTGCTCGACGGCGGCGCCGACGTCCGGGTGGTGCAGGAGCTGCTCGGCCACGCCTCGGTGACGACGACCCAGGTCTACACGCTGGTCACCGTGGACCGGCTGCGCGAGGTCTATGCCGCCGCGCACCCGCGCGCGCTCGGCTGATCCGGGCACCCGGCCGGCACAGAAGCCGGGCAGGCCGGGCAGACCCATCGCCCGCGCGGGGGAGCGTGTTGCCCGGCCGCGCAGGCACGTCCTAGAGTCGCGAGCCGTTGCCGTGCGGTCACGACCACCCGTCGGGTCGCGGGTCGGTTCTGCCGGGGGTCGGTCTGCAGAGAGGTTGAGCGGCTTGTGAACGAGTCGACATCCGGGCCCTGGCCCGGCGAGCACGTCCCGACCCCGGTTCCCGACCCCACCTCCCAACCCCAGCAGTCTGCGCCGCAGCAGCCTGCGCCGTGGACCCCGCCCGCGCAGGATCGGCCCGCCCAGGCCGGGCCCGGACTGTTCGAGCCCCCGACCACGCCCGCCCCGCCGCCCGCTCCCGAGCAGGCCGACGCCGGCCGGCCGGCGGACGCGCCGACGGCCCCGTCCGAGGAGGTGGTGCTCGGCCCGACCCAGCGCCCGCTGCCGGACTTCCCCGAGCCCGCCGCCCTCACCGCGCACGGGCCCGCCCGCGTGATCGCCCTGGTCAACCAGAAGGGCGGGGTCGGCAAGACCACCACCTCGATCAACCTGGGCGCCGCGCTGGCCGAGTGCGGCCGCCGAGTGCTGCTGGTCGACTTCGACCCGCAGGGCGCGCTGTCGGTGGGGCTGGGCATCAACCCGCACGAGCTGGACCGGACCGTCTACAACCTGCTGATGGAGCGGGACTGCCGCATCGAGGACGTCCTGCTCAAGACCGACGTCCCCGACCTGGACCTGCTGCCGGCCAACATCGACCTGTCCGCCGCCGAGGTGCAGCTGGTCGGCGAGGTGGCCCGCGAGCAGGTGCTCACCCGGGCGCTGGCCCCGGTGCTCGGGGACTACGACCTGGTCCTCATCGACTGCCAGCCCTCGCTGGGGCTGCTCACGGTCAACGCGCTGACCGCCGCCCAGGGCGTCATCGTGCCGCTGGAGTGCGAGTTCTTCGCCCTGCGCGGCGTGGCCCTGCTGGTGGACACCATCCAGAAGGTGCAGGACCGGCTCAACCCGAACCTCGAGATCGACGGCATCCTCGCCACGATGTACGACGCCCGCACCCTGCACAGCCGCGAGGTGCTGGCCCGGGTGGTCGAGGCCTTCGACGACAAGGTCTTCCACACCGTCATCAGCCGCACGGTGAAGTTCCCCGACGCCACTGTGGCCGCCGAGCCGATCACCAGCTACGCGCCGAGCTCGGCCGGGGCCGCGGCCTACCGGCAGCTGGCCAGGGAGGTGCTGGCGCGGTGAGCCGCCCGGCACCCGCTGGCGGGTGCCGGGCCGCCGTCCAGCCGCTCAGCCGCCCCGGGCGTCGCCGTGCGCGTGGGAGCATGTCGTCCCGTGTCTGGAGCCCGCGGTGACCGGTGAGCAGCCGGGTGGGCCCGACGGGCCGAACGAGCCGCCCGCCGTCGAACCGGTGACCGGCACCCAGGCGCCCGCCGCACCGGGGCAGGACGAGCCGGAGACCGCCCCGCGCGGCAGCAGCGCCTTCCAGGTGCGCCTGGAGGTCTTCGAGGGCCCGTTCGACCTGCTGCTGGGCCTGATCGCCAAGCACAAGCTCGACGTCACCGAGGTCGCCCTGCACCGGGTCACCGACGACTTCATCGCCCACATCCGCGCCCGCGGGTCCGAGTGGGACCTGGGGCAGGCCACCGAGTTCCTCGTCGTGGCCGCCACCCTGCTCGACCTCAAGGCCGCCCGGCTGCTGCCCGGGGCCGAGGTGGAGGACGAGGAGGACCTCGCGCTGCTCGAGGCCCGCGACCTGCTGTTCGCCCGGCTGCTGCAGTACCGCGCGTTCAAGCAGGTCGCCGCCGTGCTGGCCGGCCGGATCGCCGAGGAGTCCAAGCGGTGGCCCCGGGCGGTCGGCATGGAGCCGCGCTTCGCCGGCCTGCTGCCCGACGTCGTCATGGGGCTCGGGCCGGTGGAGCTGGCCGCCCTGGCCGCCCGCGTGCTCGCGCCCAAGCCGGTGCCCACCGTCTCGGTGGCGCACGTGCACGCCCCGCCAGTGAGCGTGCGCGAGCAGGCCGCGGTGCTGGTGGACCGGTTGCGCCGCACGGGCACGAGCACCTTCCGCAGCCTCACCGCCGACTGCGAGGGGACGCTGGTCGTCGTGGCCCGTTTCCTCGCGCTGCTCGAGCTGTTCCGCGAGGGCGCGGTCGCCTTCGACCAGGTCACCCCGCTGGGCGAGCTCACCGTCCGCTGGACCGGCAGCGAGCAGGGCGAGGTCGGCGTGACCGACGAGTTCGACGAGGGCGGGACCGCCGAGCCGACGGCCGGCCCGGGTGCCGCCCCCTCCGACCCGAGCGAGCAGGAGAGTCGATGAGCGACGAGCACGAGCCGGGCGACGACGTCGAGCAGCCGGCCGAGCAGCCGGTGGAGCAGCAGCCCGTGGAGCAGCAGCCCGTCGAGCAGCAGCCCGTAGACACCGGCGGCCAGCTGGCCGGCATCGACCTGCCCCCGCTGCGCCAGGCGCTGGAGGCCGTGCTCATGGTCGTCGACGAGCCGGTGGCCGAGGTGACCCTGGCCCAGGTCGTGGAGCGCCCCACCGACGAGGTGCGCGCGGCGCTGGAGGAGCTGGCGGCCGAGTACGACGCCCAGGAGCGCGGGTTCGAGCTGCGCAAGGTGGCCGGCGGCTGGCGCTACTACACCCGCGCCGTGGCCGCGCCGGTGGTCGAGCGGTTCGTGCTCGACGGCCAGCAGGCGCGCCTGACCCAGGCCGCGCTGGAGACCCTGGCGGTGGTGGCCTATCGCCAGCCGGTTTCGCGGGCCCGGGTCGCCGCCGTGCGCGGGGTGAACGTCGACGGCGTGATGCGCACCCTGGTGGCCCGCGGGCTGGTCACCGAGGTCGGCAACGACCAGAGCAGCGGGGCCACCCTCTACGGCACCACCACCTACTTCCTCGAGCGCCTCGGCGTGACGAGCCTGGACGACCTGCCCGACCTCGCCCCGTTCCTGCCCGACGCCGACTCGCTCGACGAGGTCCTCGACGACAGCACAAGGAGTGCCTGACATGGCCGCCGCAGACAAGTCCCGCCACCAGGCGCCGCAGAACGAGGGGGTCCGGCTGCAGAAGGTGCTGGCCGCAGCCGGGCTGGGCAGCCGCCGGGCCTGCGAGGTGCTGGTCGACGAGGGCCGGGTGGAGGTCGACGGCAGGATCGTGCGCGAGCAGGGGCTCCGCGTCGACCCGGCCACCGCCGTCATCCGGGTGGACGGGGTGCGGGTGAACGTGGCCGAGGACAAGGTGTACCTGGTCCTCAACAAGCCCCAGGGCGTGCTGTCGGCGATGTCGGACAGCGAGGGTCGGCCCACCCTGGCCGACTTCGTGACCCGGCACGACGAGCGGCTGTTCCACGTCGGCCGGCTCGACGCGGACACCGAGGGCCTGATCCTGCTCACCAACGACGGCGAGCTGGGCCACCGGCTCACCCACCCCTCCTACGAGGTGCCCAAGACCTACCTGGCCGAGGTGCCCGGGCCGATCCCGCGTGAGCTCGGGAAGCGGCTGCGGGCCGGGGTGGAGCTGGAGGACGGCCCGGTGCGGGTGGACGCCTTCCGGGTCATCGGCGGGATCGGGGACCGGGTGCAGGTCGAGGTGGTCATCCACGAGGGCCGCAAGCACGTCGTGCGCCGGCTGATGGAGGAGGTCGGCCACCCGGTGCGCCGGCTGGTGCGCACCCGCATCGGCCCGATCGCGCTGGGCGACCTGCGGCCCGGGCGCACCCGCGAGCTGAACCGCACCGAGCTCGGCAAGCTGTTCGAGGCGGTCGGACTCTAGGGCAGTCCGTCGCGACCGGTCCCAGCCCTGGGCGTCTCACGGGTCGGCTGCCGCCGCTGGCCCGGGCACCGGCGTCGCTAGGGTGCCGCCGACGGACCGGAGCGGTGGAGCGGGCAGGGAGGCGCGGTGGCGGTCAGGGCGATCCGCGGGGCGACCCAGCTGGACGAGGACGAGCGGGCGCACCTGCTCACCTCGGTGGAGGAGCTGGTCACCGAGCTGCTGCGCGCCAACGACCTGTCCACCGACCAGCTGATCTCGATGCTGTTCACCACCACCCCGGACCTGCACAGCGAGTTCCCGGCGCTGGCCGCCCGCCAGCTCGGCATCGGCGACGTGCCGCTCATGTGCGCCCAGGAGATCGACGTGCCCGGCGCGCTGCCCCGGGTGGTTCGGGTGCTGGTGCACGCCGAGCTGGACGTGCCGCGCTCGGCGGTCAAGCACGTCTACCTGCGCGGTGCGCGCGCGCTGCGCCGCGACCTCGCCCAGTGACCCGTCCCGACCCGGTCGACGCATGCTGATCCGCCGCCTGGCCGTCGTGGGCACCGGCCTGATCGGCACCTCGGTCGCGCTGGCCGCCCGTGGCGCCGGGGTGGACGTGGTGCTCCACGACGTCGACCCGCAGGTGGCCCGCCGCGCCGCCGACCTGGGGGCGGGCCGTCTCGCCGGCACCGGCTGGGGGCAGCCGGCGCACCCGGACGACGTCGCCGACCTCGTGCTGGTGGCCTGCCCGCCCGGGCTCACCGCGCAGGTGCTGCTCGAGGCCCAGCAGCAGGGCCTGGGGACCACCTACACCGACGTGGCGAGCGTGAAGGCCCAGCCGCTGGCGCGGATCGAGGCCGCCGGGGGAGCGGACAGCTACGTCGGCGGGCACCCGATGGCCGGGCGCGAGCGCAGCGGGCCCGGCGCCGCGCGCGGCGACCTGTTCCTGGGCCGGCCCTGGGTGCTCACCCCGGGCGCGGCCGGGCCGGGCCACCTCGAGCGCGTGCAGTCGCTGGTGCAGCTGTGCGGCGCGCTGCCGGTCGTGCTGCCGGCCGCCGCGCACGACGAGGCGGTCGCCCTGGTCTCGCACGCCCCGCAGGTGCTGTCCTCGCTGGTGGCCGCCCGGCTGCGCGACGCCGCGCCGGCCGCGGTGGAGCTGGCCGGGCAGGGCGTGCGTGACGTCACCCGGATCGCCGCCAGCGACCCCGATCTGTGGACGGGGATCCTGGCGGCCAACGCCGGGCCGGTGCGCGACGTGCTGGTGGCGCTGCGGGCGGACCTGGACCTCTTCGTCGCCGCGCTGGACGCGCTCGCCTCCGACAACGGCACCGGCGCTGCCGACGAGGTGCGCGGGCTGCTCGCCGACGGCGTGGCCGGCCGCGCCCGGATCCCCGGCAAGCACGGCGCCCCCGCGGTGGCCTACGCCGCGGTGCCGGTCGTCATCGGCGACCGCCCCGGCGAGCTGGCCCGGCTGCTGGTCGCCGCCGGCGAGGCCGGGGTCAACGTGGAGGACGTCAGCATCGAGCACTCGCCCGGCCAGCCGGTCGGCCTGGTCGAGCTGGCGGTCAAGCCCGCCGCCGCCGACGACCTGGCCGCCGCCCTGCGCGCGGCCGGCTGGACCGTCCACCGCTGACCACCCTCGTGATCATGCAATCCACGTGATCATGCAATCCACGTGATCACGAGAGTCCGGTGATCGGGCGATCGGCCCACGGCGAGGGACGGATCCGGGGACGCCGACCTTTCAAGATCATGAGAATTGCATGATCACGCAGAGGTGGAGGGGGTGGACGCCGTCTAGGATCGCCGTCGGCGCGGGGGAGCGGCGAGGACGAGGAGCTGGGCAGCGGTGGGCGAGGGCACGACGGGCACGCAGGACGGTCACCGGGGCCTCGTCGTCGCGATCGACGGGCCCTCCGGGTCGGGCAAGTCGACCGTGTCCCGCCGGGTGGCCGCAGCGCTGGGGGTCCGCTACCTCGACACCGGCGCGATGTACCGGGCGCTGACCTGGTGGGCCCTGGACCAGCACGTCGACCGGGCCGACGCCGAGGCGGTGGCCGACCTCGCCCGGAAGCTGCCGCTGACCATGGTGCAGGACCCCGAGCAGCCGCGCGTCGTGGTGGGCGAGGTCGACGTCACCGCCGCCATCCGGGAGACGCGGGTGTCCGAGGCGGTGTCCGCGGTGGCGACCAACCTCGAGGTGCGGGCGGAGCTGGTCCGCCGCCAGCGCGAGCTCATCGCCGCGGGCGTCGAGCAGACCGGGGGAGCGGTGGCCGAGGGGCGCGACATCACCACCGTGGTGGCACCGCAGGCCCCGGTCCGGATCCTGCTCACCGCCGACGAGTCCGCCCGGCTGGCCCGCCGGGCCCGCGAGGTGCACGGCGAGGACAGCGCCGAGGCGCTCGCCGCCACCCGCCGTCAGGTCGTCGTCCGGGACGCCAGGGACAGCACGGTCTCGCAGTTCCTGGCTCCGGCCGAGGGCGTGGTCGAGATCGACTCCTCGCACCTGGGCATCGACGAGGTCGTGGCCGCGGTGCTGGCGCAGGTCGAGCGCGTGGCGCCGGGGCTCGCGGCCGGTCGATAGGCTGGACGCCCAGCACCACCCCTCCATCACGTCCTGTCAGCACGTCCCTTCCGGCGACGTCCTGGCCCAGCCGGACGGCGCGAGCGGACCGTCCGGCCCGAGCGGTCGACGTCCTGCGGCCCCGTCCCCCTTCCCGATCGGCAGTGTGAGCATGAGCAGCGGCGACGACTGGGACGGCGCCCTCGGCGCGGACGAGCTCGCCGAGTGGGAGGCCGAAGCCCTGGCCGACGGCGGCGCGGGCGACGTCGACGGCGCCTCCGGCCCGACCGGCGCGCTGCCGGTGCTGGCCGTCGTCGGCCGCCCGAACGTCGGCAAGTCCACGATGGTGAACCGCATCCTGGGCCGGCGCGAGGCTGTGGTCGAGGACGTCCCCGGCGTCACCCGCGACCGCGTCCCCTACGACGCATCGTGGAACGGGCGCAGCTTCACCGTGGTCGACACCGGCGGCTGGGAGCCCGACGCCGTCGGCATGGCCGCCCGGGTGGCCGCCCAGGCCGAGCTGGCGATCGACACCGCCGACGCCGTGCTGTTCGTCGTGGACGCCACGGTGGGCACCACCGACACCGACGAGGCCGTGGTGCGGGTGCTGCGCCGCTCGGGCAAGCCGGTGGTGCTGGCCGCGAACAAGGTGGACGGCCCGTCCGCGGAGGCCGAGGCCGCCTCGCTGTGGTCCCTCGGGCTCGGTGAGCCCTACCCGGTCTCCGCGCTGCATGGGCGGGGGAGCGGCGACCTGCTCGACGCCGTCCTGGCCGCGCTGCCCGCGGCGCCGACCGAGCGCGTGATCGCCACGGGCGGCCCGCGGCGGGTCGCCCTGCTGGGCAAGCCGAACGTGGGCAAGTCGAGCCTGCTCAACAAGCTGGCCGGCGAGGAGCGCGTCGTCGTCGACAACGTCGCCGGCACCACCCGGGACCCGGTGGACGAGCTGATCGAGCTGGGCGACCGGACCTGGCGCTTCGTCGACACCGCCGGCATCCGCCGCCGGGTGCACCAGACCAGCGGCGCGGACTTCTACGCCAGCCTGCGCACCCAGGCCGCGCTGGAGAAGGCCGAGGTGGCGATCGTCCTCATCGACGCCAGCGAGCCACTGGCCGAGCAGGACACCCGGATCATCAGCATGGTGGTCGAGGCCGGGCGTGCCCTGGTCATCGCCTACAACAAGTGGGACCTGCTCGACGAGGACCGCCGGCTGGTGCTCGAGCGCGAGATCGAGCGCGAGCTGATCCGGGTGCCCTGGGCGCCGCGGATCAACGTCTCGGCCCGCACCGGCCGCCACCTGGACCGGCTGGTGCCGGCGCTGGAGACGTCGCTGGAGAGCTGGGACACCCGCGTCCCCACCGGCCGGCTCAACGCCTTCCTCGGCGAGCTGGTGGCGGCCACCCCGCCCCCGGTGCGCGGCGGCAAGCAGCCCAAGATCCTCTTCGCCACCCAGGCGGGGACCCGGCCGCCCCGGTTCGTGCTGTTCACCAGCGGCTTCCTCGAGGCCGGCTACCGCCGGTTCATCGAGCGCCGGCTGCGCGAGGAGTTCGGCTTCGAGGGCTCGCCGGTGGAGGTCTCGGTGCGGGTGCGGGAGAAGCGCAAGCGCTAGCCGTCAGCCCGCATCATCCGGCAGCCGACGGTGTCGCCGCCTGGCGCCCAGCCTGCGGTAGTGTTCTCTCTCGTCCGGCGGCGAGCCGCCAGGGCCCGGGACGTGGCGCAGCTTGGTAGCGCACTTGACTGGGGGTCAAGGGGTCGCAGGTTCAAATCCTGTCGTCCCGACGGGCAGACGCAAGGGCCGGCTCCGATGACGGAGCCGGCCCTTGTCGCATCTCCTGGATCTTGATGCGCGGCAACGCTCGAGGCGGGTGCACAGCGCATCGACCTCCCCGCAGGGTGGCGGTCTCACCGGACGGTGAACGAGGTGACCACCTTCGCCGAACCCCGGATGATGATCGTGTAGGCCTGCTGGCGCGAGCGGAACGTGGGGAAGTGCCAGCCGGCGATCGGCCGGGTGAGGCCGTGCGGCAGCGCGGACACCCGCCCGGTGGTGCTGACGGTCAAGGTGCGGCCGGAGGGGTGGGTGAAGGTGAGCGAGGTGGCGCTCGACCGCTTCAGCCGCCAGGCCGGGTCCAGGGTCCAGTTCTGCAGGAACGCGGCGCTGCCGGCGAAGGTGTCGGTGACCCGCATGGTGCGGGTGGCCGCGTTCACGTTGACGTCGCGGCTGTGCGCGCGGCCGTAGAGGCTGTCGCGCAGGAGCCAGGCGTGGGCGCGGCTCTGCACCTTGGAGGAGGCCAGGCTGACCGTCGCCCTGGTGTTCAGCCGGCCGGTGGTCGACACGGCCGTGTTCTGGGCCGCGGCGCTGAGCTGGTAGGCGTTCCAGGGGGAGCGGGCGTCGTAGTCGAACCGCCCGGCCCCCACCAGGACCCGCACCCCGGACGTCGTGAACGTCACCCCGCCGCGGTCCTGGTGACCGTGCGCGCGGCGGGCCGGGCCGAACCGGACGGTGTAGTAGGTGGTCTTCGGGTCCGACCAGGACCAGCGCCCCATCACCCAGCCCGCGGAGGGATCGCGGAAGGCTCCCGGGCGCCAGGTCGGAGAGCCGGGCAGGCCCGGCACCTGGTCGCTGTCGCCGATCTGCACCAGGTCGCCGTCGGGCTCGGTCATCCAGCTCAGCGCGGTGCGCGCCCGCTGGAGCGAGGTCGTGAGCATCGCGACGGTCCCCTCCGTGCCGGGCGAGGCCTCGAGCACGTCCCGCGCGTTCGACCACATGCTGATCAGCGCCTGCTGGTACTCCGAGGACTGCTCCCAGGTGACCCCGCTGGGGGAGAAGGCCAGCGGCGCCTCGTGGGCCAGCCGGGCCAGGGCCTGGGACTTCCAGGACGGGACGCCGAGCGCGTCGGCCGCCTGGACCAGGAACAGGTTGGCCATCAGCCCGTGGTTGTGCACCGGGCGGTACGGCGGACCGTAGTAGCGCGGGCCGAGCAGGACCGCGGCGGCGGACCGCATGCTCGGGACGAGCCGCTGGTCCTGGGTGAGCGCGTAGACGCAGGTGAGCGCCTGCAGCCGGCGCAGCGAGGTCCCCTCGTCCCATCCCGCGGCCGACGTGCCAGGGTCGGGGTCCTGCTGCTCGAAGGTCACCACCTGCTGGACCAGGGCGTCCAGGGACTGCTGCTGCTGGTCGTCGTAGGCGCGCTGGGCCAGGGCGGGCATCCACATCAGCCCGCGGAAGTGCATCTGCCAGCTGGGGTCGGAGACGGGCGGGGCGGTCCACCAGCCGGCCGGGATGGCGCCGACGACGAAGGCCCGGCCGGACAGGCTCACCTGGATCGGCTGGCCGTCGGTCACCGGGGCGTCCGCGGGCGCCGCGCAGCGCACCCCGGTGCCGGTCGCGGCCAGGCCCTCCGCGCTCGGGGCCCCCACCAGCGAGACCAGCAGGCCACCGGTCAGCGCCAGCACAGCAGTCTTCCTGCGACGTCGCACCGCGAACTCCCCCGCCTGTTCGGCCGCCGTCCCTCGACGCCCCCCTGCGCCCACGCCCCGTGCACGACCGCATCGGCACAGTAACCGAGAAGGGTGCCCAGAACGGCGAAAGCGGCGTCGGCGGGTCGAACCGGTCGTGGTGGGCGGTGCCCGCGGCGGGCGGCGGCCTGAGGCGGTACGGCCGGTGGGGCGCCGTCCCGACCCGGCGCGGGTAGGGTCGCGGTGTGGCCAGCGTTGCCCCGGACCCCCGGGGGGCCGACAGGAGCGACGTGAGCGACAGGAGCGACAGGAACGACAGGAACGACCGCGACGGGACGGCTCTGGCCGATGCCGTCGATCGGTCCGGTCCCGCGGCCGGCGAGGCCCTGGCAGGCGGTTCCGCAGCGGTCGGCGATCGCGTGCTCACCGTGCCCAACGCGCTCAGCCTGCTGCGGCTGGTCGGCGTGCCGGTGTTCCTGTGGCTGATCCTCGCTCACCACGACGGCTGGGCCCTGGCCGTGCTGATGGTCAGCGGCGCCACCGACTACCTCGACGGCAAGCTCGCGCGGCGCTGGAACCAGATGACCCGGCTGGGGCAGCTGCTGGACCCGCTCGCGGACCGGCTCTACATCCTCGCCACCCTCGTCGGGCTGACGATCCGGAACATCCTGCCGCTGTGGCTCACCGTGCTGATCGTGGGGCGCGACGTGCTGCTGGCCGGCACGCTGCCGGTCCTGCGCCGGCACGGCTACGGGCCCCTGCCGGTGCACTTCCTCGGCAAGGCGGCCACCTTCAACCTGCTCTACGCCTTCCCGCTGCTCCTGCTGGGTGATGGCAGCGGCGCGATCGCCACCGTCGCCAACGTGTTCGGTTGGGCCTTCGCGATCTGGGGGACCTGTCTGTACTGGTGGGCCGGGGTGCTCTACGTGGTCCAGGTCCGTCAGCTCGCGATGGCCGCTCGCGGCACTAGCACCGGGAGCGCGGGGGGACCCGTGGGATCGGTGGGATCGGAGGGTTCGGGCGCAGGCTGACTCGGCAGGGCTGACTCGACCAGACGCGGTGCGGCGCGGACGAGAGGGAGGACCAGCATGGGGGCCGGATCGTTCAGGGGACTCTCGTGACGGTGCCGTCGTGAAAGCGGTCGTGATGGCCGGCGGCGAGGGCACCCGGCTGCGCCCGATGACCGCCAGCATGCCCAAGCCGCTGCTGCCGGTGGTCAACCGGCCGATCATGGAGCACGTCCTGCGGCTGGTCCGCCGCCACGGCATCACCGACGCCGTCGTCACCGTGCAGTTCCTCGCCTCGCTGGTGCGCAACTACTTCGGCGACGGCGAGGAGCTGGGGATGAACATCTCCTACGCCACGGAGGAGGAGCCGCTCGGCACCGCGGGCAGCGTCAAGAACGCCGAGCACCTGCTGCAAGGCGAACCGTTCCTGGTGATCTCCGGCGACGCGCTCACCGACGTCGACCTCGGCGAGCTCATCGCCTTCCACCGCCGCAAGGGCGCGCTGGTCACGGTCTGCCTCACCCGCAAGCCCAACCCGCTCGAGTTCGGCATCACCATCGTCGACGACGAGGGCCGGGTGCAGCGGTTCCTGGAGAAGCCGACCTGGGGGCAGGTCTTCTCCGACACCGTCAACACCGGCATCTACGTGATGGAGCCCGAGGTCCTCGAGCGGGTGGCCGAGGGCGAGGTCGTGGACTGGTCCGGCGACGTCTTCCCGCAGCTGCTGGAGGAGGGCGAGGCCGTGTTCGGCTACGTCGCCGACGGCTACTGGGAGGATGTCGGCACGCACGAGAGCTACATGCAGGCGCACGCGGACGTGCTCTCCGGCCTGGTCGAGGTCGACATCGACGGCTTCCAGGTCTCGCCCGGGGTCTGGGTGGCCGAGGGCGCCGAGGTGAGCCCCGAGGCCACCCTGCACGCCCCGGTCTACGTCGGCGACTACGCCAAGGTCGAGGCGGGCGCGGAGCTGCGCGAGTTCACCGTCCTCGGCAGCAACGTGGTGGTGAAGGGCGGGGCGTTCCTGCACCGCGCCGTCGTGCACGACAACGTCTTCATCGGCCCGCAGACCAACCTGCGGGCGTGCGTCATCGGCAAGAACACCGACATCATGCGCGCGGCGCGGATCGAGGAGGGCGTCGTCGTCGGTGACGAGTGCGTCATCGAGGAGGAGGCGATCGTCCAGGCGGGGGTGCGGATCTACCCGTTCAAGACGGTCGAGGCCGGCTCGGTCGTCACCACCAGCGTGATCTTCGAGACCCGCGGCCAGCGCAGCCTGTTCGGCCCGCGCGGGGTGTCCGGGATCATCAACGTGGAGGTCACCCCCGAGCTCGCGGTGCGCCTGGCCTCGGCGTTCGCCACCACGCTGAAGAAGGGCTCCACCGTCGTCACCGCCCGGGACCACTCCCGGGCCGCTCGCGCGCTCAAGCGGGCGGTGATCTCGGCGCTCACCTCCAGCGCCATCGACGTGCGCGACCTGGAGGCGGTGCCGGCGCCGGTGGCCCGGCTGGAGACCGCGCAGGGCAATGCCGGTGGCGTGCTGGTGCGCACCACCCCGGGCCAGCCGGAGAACGTCGACATCGTCTTCCTCGACGCGCGCGGCGCGGACCTGTCCGCCGCCGCGCAGCGCAAGCTGGAGCGGGTGTTCAGCCGCGAGGAGTACCGGCGCGCGTTCCCGGGTGAGATCGGCGACCTGGAGTTCCCCGCCCGGGTGCTGGAGTCCTACGCCCGGCACCTGCTGCGGCGCATCGACACCAGCGGCGTCAGCGACGTCAACCTCAAGGTCGTGGTCGACTCCGGCGGCGGCACCGCCAGCCTGGTGCTGCCCACGGTGCTGGGTCGGCTCGACGTCGACGTGCTCACCATCAACAACCGGCTGGACGAGAGCGCACCCACCGAGACCCCCGAGGAGCGGGCCGCCGCGCTGGCCCGGCTCGGCGGGTTCGTCGCCTCCAGCGGGTCCTCGTTCGGGGTCCGGTTCGACCCGGTCGGCGAGCACATCTCGCTGGTCGACGACCTGGGCCGGGTCATCGACGACGAGCGCGCGCTGCTGGTGGTCCTGGACCTGGTGGCCGCCGAGAACCGCGGCGCCGACGTCGTGCTGCCGGTCACCACCACCCGGATCGCGGAGAAGGTGGCCGCCTTCCACGGGGTCACCATCCGCTGGACCACCACGTCCTCGGACGACCTCACCGCCACGGTGGCCACGACCGGCACCATCCTCGGCGCGGACGGGCGCGGCGGCTTCGTGGTGCCCGAGTGCAGCAGCAGCATCGACGGCATCGCCGCCTTCGTGCGCCTGCTCGGGCTGGTGGCCCGCACCCAGCTGTCGCTGTCCGAGATCGACGCCCGCATCCCGCAGTCCACCATCACCCGCATCGACGTCCCGACGCCGTGGGCCACCAAGGGTCTGGTGATGCGCTCGGTCGTCGAGGCCGCCGGCGACCTCCAGCTGGACACGACCGACGGCGTCCGCGTGGTGCAGCCCGACGGCGCCTGGGTGCTCGTGCTGCCCGACCCGGCCGAGCCGCTCACCCACCTGTGGGCCGAGGGCGTCGACGGCACGCCGACCGAGGCGCTGCTGGCCCGGTGGACCGAGGTGGTGGAGAAGGCCGGGCGCTGAGCCGTCGGCGGTGGGGCCGCTGGCGCCGCCGTGCGACGATGGCGGGCGATGGCCGGGGACGACAGCACGCGCAGCGCGGGGGGTGAGCCCGGCACCTCCGGTGCCGGCCCCCAGACCCTGAGCCCGCCGCCGGCCCCGCGCTGCGACGCGTCCATGTCGCTGCTGCGCGACCTGATGGAGAACACCCTCGACGCCGGCTACGCCGAGGCCGCCGCCCGGCGCCGGCGCGCGGTGGAGCAGGGTCGGCCCGCCGCCCGTCGCGGCAGCCGGGTCCTCGCGGTGGTCGGGGTCGCGCTGGTCGGGCTGCTGCTGGCCACCTCCGCGCTGCAGCTGCGCGCGCACGCCAGCCGCAAGGACCACAACGACCTGGTCAGCCGGGTGAAGCAGGCCACCAGGGCCACCGACCAGGTCGCTGCCGACGTCGACCGGCTGCGGGGCCAGATCGCGGCCGCCCGGGCCGACGGGCTGGCCCTCACCGCCGCCGGCCGCGCCGCCTCCGACCGGCTGGACGCGCTGGAGGTGCTCTCCGGCGCGGTGCCGGTCACCGGACCCGGCCTGGTGGTCACGGTCGACGACGCCAAGTCCGCCGGCGCCGTGGACTCCACCGGCCAGCCCCGGCTGGACACCGGCGACGACCCGGGCCGGGTGCGCGACCGGGACCTGCAGAAGGTCGTCAACGGCCTGTGGGCCGCGGGCGCGGAGGCCATCGCCATCAACGGGCAGCGGCTCACCGCCACCACGGCGATCCGCAACGCCGGGCAGGCCATCCTGGTCGCCTACCGGCCGCTGCAGCCGCCCTACGTGATCTCCGCGATCGGCGACCCGGACACGCTTCCGGCGCGCTTCGAGGACACCGTCGGTGGCGCCTACCTGCGCTTGATCAGCCAGACCTACGGCATCCGCTACCGGGAGGAGGTGCACGCCGGCACCGACGGCGGGGACCTGCTGCGGCTGCCGGCCGCCGACAGCCTCACCGTCCGCCGGGCCAGCGTGCCCACGCCTACCCCCACCCCCGTGCCGGCCGCCTCCTCGACGCCCACCCGGTCGCGATGACCCCCGCCCTGCCGCTCGCGCTGATGGCTCTGTCGCTCGCCCTGTCGTTGCCGGCGATGGGGGAGACTGTCCCGCGCCGCACAGAAGGCCCGAGCACCGCCCGCTGGAGGAACCACCCGTGATCGCCGCCCTCGGCCTCGTCGTCGGCATCGTGCTCGGCCTGGTGCTCGAACCGACCGTGCCGCTGTGGCTGCAGCCCTACCTGCCGATCGCCGTCGTGGCCGCGCTGGACGCGGTGTTCGGCGGCCTGCGCGCCCTGCTCGACGGGATCTTCGACGACCGGGTGTTCGTCGTCTCGTTCCTGTCCAACGTGGTGGTGGCGGGCCTGATCGTCTACCTGGGCGACCAGCTCGGCGTCGGGGCGCAGCTGTCCACCGGCGTCGTCGTGGTGCTCGGCATCCGGATCTTCTCCAACGCCGCCGCCATCCGCCGGCACCTGTTCAAGGCCTGACCCGTTGACCCCGCGGCAGGCTCGCCCGCCCGCCGCCCATCGACCCTGCCGCAGCAGCCACCCGACAGGAGCCGCGTGAGCACCGCCACCTCCGAGCCCCGCCGGACCGGGTGGTCCGCCCTGCGCTCCGCCCTGAGCCCGCACCCGACGTCCGCGCGCGTGGTGGCGGCCGTGCTGCTGGGGCTGCTCGGGTTCGCGCTGGCGGTGCAGGTGCGCAGCACGCAGCAGGAGGGCCTGGACTCGCTGCGGCAGAGCGACCTGGTGCGGATCCTGGACGACACCGCGCAGCGGCAGGCGCGGCTGCGGGCCGAGGCCTCCCAGCTGGAGGCGACCCGGGAGAAGCTCACCTCGGGCACCGACAGCTCGCGGGCGGCCATCGAGGAGGCCCGGCAGCGCTCGCAGACCCTGGGCATCCTGGCCGGCACGCTGCCGGCGCAGGGGCTGGGGATCGTGGTGACCATCCCCGACCAGCACCAGACGGTGACCAGCGACCTCATCCTCGACGCGGTCGAGGAGCTGCGCGACGCCGGCGCCGAGGCCATCCAGGTCGGCGACGTGCGGGTGGTCGCGCAGACCAGCTTCACCGACGCCCCCGGCGGCACGCCCGGCCTGCTCGTGGACGGCAGCACGGTGCAGCCGCCCTACCGGATCATCGCGGTGGGAGACGCGCAGACCCTGGCCACCGCCCTGCGGATCCCCGGTGGCGTGGCCGACACCCTGCGCGGGCAGGGCACCCAGGCCGAGATCGAGACCAAGGACACGGTGCAGGTGACGGCGTTGCGACCCCCCACGACGCCTCAGTACGCTCGCCCGGCCCCGCAGCCGACGAAGTAGCGGGTTCCCATCGTTCCAGCGACGCCTGCGCAGGGAGTGACCCCGTGTACCCCGAGGACCTGAAGTACACCGCCGAGCACGAGTGGGTCCGCACCGGGGCGGGGGACGGGGACGTCATCCGGGTGGGCATCACCAGCTTCGCACAGGAGGCGCTCGGCGACGTCGTCTACGTCACCCTGCCCGAGCCGGGCACCGCCGTCGGCGGCGGCCAGCCCTGCGGCGAGGTCGAGTCGACCAAGAGCGTCAGCGACGTCTACGCCCCGGTGAGCGGCACCGTCGTCGCCCGCAACGAGGCGCTGGACGCCACCCCGGAGCTGGTCAACACCGACCCCTACGGCGAGGGCTGGATGCTGGAGATCCGCCCGGACGACGCCGCCTCGCTGGACGGCCTGCTCGACGCCGCCGCCTACCAGGCCGGCCTCGGCGACGCCTGACCGGCGAGCCGGCGCGAACCTGTCGCGAACCTGTCGCCGGCGTGCCGGCGACCTGCCCCGGTGCTGGTTGAGGTGCTGCATGAGGTGCTGCCGCGCGGGCAGCACCTGACCGTGGTGACGCACCTGCGCCATCCGGTTGACCCTGTCGATCGGGGAACCGTAGGTTCGGCACCGACCGTCACCCTGAAGTAGGGGTCGAGGGTCAGCCGTCTGCTCGAACCCACCAGCTCGACCCGACCCGCTCCGACCGACCAGCACGCCGCGCCCCGCGCGGCAGGAGGCGCACCGATGGCGTTCTGCACGCAGTGCGGGCACGACAACCCCGAGGACAGCCGGTTCTGCAGCAACTGCGGCGCCGCGCTGCGTCCTGCCGCAGCCGACGCCACCTCCACCCTCAACCTGCCCGGTCTCGAGCGGGAGGGCGAGCAGGAGGCGGGCCTCACCGCCGCCGACCAGGCCGCGGTCGACGCGCTGCCGCCGGGCAGCGCGCTGCTGGTGGTCCGCCGCGGGCCGAACAGCGGCAGCCGCTTCCTGCTCGACTCCGACGTCACCACCGCCGGCCGGCACCCCGAGAGCGACATCTTCCTGGACGACGTCACCGTCTCCCGCCGCCACGCCGAGTTCTACCGCGACGGTGCGGGCTACGCGGTGCGCGACGTCGGCAGCCTCAACGGCACCTACGTCAACCGCGAGCGGATCGAGCGCGCCACCCTGGCCGGCGGCGACGAGGTGCAGATCGGCAAGTACCGGCTCGTCTTCTTCCCCAGCCAGCACGCGGCCGCGGGCGCCGGGGGGAGCGGGGCGTGAGCTCGGCGGTCCCCGCCCGCTCGCTCATGAGCATCGGGGAGGTCCTCGGCGCGCTGCGCCCGGACTTCCCCGACGTCACCATCTCCAAGATCCGCTTCCTGGAGTCCGAGGGGCTGGTCGAGCCCCAGCGCACCGCCTCCGGCTACCGCAAGTTCTCCCACGAGGACCTCGACCGGCTGCGCTACGTCCTCACCGCCCAGCGCGACCACTACCTGCCGCTGCGGGTCATCAAGGACCACCTCGACGCGATCGACCGCGGCCTCGAGCCGCCCGAGCTGGCCGGCACCGGGCCCCGGGTGCCCCGTGCGGTGCGCGACGGCGAGGGGCTGCCGTCGGCGGAGAGCTTCGTCCGCCGCGGCGGCGAGCTGCGCCTGTCCCGCGCCGAGCTGCTCGAGGCCAGCGGGCTGGACGAGCCCCAGCTGGTGCAGGTCGAGTCCTACGGGCTGCTGGCGCCGCGCACGGGGTCCGGCAGCGGCACGGGCGGCACGGGGCACTACGACGCCGACGCCCTGGCGATCGCGCGCACCGTGGCCGAGCTGGCCGCCTTCGGCCTCGAGCCACGCCACCTGCGCCCGTTCAAGACCGCCGCGGACCGCGAGATCGGTCTGGTCGAGCAGGTCATCGGCCCGATGCTCCGCCAGCGCGGCCCGGAGGCCCGGGCGCGCGCCGAGGAGACCGCCCGCGAGCTGGCCGCGCTGTCGGTGCGGCTGCACGCCGCCCTGGTCAAGGCCGGCCTGCAGCCCGGCCTCAACCGCTGACGCCTGCCCGCAGCACCCCGTCGGCGCACCGCGGGGGCGCCCGTTGCGGAGCTGACGGGACGGCGGCGATGGCAGCGATGACGGCAATTTCCTCGCACCGGGTGGTGAATCCGCTGTCCTGCTTCGTGATCCGCGACCCGGGCGGGCGGAGCCGGCCGGGGGTAGTGTGGCCGGTGTGAACCAGGTCGACGTCGTCGGCGTCCGCGTGGAGATGCCCGCCAACCAGCCCATCGTCCTGCTCAAGGAAGTGGCGGGCGACCGTTACCTCCCGATCTGGATCGGGGCCACCGAGGCCACCGCCATCGCCTTCGCCCAGCAGGGCGTGGTGCCCCCGCGCCCGCTCACGCACGACCTGCTGCGTGACGTGCTCGAGGCGCTGGGTCAGCAGCTCACCCAGGTGCGCATCACCGAGCTGCGCGACGGCGTCTACTACGCCGAGCTGGTGCTCTCCGGCGGCGCCGAGGTCAGTGCGCGCCCCTCCGACGCGATCGCCCTGGCGCTGCGCACCGGCTCGCCCATCTACGCCGCGGACACCGTGCTCGGCGAGGCCGGGATCGCCATCCCCGACGAGCAGGAGGACGAGGTCGAGAAGTTCCGCGAGTTCCTCGACCAGATCTCCCCGGAGGACTTCGAGGGCGGCCCCGGCCCGCACTGATCGTCGTGACCGCCCGGCCCGACACGCACCGCGGCGTTCGTTGACGCCCGCACCCGGCGGGCCTACCGTGCGACGCAGAACGCCCTTCGTGTAGTTCCATCCCTGTGACCCTCGAGCTGAGGTCGAGGGTTGGGCCGGCACCTTCCCCCCGGGGCGTCGTATCGGAGGACCGACGTGAGCACAGGCGACCAGGGCGCCCGCACCGACGCGGCGCACGCCGACCCCGCGCGCGGCGCGGCGCGACGCAGCGCCGGCGACCAGGGGCTGCTGTTCGACGACGACCTCCCCGAGCTCTCCGAGGACATCGGCTACCGCGGCCCCACCGCCTGCGCCGCCGCCGGCATCACCTACCGGCAGCTGGACTACTGGGCCCGCACCGGCCTGGTCGAGCCCAGCGTCCGCTCGGCCAGCGGCTCGGGCACCCAGCGGCTCTACGGCTTCCGCGACATCCTCGTGCTCAAGGTGGTCAAGCGGCTGCTGGACACCGGGGTCTCGCTGCACCAGATCCGCACCGCGGTGCAGCACCTGCGCGACCGCGGGGTCGAGGACCTGGCCGGCATCACGTTGATGAGCGACGGGGCCTCGGTCTACGAGTGCACCTCCGCCGACGAGGTCGTCGACCTGGTCCAGGGCGGCCAGGGCGTGTTCGGCATCGCCGTCGGCCGGGTCTGGCGCGAGGTCGAGGGCACCCTCGCCGAGCTGCCCGCCGAGCGCACCGGCGAGGCGACCGATGCCGGCACCGAGGAGAGCGCCGCGCACCCCGGCGACGAGCTGGCCCAGCGCCGCCGCGCTCGCAAGACGGGCTGACAGACCCTTCGTCCGTGATCATGCAATGCACGTGATCATGCGAACGACGTGATCATGCAACCGGCGCGATCTTGCCCGTCACGATCGCGCCGGTCGATTGATCACCGCGGTGGCATGATCACGAGCGGGGGGACTGGCGGGCGCGGCCTGTCGGGAATGGCGCGGGGCCCCAGGTCGGCTACCGTTGTCCTCGTCGACGACCCCGTGCGGGAGAGTCCTGCCGCAGCCGGCGGCAGGCGCCGAAGGAGCAACCCTCCCCGGAACCTCTCAGGCGCAAGGACCGCGCGGGAGCAGACGCCTCTGGAAAGCGGGCGGCCCTGACCGCCCCGCCGACGGTGCAAGCGACGCGACCGGGCCCCGATCCACCTCGAGGCCGGCCGGGCGGCGTGAAGCTCTCAGGCCCCATGACAGAGGGGGAGGCCTGCTTCGCCATGCCGGAAGGGCCCCCCTCATGACGACCTCCCCCAGCACCCCCGCTCCCGCCCAGCCGCTGCGCCGCCTGCGCGAGATCGAGCAGGCCGACGGCTTCGCCCGCCGCCACATCGGCCCGGACGAGGCCCAGCGGGCGCACATGCTCGCGGTCATCGGCCAGCCCTCGCTCGACGCCCTCGTCCAGGCCTCGGTGCCGGCCGCGATCCGCGCCACCGAGCGCCTGGCGCTGGACGCCCCTCGCAGCGAGGCCGAGGTGCTCGCCGAGCTGCGCGCGCTGGCCGCCCGCAACCAGGTCCTCGCCCCGATGATCGGGCTGGGCTACTCCGGCACCCACACCCCGCCGGTGGTGCTGCGCAACGTGCTCGAGGACCCCTCCTGGTACACCGCTTACACGCCCTACCAGCCGGAGATCTCCCAGGGCCGGCTCGAGGCGCTGCTGAACTTCCAGACCGTCGTCTCGGACCTCACCGGCCTGGCCACCGCGGGCGCCAGCCTGCTGGACGAGGCCACCGCCGCCGCCGAGGCGATGACCCTGGCCCGGCGCACCAGCAAGGCCCCGGCCGACGCGGCGTTCGTCGTCGACGCCGACGTGCACCCGCAGACCCTCGCGGTGCTGCAGACCCGTGCCGAGCCGCTCGGCCTGCGCCTGGTGGTCGCCGACCTGTCCGGCGGCCTCCCGTCGGACGTGCTCGACGGCGGCGTCTTCGGCGTCCTGGTCCAGTACCCGGCCTCCGGCGGCGCCGTCCGGGACTGGTCCGCCGTCGTGGCGGCGGCGCACGGCGCCGGCGCGCTGGTGGTGGCCGCCGCCGACCTGCTCGCCCTCACCCTGATCACCCCGCCCGGGGAGTGGGGCGCCGACGTCGCGGTCGGCTCCTCGCAGCGCTTCGGCGTGCCGCTGGGCTTCGGCGGCCCGCACGCCGGCTACCTCGCCGTGCGCGCCGGGCTGGAGCGCACGCTGCCCGGGCGCCTGGTGGGTGTCTCGGTCGACGCCGACGGCGCCCCGGCGTTCCGGCTCGCGCTGCAGACCCGCGAGCAGCACATCCGCCGGGAGAAGGCCACCAGCAACATCTGCACCGCCCAGGTGCTGCTGGCCGTGGTCGCCTCCATGTACGCGGTGCACCACGGCCCGGAGGGCCTCACCGCCATCGCCGCCCGCACCCACCGGCACGCCGCCGTGCTGGCCGCGGGGCTGCGCTCGGCCGGGCTGACGGTCGGCCCGGAGGCCTTCTTCGACACCCTGCGGGTGCAGGTGCCCGGCCGAGCCGCCGACGTCGTGGCCGCCGCGCGCGACCTCGGCGTGAACCTGCTCCAGGTCGACGCGGACACCGTGGGCATCAGCACCGACGAGACCACCACCCGCGAGCACCTCGACGCGGTGTGGAAGGCGTTCTCGGTCACCGGGCACAGCGTGAGCGGCCTGGACGTCGACGCCCTGGACGCCGCCACCGCCGACGCGCTGCCCGAGGCCCTGCGCCGGACCTCGCCGTTCCTCACCCACCCGGTGTTCTCCGAGCACCGCTCCGAGACCTCGCTGCTGCGCTACCTGCACCGGCTGTCCGGCAAGGACTACGCGCTGGACCGCGGCATGATCCCGCTGGGCTCGTGCACGATGAAGCTCAACGCCACCGCCGAGATGGAGCCCATCACCTGGCCCGAGTTCGGCGGCATCCACCCGTTCGCCCCGGTGGACCAGGCCGCCGGCTACCTCGAGCTGATCAGCCAGCTCGAGCGCTGGCTGTGCGAGGTGACCGGCTACGACGCGGTGTCCCTGCAGCCCAACGCCGGCAGCCAGGGCGAGTTCGCCGGCCTGCTGGCCATCCGCGGCTACCACCGCGCCAACGGCGACACCCACCGCGACGTCTGCCTCATCCCGTCCTCGGCGCACGGCACCAACGCGGCCAGCGCCGTGATGGCCGGGCTGCGGGTGGTCGTGGTGGCCTGCAGCGAGAACGGCGACGTCGACCTCGCCGATCTGCGCGCCAAGATCGAGCAGCACGCCGACCGGCTCGCGGCGATCATGGTCACCTACCCGTCCACCCACGGCGTCTACGAGCAGGGCATCACCGAGCTGTGCGGGCTGGTGCACGACGCCGGCGGACAGGTCTACGTCGACGGCGCCAACCTCAACGCGCTGGTCGGCCTGGCCAAGCCGGGCACGTTCGGCGCCGACGTCTCGCACCTGAACCTGCACAAGACCTTCTGCATCCCGCACGGCGGCGGCGGCCCCGGCGTCGGGCCGGTCGCGGTGCGCTCGCACCTGGCCGCGCACCTGCCCAACCACCCGCTGCGCGCCGAGGCGGGCCCGGCCACCGGCGTCGGCCCGGTCTCGGCGGCACCGTGGGGCTCGGCCGGCATCCTGCCGATCTCCTGGGCGTACGTCCGGCTGATGGGCGGCGAGGGGCTCACCGAGGCGACCAAGGTGGCGGTGCTCAACGCCAACTACGTGGCCGCCCGGCTGGCCGGGCACTACCCGGTGCTCTACACCGGCCCCGACGGGCTGGTCGCCCACGAGTGCATCCTCGACCTGCGCCCGCTCACCAAGGCCACCGGCGTCACGGTCGACGACGTCGCCAAGCGGCTCATCGACTACGGCTTCCACGCCCCGACGATGTCCTTCCCGGTGGCCGGCACCCTGATGGTGGAGCCGACCGAGTCCGAGGACCTCACCGAGCTGGACCGGTTCTGCGACGCGATGATCGCCATCCGCGCCGAGGCGGACAAGGTCGGCGCGGGGGAGTGGCCGGCCGGGGACAACCCGCTGGCCCAGGCTCCGCACACCGCGGCGATGCTGGCCGGGGAGTGGACCCACCCCTACGACCGCACCACCGCCGCCTTCCCCGGCGGGCAGGACCCGGCCACCAAGTACTGGCCGCCGGTGCGCCGGATCGACGGGGCGTACGGCGACCGCAACCTGGTGTGCTCGTGCCCGTCGCCCGAGGAGCTCGCCGAGGACGACTGAGGTCCCGCTCCCCGGTCCGGGGCCGCCTTCTGAGGTGCAGGGGGCGCCGGACCGGGGAGACACTTCAGCATGTCGACGATCGCCGCCGTCTCCGGCGTGCTCCCGGACCACCGCCACGAGCAGGGCGACATCACCGCGCTGTTCGGTGACGTCGTGCTGGGGGACAGCCCCGAGCGCCGGCCGGTGCTCGAGCGCTTCCACGCCAACGCCGGGGTCAAGGCCCGCCACCTCGCGCTGCCGCTGGAGGACTACGCCGACCTCGGCGGCTTCGGCCGCTCCAACGACGCCTTCATCGAGGTCGGGCTGGACCTCGCCGAGCGGGCGGTGCGCACGGCGCTGGAGCGGGTGGGGCTCTCCCCGGCCGACGTCGACCTGGTCATGACCGTCACGGTCACCGGGCTGGCCGCGCCCAGCCTGGAGGCCCGGCTGTCCCCGCGCGTCGGCTTCCGGCAGGACGTCAAGCGGGTGCCGGTCTTCGGCCTGGGCTGCGTGGCCGGCGCCGCCGGCATCTCCCGCGTGCACGACCACCTGGTCGGCCACCCCGACGACGTCGCCGTCCTGCTCAGCGTCGAGCTGTGCTCGCTCACCCTGCAGGCCGACGACACCGCCACCCCCAACCTGGTCGCCAGCGGCCTGTTCGGCGACGGCGCCGCGGCGGTGGTGCTGGTCGGGGAGCGCCGGGCCGAGCAGCTGGGCCTGTCCGGGCCGCGGGTGGTCGACACCCGCAGCCGGCTCTACCCGGGCACCGAGCGGGTGATGGGCTGGGACGTCGGCGGCGGGGGCCTGAAGATCGTGCTGGCCGCGTCGGTGGCCGAGGTCATCGAGACGCACCTGGGCGACGACGTCCGCGGGTTCCTCGGCGACCACGGGCTCGAGGTCGCCGACGTCGCCGCGTGGGTGAGCCACCCGGGTGGGCCCAAGGTGCTCGAGGCGGTGCAGGCCGCGCTCGGGCTGCCCGACGGCGCGCTCGACGTCACCTGGCAGTGCCTGGCCGAGCACGGCAACCTCAGCTCCGCCTCGGTGCTGCACGTGCTCGAGCGCACGCTGGCCGAGCGGCGCCCGCCGGCCGGGCAGCCTGGGGTCCTGATGGCGATGGGTCCGGGGTTCGCCGCCGAGCTGGTGCTGCTGGAGTGGTGACGCGGGGGAGGCCTGTCGAGGTGCTGGCTAGCGGGGAGGTCGCGGCGTTGCCAGGGTGGGGGATGTGACGACGTCGCAGGCGCTCTACCTCGCGCTCGTGCTGGCCGTGGGCCTGGAGCGGATCGCCGAGCTGGTGGTCTCCAACCGGCACGTGGCCTGGGCGCTGGCCCGCGGCGGGGTGGAGTCCGGGCAACGCCACTACCCGGTCATGGTGGTGGTGCACACCGCGCTGCTGGCCGGGTGCGTGGTCGAGGTGCTGGCCGCGGACCGCCCGTTCCTGCCGGCCCTGGGCTGGCCGATGCTCGCGCTGGTGCTGGCCGCCCAAGGGCTGCGCTGGTGGTGCATCCGCACGTTGGGGCCGCGCTGGAGCACCCGGGTCGTCGTGGTGCCGGACCTGCCGCTGGTCACCGGCGGCCCGTACCGGTGGCTGAACCACCCCAACTACGTCGCGGTCGTCGTCGAGGGCTTCGCGCTGCCGCTGGTGCACACCGCGTGGGTGACCGCGCTGGCGTTCACCGTGGCGAACGCCGGCGTGCTGGCGGTGCGGCTGCGCGCCGAGGAGGCCGCGCTGGGGCGGCGGGTGCCGCAGGCGGCGCGGTGAGCGCCCACCACCTCGACGCCGACGTCGCGGTCGTGGGGGCCGGGCCGGCCGGCCTGGCCACTGCCATCGGGGCGGCGCAGGCGGGGCTCTCGGTGGCGGTGCTCGACCCGCGCGCCGCGCCGGTGGACAAGGCCTGCGGGGAGGGGCTGATGCCCACCGCACGCGCCGAGCTGGCCCGGCTGGGCGTGCGCCTGGGCGGACGGGAGTTCGGCGGCATCCGCTACTGCGCCCCGGGCGCGGTGGCCGAGGCGCGGTTCCGGGGCTCGCCGGGGCTGGCGGTGCGCCGGCTGGCGCTGTCCGCCGCCCTGGACGAGCGGGCGCGGGAGGTCGGGGTGCGCCGGCTGCACGAGCGGGCCGGTCCGCCCCGGGTGAGCGACGCCGGCGTCGACGTCGGTCCGCTGCGCGCGCGCTGGCTGGTGGCCGCCGACGGGCTGCACTCGCCGACCCGCCGGGCCCTCGCGCTGGACGCTCCCGCGCAGTCGCCCACCCGGTTCGGGCTGCGCCGGCACTACCGGATAGCGCCGTGGACGGACCTGGTGGAGGTGCACTGGGCCCCCGATGCCGAGGCGTACGTGACGCCGCTGGGCGAGGACCTGGTGGGGGTGGCGGTGCTGTGCGGGGGCGGGGAGCCGTTCGAGGGCTGGCTGGACCGTTTCCCGGCGCTGCGCGAGCGGCTCCACGGTGCCGAGCCCGACGGCCCGGTGCGCGGCGCGGGCCCGCTGCGGCAGGCCGCCGCCGCGGTGCGCCGGGGACCGGTGCTGCTGGTCGGCGACGCCGCCGGCTACGTCGACGCGCTCACCGGCGAGGGCGTGGGGGCGGCGCTGCTCGCCGCCCGCGAGCTGGTCCGCTGCCTCGCGGCCGGGCGCCCGCAGGACTACCCCGTCGCGCACCGCCGGGTGACCCGCCGCTCGCGCCTGCTCACCACCGCGCTGCTCGCCGCCGGTCAGGTGCCCCCGGCCCGCCGGGTGCTGGTGCCGGCGGCCGCTCGTTGGCCGCGGCTGATGACCGCCGCGGTGCGCGCCCTCGCCTGACCCGCCCGCTGTCCCGCCGCTGACATGCCACACACACTGAGGGTTGGGCTGGGCAGCTCGGGCAGCATGAGCGGCATGATCCGGTCCCCGAGCACCGACGTTCGCGCCGCCACCGCGACGGACGCCGCACGCCTGCTCCAGCTCTGGGGGCTGGTCTACGACGAGGCCGCGGGCGGGCCGCAGGCGCCCTGGCGCGACCCGGCGCGGCGGTGGTTCCTCGACCGCCTGGCCGACGAGGGCAGCGCCCGCTTCCCGGTGGTCGAGCGCGACGGGGTCGTCGTCGCCACGGCGGTCGGGACGCTGGAGCTCGAGATCCCGAACCCGCACTGCCCCCGGGGACGGATCGTCCGGCTGGCCAACGTCGTCACCGTGACCGAGCACCGTCGCTGCGGCTACGCGACGCTGCTGGTCCAGGACGTGATCGGCTGGGCCCGGTCGGTCGCCGCCGACCGCGTGGACCTGAGCACGAGCGCCGACGGGCTCGGGCTCTACCAGCGGATCGGGTTCACCTTCACCACCGCCCCGCGGATGAAGCTCGTGCTCTGACGCCTCCTGCGCCGGACGGCGCGCGGCGGGCGCCCTAGACCAGCGGGACCACGGCGACCGGGGTGGTCGTGGGCTGGGCCGAGCCGCCGGCCGGCTCGACCGAGACGGCCAGCGCCTTGCCGCCGGAGACGTCGGGCACGTAGGCCTGGGTGACGCCCGAGCGCACCGGGAGCATGCCGGCGCTGGTCACGCCGCTGCCGCGCATCACCCACAGCTGGTAGCCCTTGCCGTCGGGCAGCGCCGGCAGGTCGGCCCCGGTGAACACCGCCTGCCCACCGGCGGCGAGCACGGTGACC
Source organism: Motilibacteraceae bacterium (assembly GCA_051954955.1). Lineage (GTDB taxonomy): Bacteria > Actinomycetota > Actinomycetes > Motilibacterales > Motilibacteraceae > JBQCHF01. Next base: position 49,691 of record JBQCHF010000126.1, read on the forward strand.
GAGCCGCCGCCGGGCAGCCGGGTGGTGTGCTCGGTGTGCGCCGGGTCGGCCACCACGGCGGCGACGGCCTGGGCCGTCGCCCGCTGCTGCTGCAGGTCGCGGTGCTGCTGAGCGAGGAAGCCGCCCAGGCTCACCGAGGTGGCGAGCAGCACGGCGGCGGCGACGCCGAACGGGGTGGTCCACCGGGCGCGCCGGCGCAACGGCACCACCTCGGCGGCATAGGCAGCCTCCGCGTCACCGGCCGCCGTCGGCTCGGCTGCCGACTGGTCGATGGCTCGGACCACGGGGGGCAGCTGGCGGGTGGCGGCCACCTGGGCGAGCACCGCCCGCTTGAGCGCCGGCGGCGGGGTGGCGGTGGCCTCCAGCGCCAACCGGGCGGCGGTGGCCTGCAGCTCCCGCACCTCCTGCGCGCAGGCCTCGCACTCGGCCAGGTGCGCCTCGAACGCGAGCGCCTCGTCCTCGGGCAGAGCGTGCGCGGCGTAGGCCCCGGTCAGCGTGTGGACGTCGGCGGGGGTCATCCGTGCATCCATCTCTGGTCAGCCATCTGCGGACACTCCGAGGCAGTCGCGCAGGCGGATCAGTCCGTCGCGCAGGCGGGTCTTGACGGTGCCGAGCGGGGTGTCGAGCAGCTCGGCGACCTCGCGGTGGGTGTAGCCGCCGTAGAAGGCGAGGTTGACCGCCTCCCGCTGCAGCTCGGTGAGGCCGCCCAGGCAGCGGCGGACCGCCTCGACCTCCAGCCGGGTCTCCACCTGCTCCACGACGTCGTCATAGGCGGTGGTGTGCTCGCGGGCGCCGACCCGCTCCTCGCGGTCGCTGGCGGCCTGGGCGGAGCGCACCCGGTCCACGGCCCGGCGGTGGGCCATCGTGAGGATCCAGGTCTGGGCGCTGCCGCGCTGCGGGTCGAAGCGGGTGGCGGTGCGCCACACCTCGACCAGCACCTCCTGAGCGACCTCCTCGGACTGCGCCGGGTCGCGCAGCACCCGGCGCACCACGCCGAAGACGCTGCCGGCCATCGCGTCGTAGAGCTCCTCGAACGCGGCCTCGTCGCCGCGGGCCACCCGCAGCAGGGTGGCGTCGAGCGGCCGCTGCCCTGACTGCGCTGGATCGTCCGCGGCACCGGGCAGGACGACGAGGTCGGGGTCGCCGGCGACACGCAGCCGCCGGGGGAAGCTCACCACGGTCGACATCCTCGCAGCCCCTCCTCTCCGTCGCGATCACGAGCGGCGGGCGCCGCTGTCGGGAGGGGTTCGGAGCGGTCGCCCGCCCGGATTGGGCGGCGCAGCAGGACCGCGTGGTCGCGTCAGGTGGTGAGGCAGGTGACCGTCGAGCCGTCGCGCTGCTTGTGCACCCGGACCTGGGCGGGGATGCGCGCGCGCAGGTCGGCCACGTGGCTGACCACGCCCACCACCCGGCCGCCGCTGCGCAGGCCGTCGAGGACGTCGAGCACCTCCTCGAGGGCCTCCTCGTCCAGGGTGCCGAAGCCCTCGTCCACGAAGAGGGTCTCGATCGCCGCCCCGCCGGCCTCGGCGGTAACGACGTCGGCGAGGCCGAGGGCGAGGGCGAGGGAGGCGAGGAACGCCTCGCCGCCGGACAGGGTGCGGGTGTCGCGCTCGAGCCCGGTCCAGGCATCGACGACCCGAAGCCCCAGGCCCGCGCGGCCGCGGCCGCTGCCCTCGTCGGTGTGCACCAGGACGTAGCGCCCGGCGGACATGCGGACCAGGCGCTCGCTGGCCGCGGCCGCCACCTGCTCCAGGCGCGCGGCCAGCACGTAGGCGGACAGCCGCATCCGCTTGGCGTTGTCCGAGCCGGTGCCCTCGGCCAGCCGGGACAGGCCGTCGACCAGGGCATGGCGCTCCCGGAGCGGGGCCAGCGCGGCCAGGGCGGCGACCACCTCGGCGTGGAGCCCGGCCAGTGCGGCGTGGCGCGCGAGGGCTGCGGACAGCGCCGCGGCCGCCTGCTCGAGCGAGGCGCGGGCGGCGGAGCGACGGTCCAGCGCGGCGTCGACGTCGGCGGCCGGCTGCGCGGCGGCTGCGGCCAGGGCGGGGTCGCTGCCCAGCTCGGCCACCACCCGGGCCTGCGCGAGCAGCGCGTCCAGCTCCTGCTCCAGCCCGGCGAGCTGGGGGGGCGTGCGGGCGGCGGCGGTCGCATCGGCCAGGCCGACGAACCGCGCCTGCTCGGCCGCCTGCACCGCCTGTTCGGCGGCGTCGGCCAGCCGGTCCGCGGCCGCGGCCCGCTCACCGAGGGCCTGGGCCGCGCCCTCCAGCGCGCGCACCGCGGTGGTCACCTCGGCGAGGGCGCCCGCGAGGTCCGCCGCGCCGCCGAGACCGGCGGCCACCCGCTCGCCGAGCTCGGCGGCCCGGTCGGCTGCCGCGGCCCGCTCGGCGGCGAGGGTGAGCAGGGCGCTCTCGCCGGCGGCGAGCTGCTCGGCCACCTGTTCGGCGGCGCGGTCCAGGTCCTCCAGCTGCCGCTGGGCTGCCGGCAGCCCCTCGGCGGCACGCCGCGCGGTGGCCAGCTCGGCCTCGAGCTGCTGCACCAGGGCGGACAGCTCCGCCGGGTCGGCGCCTCCCGCGGCCTCGGCGGCAGCGGCGCGCTTGGCCTGCAGGCCGGCCATCTCGGTCTCTCGGGCGGTCCGCTCGGTCTCGCGCTCCTGGTGCACCTCGCCGGCGCGGCGCTCGTCCTCGGCGGTGACCCCCCGGCTGGTGCCGCGGGCCGGGGCGGGGTGGGCGTCGCTGCCGCAGACCGGGCAGCAGCCGCCGGCGACCAGCGCGGTGGCGAGCTCGGCGGCGTAGCCCTCCAGGCGTGCCTGGCGCAGGTCCAGCCAGTCCTGGCGAGCCTGCTGCGCAGCGTCGACGGCCTGCCGCAGCTCCGCGCCGGCGCGCGCCACCTCCCCGACGAGCCGATCGCGCTCCCGCGCGGCGCGCAGGACCCCCTGGTGGTGCTGCAGCTGCGCGGCGAGCCGGCCCTCCTCCGCGCTCTGGGCGACGAGGGTGGCCAGCGCGGTGCGCGCGGCGGTCCGCTCGGGCTCGCAGCCCTCCAGCCGAGCCCGCAGCCGGGCGGTCTCGCCCTGCGCGCGGCGCTCCTGCTCGGCCAGTGCGGTGGCCTTGGCCTCTACCTGCTGGGCGGCCGCCTCCTCCGCGCGCAGCGCCTCGAGCTGGGCCGCGCGCGAGCGGAGCCGGTCGAGCCGGCTGCCCAGCAGGTCCGCCAGCTCCAGGTCCCGGCGAGCGGCCCGGCGCAGGTCCGTCGCCTCCAATTGAGCGGTCGCCGGCCGGCACTGGTCGAGCAGGTCCTCGACGTCCGAGCCCGGCGAGCCCTGCGGGTCGGACCCGGTCGACGCACCCGATCCCGGCAGCGTGCGGACCACGCCCAGCGCTCGGACGACGGCGCGATCGGCGCGGCCGCCGCTGGCGCGCGCGTCGTCGAGAGCGCGCACCAGGGGCATGACACCGGCCGCGCGACGGGCGGCGGCCACCTGCGCGGTGAGCTCGTCCCGGCGCGGTGCCGCGGCCGCCACCGCCGCGGCACGCGCTAGCAGCTCGGCGTGCCGCCGCTGCAGGTCGGCGAGGGCGCGCGCGGCGTCGACCTGCGACGAGGCCGTCTCGTGCGCCGCGTCGGCCTGCTCACGGGCCTGGGTGCGCCAGGCCGCGTCGGCAGCGGCTCGCTCGACGGCCAGGGCGAGCCGGGCAGCCGGGTCCGACGGGAGGCCGGGCGACGGGACGATCGCCGCCGGACCCTCCGCCCGATCCTCGGCGGGACCGGCGCCGGCGGCAGCGACCTGCTCCGCAGACGTTCCAGCAGACGTTCCAGCAGACGTTCCGGCAGACGTTCCGGCAGCGTCCGCGGCGTGCTCGTCCAGCAACGCTCCGGCCGCCTGCGCGGCGCGGGCCAGCAGCACCTCGAGCTGCTGCTCACCGGCCTCCACCGCGCGGGTCGAGGTCCGCCGCTGCTCGGCCAGCCACGCCTCGACCGCGGAGAACCGGCGGGTGTCGAAGAGGGCCTCGAGGACCGGCCGGCGCTCCTCGGGCTCGGCGCGCAGGAACTCGGCGAACTGGCCCTGGGGGAGCAGGACGACCTGGCAGAACTGCTCGGCGCTCATGCCGACCAGCTCGCGCAGCAGGTGGGCCGCCTCGTCGTTGCGGGTGGAGCGGGTGACCCAGTCGCCGGCGATCAGCTCGTCCACGCGCGTGGCCGCCGGTTCGGTGGTGGTGCCGGTGCCGCGCCGCTTGGGCCGCTCCCAGGCCGGGCGGCGGACCACCCGCAGCCGGCGGCCCCGGACGGTCAGCTCGAGGGTGACGCAGGTGGGCTCGGCGGGGTCGGCGTGGTCGCTGCGCAGCCGCGCCGCCTTCTGCCGGGGGCCGGGCACCACGCCGTAGAGGGCGTAGCAGACCGCGTCGAGGATGCTGGTCTTGCCCGCGCCGGTGGGCCCGTGCAGCAGGAACAGCCCGGCGTCGGCGAGGTCGTCGAAGCCGACGTGCTCGGTGCCGGCGAACGGGCCGAACGCGGTCACCTCCAGCGAGTGCAGGCGCACGGCTCAGGCCCCCTGCTCGGCCAGCCGGCCGGCCTCGAAGGCCTGCTGCAGCAACGCGATCTCGGGGTCGGTGGCGGGGGAGCGCACGTCGGCCACGAAGCGGGCGGCGATCTGCAGGTCGGAGAGCCCGGACACCCGGGCCGCGTAGCCGCCGGTCTCCGGCGTCGACCCCTCGGGCTCGAAGGAGAGGACGAGGGTGTGCGGGAAGCGGGTCCGCAGCCGCTCCATCGCCTCGCGCGGGCGGACCGGGTCGGTGAGCGCCACCTGCAGCCAGCGGTCCTCGTGGTCGGCATGCCGCGGGTCCGCGAGCAGGTCCTCCAGCCGGCCGCGCAGCCGGCCGAGCCGCCGCGGCACCGGGGCGTCGACCCGCTCCACCTGCTCCACCCCGCGCGGGCCGAGGTCGACCAGCCAGCTGGCCTTGCGGTGGTCGGCCTCGGAGAAGGAGTAGGCCAGCGGGGAGCCGGAGTAGCGGACCGTCTCGGCCAGCACCTGCGGGCCGTGGAGGTGGCCCAGCGCGGTGTAGGAGGCGCCGTCGAAAGTGGACAGCGGCACCGCGGCGACCCCGCCGACGGTGATGTCGCGCTCGCTCTGCGAGGGCTCGCCGCCGGTGACGAACGCGTGGGCCAGCACCACCGAGCGGGCGCCCGGCCGATGGGCGAGGTCGGCGCGCACTCGGTCCATGGCCGTCCCGAGCACCGCGGCGTGCCCGCGCTCGTCGCAGCCCAGCAGCGGGCGCGCGACGTCGGGCTCGAGGTAGGGGATGCCGTAGACCGCGACCGGCCCGTGCCGGTCCTCGAGCAGCACCGGCTCGTGCGCGCGGCCCGGGAGCGTGCGCAGGTGCACGCCGGCCGCGGCGATGAGATCGGCGGCGAAGCCGAGCCGCTGGGCGGAGTCGTGGTTGCCGCTGATGACGACGGTGGGCACGCTCAGGGCGGCCAGCCGGTGCAGCGCCTCGTTGCACAGGGCCACGGCGTCGACCGGTGGGAGGGCCCGGTCGTAGAGGTCGCCGCTGACCAGCACCGCGTCGACCCGCTCGCTGCGCACCACCTCCACGAGGTGGTCGACGAACGCGGCCTGGGCACCGAGCAGGTCCTCCCGGTGGAAGGAGCGGCCCAGGTGCCAGTCGGAGGTGTGAAGCAGGCGCACGACCAGGACCGTACGAGCGGCCACCGACAGTTCGCACGAAGGCGGCGCGGCGTGTCCCGCGTCGGTGCTCCGGACGCGCCCGCAGAACCCTGCAGACCAGCCCGCGGCCGGGGTCAGCCCAGTCGGTCCGCCCGCCAGCAGCGGGCCACGAACGGCACCTCGAGCAGCTCGCGCCCGGCCGCGTCCGGGTGCTCGGCCAGCAGCCCGGCGGCGGCCGCGAGCCGGGCCGCGCGCTCCTCCGGAGGCAGCGCGAGCACGCCGGAGTACGTCCCCATGAGCGCGACGACGTCGGCCGGGGACATCTGCTGCGTCCACCGGACCTCGTGCCGCTCGCCGGGCCCGAAGGGCAAGCCGTCCGGCAGGTCGACCTCCCGGTAGCGGCGGGCCGATGGTGCGGCGGTCATGCCGTCGGTGCGCACCGCCTGCTCCAGGGCGGCCATCCACCCGGTCCCGCCGTCGCGGCCGTTCCAGAGCACCCCCAGCCGGCCGCCGGGCCGCAGCACCCGGGCCACCTGAGCCGGGGCCCGCCGAGGGTCGAACCAGTGCCAGGCGGAGGAAGCGATCACGGCATCGACGTCGGCGTCGGGCAGCGGGATGTCCTCCGCGGCGCCGGCCAGCACCTCGGCCGCCGGGGCCCGGTCGGCCAGGACCTCGCGCATCCGCTCGTCCGGCTCGACCGCGACCACGTCGAGCCCCCGCGCGAGCAGCGCCCGGGTGGTGCCGCCGGTGCCGGCGCCCAGGTCCAGCACCCGGCGGGCGTGGACGGGCAGGAGCCAGTCCAGGGCTGCCTGCGGGGTGGCCGGGCGCAGCCGGTCGTAGTCGCCGGCCACCGAGCCGAAGGAGCGGGCTCGGCCCGACGGGCCGGGCACGGGATCTGCTGCCGCATCGCTCACGGCCCTTGACGGTAGGTGACCGCACGAAGGCGGCGACGCCGGGTCCCCGGCTGGGTAGCGTGCGGTCGTCGGAGACGGGGCAGGAACCGGCTCTGCCAGGGCGCCCCCACGGGTGCCCGCCGAGAGGGGAGCGCGCATGGGCGAGGACGTCGCGTCGCGGACGTTCACCCGGGAGGACCGTCAGCGCTACCGGCAGAAGGTGCGCCGCTGCCTGGACGTCTTCGCGCGGATGCTGGGGGAGTCGCGGTTCGACGTCGAGCGTCCCCTGACCGGTCTGGAGATCGAGCTCAACCTCGTCGACGCCGGGTTCGGTGCGGCGATGCTCAATGCCGAGGTGCTCGAGGCGATCGCGGACGAGGCCTTCCAGACCGAGCTGGGCCAGTTCACGGTGGAGATCAACGTGCCGCCGCGGCAGTTCGGCGACTCTGGCGCGGCCGAGTTCGAGGCCGGTGTCCGGCAGAGCCTCAACGCCGCCGAGACCAGGGCCCGGGCAGTGGGCGCGCACATCGTCATGATCGGCACGCTGCCGACGCTGCGCGAGCAGGACCTGACCGGGGCGAGCCTGTCCGGCAACCCGCGCTACCACCTGCTCAACGAGCAGATCTTCGCCGCCCGCGGCGAGGACCTGCACCTGTCCATCGACGGCGTCGAGCGGCTGTCCACCTTCGCCGACACGATCGCCCCCGAAGCGGCGTGCACGTCGGCGCAGCTGCACCTGCAGGTCAGCCCGGAGCAGTTCCCGGCCTACTGGAACGCCTCGCAGTGCATCGCCGGGGTGCAGCTGGCCCTGGGGGCCAACAGCCCGTTCTTCCTGGGCAAGGAGCTGTGGCGGGAGACGCGGATCGCGCTGTTCGAGCAGGCCACCGACACCCGGTCGGAGGAGCTCAAGGCGCAGGGGGTGCGCCCGCGGGTGTGGTTCGGCGAGCGCTACATCACCTCGATCTTCGACCTGTTCGAGGAGAACGTGCGCTACTTCCCGCCGCTGCTGCCGGTGTGCGACGGGGAGGACCCCGAGGAGGTCCTCGACCGCGGTGACGTACCCCAGCTGCACGAGCTGCGCCTGCACAACGGCACCATCTACCGCTGGAACCGGCCGGTCTACGACGTGGTGCGCGGCAAGCCGCACCTGCGGGTGGAGAACCGGGTGCTGCCCGCGGGGCCCACCGTCGTCGACGTGCTGGCCAACGCCGCCTTCTACTACGGGCTGGTGCACGCGCTGGTGGAGGCCGACCGGCCGCTGTGGTCGCAGATGTCCTTCAGTGCCGCCGAGGAGAACTTCCACGAGGGGGCGCGCCGCGGCATCGACGCTCGGCTGTTCTGGCCCGGGCTCGGCGAGGTGCCGGCCACCGAGCTGGTGCTGCGGCGGCTGCTGCCGCTGGCCCACGAGGGGCTGTCGCGCTGGGGCGTCGACGACGCCGTCCGCGAGCGGCTGCTGGGGGTGGTCGAGGGCCGCTGCCTCACCTCCCGCAACGGCGCCTGGTGGCAGAGCGAGGTGCTGCACCGGATCGACCGCGCCGGCCACCACGACCGCGCCGAGGCGCTGCGCCTGATGCTGGAGCGCTACGTCGAGCACATGCACGGCAACGAGCCGGTGCACACCTGGCCGGTGGACTGAGCCATGCACCGTGTTCGCGCACACTGCTGTCACCTCTCTCTCGGCTACCGGCGGTCGGGCTGGACACGGTCAACGGCGCTGGTGACGGGAGGAGCCCGGCGGGGAGCGCGTCGGGCCGCCGGCCGCTGGTTCCCACGCGAGTTGATCACATGGGTGTCACACCCATAGGCATAGATGCGTAGCAGGGGTCCACCCATGCGTCCGGCTGTCCACAGGCAGACCGCCGGCCGGCAGCCGAGGCCACGCGCCACCCCACCGCCGCCGTCACGAGCGCCTTTGACCGTGGATGGCAGGACCGCTGGCCGTCCGGGTGGGCCCGGCTCACCATTCCTGCACGATCACGGCAAGGGTGGAGGGGTGAGCCTCAGCGCAGCACGAGCCACAGCGCCAGCGCTGCGTTCGCCGTGGCGAGCACCGCCCGCAGCAGGTCCCAGCGCAGCAGGGCGCGCCACGCGGCCTCGGAGAACTGGTGGCCCAGCCGCGCGTGCAGAGGCACCGCGGCCAGCGCGGTGACGACCAGGATGCCGGCCAGCAGCACCGCGGCCGCGATCGCCGCGGCCCACGGAGTGCCGTCGGGGCGCTCCACCAGCAGCAAGCCGGTGGTGACCAGGAGCCCGAGGAACAGCGGGCCGACCACGTAGGAGACGCGGGTCTGGTGCGCCTGCTCGTAGGCGGGGAACCGCTCGGGCGGCACCAGGGAGAACTGGCGGTAGACCAGCAGCTGGATGGTCCACTGGAAGCCGGCGTAGGCGGCGGTGAGCAGCAGGTGCCAGGCCAGCAGGGAGCTCATCGCGGTCCCTCGCCGGCCTTCGGCCCGGCCGCCCCGAGCCGCGCCAGCGCCGCCTGCGCGTAGGCCCCGGCCGGGCTGTCCGCGGCGACGGACGTGGCGGCGCCGGCGACCAGGACCACGGCGCGCCACCCGTGCGTCGAGCGCTCCAGCCGCACCAGGTCGTCGTCGAGCAGCTCGCGCAGCTGGTCCTCGCGCGGCAGCCAGAGCGCCTCCTCCAGCGCCACCGAGTCCAGGGCCCACTCCACCGTGCCGTTGAACCCGAGGACCTGGCCGCCGGGCACGTCCTGCACGTCGACGACCAGGTGCGAGAGGACGAACGGCTCCTCGCGCAGGTCCTCGCGGTCGATGACGAACCAGTCGCCCGGGGCCGGCTGCCAGGCCAGGCCGGCGTCGCGCAGGGCGCGTGCGGTGTCGGCGTCGATCACGCCTCCATCCTCTCGGGCCGCTCGGAGCCGGCGAAGCCGGGTAGCCACCGCTCCAGCTCGGGCCGTACCGGGACTGTCGCCTCGAGCTGGCTCAGCACCCCGACGATGCCCAGCCAGACCCGGTGGGTGAACAGCAGCTCGGCGGGGATGTCGAGCTGCAGCGCCACCGCGAACTCGGGATTGCGCGGGTCGTTCACCCGGGCGAACTGCGAGCGCAGCCACGACCGGCTGTAGGAGAACGTCTCGTGCCGGGCCGGCTCGGAGAACGGGCCGAGGTAGTCGACCAGCTTGCGCACCTCCACCGTCCGGTCCGGGCGCAGGAATCCCTCCTCGCGCAGCCCCGCCAGCACCTCGGCGTCGTCGTCGCTGAGCAGCACCCGGATGAGCCGCCCGAACGCGCGTGGCATGCCGTCCGGCAGGACCAGGCAGGAGCCGAAGTCGAGGACGCCGAGGCGCTCGGCCCCGTCGCCGCCGGTGAGGAGCCGGAAGTTGCCCGGGTGCGGGTCGGTGTGCAGCAGGCCGGTGCGCTCGGGGCCGGAGAGCAGGAAGCGCTGGTAGAGCAGGCCGGCCCGGTCGCGCTGCGCCGCTGCGCCGTCGACGGCGACCCGGGCCAGCGGGACGCCGTCCAGCCACTCGGTGACCAGGACCCGCGGGGTGGCCAGCAGCACCCGGGGGACGACGACGTCGGGGTCCTCGGCGTAGGCGTCGGCGAAGCGCTGCTGGTGCTCGCCCTCGCGGACGTAGTCCAGCTCCTCGACCAGCCGGGTGCGCAGCTCGGCCACCAGCGGGGGGAGGGTGAGGCCGCGGGCGACGAGCGCGGCGGCCCGGGTGGCGACCGAGACGGCGGCGAGGTCGGCGGACAGGGCCTCGCGGACCCCGGGGTACTGCACCTTCACCGCCACCGGTCGCCCGTCCGGCCAGGTGGCCCGGTGCACCTGCCCGAGCGAGGCCGCGGCCACCGCCTGCTGCTCGAACCCGACGAGGCGGGCCCGCCAGCCGGCGCCGAGCTCGGCGCGCAGCACCGGCTCCACCTGCTCGAACGGCAGCGCCGGGTTGTCCTGCTGCAGGGAGGTCAGCGCCCGGCGCCAGGTGCCCTCGGGATCCGGCGGGAAGAGCGCCTCCACCGTGCTGAGCAGCTGCCCGGCCTTGAGCGCGCCGCCCTTGAGGTCGCCCAGCACCCGTCGGGTGCGCTCGGCGCCGCGCTGGCGCAGCCGCCGGCGGACCTGCTCCGGGTCCTGGCCGAGCCGACGACGGACCACCCCCTCGGCGGCGTCGGCCACCGCCCCGGCGGGCAGGGCGGCCAGCCGGGCCTGACGGGCCAGCAGCGCGGGGGAGGGCAGGGGCGGCACGCCTCGAGCCTGCCAGCGGCGGTGCGTGCCCGCCTCACCGGCCGCGCTCCCGATGGGCGGCCGCCGCGCCGATAGCGTCGGTGCCGTGACCTCCGCCGTTCGCGCCGCCTTGCTGGCACGGCTGGCCGACGAGGTGGCGGCGCTGCCCGGCGACCCGTTCGTGCGGGTAGCGGTCGACGGCGTCGACGGCGCGGGCAAGACCGTGCTCGCCGACGAGCTCGCCGCGGCGCTGCAGGAGCGGGGGCGGGCGGTGGTGCGGGCGTCGGTCGACGGCTTCCACCGGCCCCGCAGCGAGCGCTACGCCCGCGGCCGGGACGACCCGGAAGGCTTCTACCGCGACTCCTACGACCTGTCGGTGCTGCAGCAGGTCCTGCTCGAGCCCCTGGGGCCGGGCGGTGCGGGGCGGCACCGCACCCGGGTGTTCGACGTCGGCGGCGACGCCCCCGACCTCGCCCCCTGGGAGCAGGCGGACGCCGGGGCGGTGCTGGTGCTGGACGGGATCTTCCTGCACCGGCCGGAGCTGGCCCGGTGGTGGAGCTGGTCGCTCTGGCTCGAGGTGGACCGGGCCGTCTCGCTGGCCCGCTGCGCGGTCCGCGACGGCTCCTGCCCGGACCTGCACGCCCCGGCCAACCGTCGCTACGTGGAGGGCCAGCGGCTCTACCTGCGGGAGGTGGGGCCGGCCGGCCTGGCGACGCGGGTGGTGGAGAACACCGACCTGGACGCGCCGCGGCTGCTGCGCTGAGCCAGACCCTGCTGCCCGGGCTTCACGCTGGTCGATCGGCGCCGGCGAGGGGCGTCGTGTGGCCGTGGGGTGCCGGGGTAGGCAGGGCGCATGGAGGCACCGGAGGACCACGCGATGCTGGCCACCCTGCCCGTGCGGCTGGCCGGGCGGGCCGCCGGCGCCGGTCTGGGTGCCGCCTCGGCGGTCGGGGCCGTCGTGCGGCACGACCGCCCTCTGCACCCGAAGGGGGCGCTGCTGGCAGCCACCGTCCGACGGCACGGTGCCCCGGTGCCGTGGGGCGTGCCGTGGCTGGACGAGCCGGGTGAGGACGAGGCGCTGGTCCGGGTGTCCCGGTCGGTGGGGCTGCCCTCGCCCTGGCCGGACGTGCTGGGTCTCGCGCTGCGGGTGCCGGTGCCCGGCCCGGCCGTCGACGATGGGCAGCCCCGCCAGGCCGACCTGCTGTTTGCCACCACCGGGCTGGGCACGGTGGGGCGCTTCCTGCTGGCGCCGCGGCGCGACCTGGCCGCGAGCCCGCTGTCCACGCTGCTGCCCTACCGCTCGCCGCGCGGCCTGGTCGTGCTCGCCGCGACGCCGGCCGACCCCGGGCGCCCGCTGCCGCGCGAGCCGGAGGCCCTGGCCGCCGTGGCCGCCACCGAGCCGGTCGAGCTCGTCCTCGAGGCGGCCGCGCCCACCGGCCCGTGGCGCGCCTTCGGGCTGCTGCTGCTCACCAGCCCGGCCGACCTCTCGCTGGACCCGCCCACCGCCTTCGACCCGGTGCGCCGGCCTCTGCCGGGCCTGCAGCTGCCCACCGTGCTCGCCCGGCTGCGCGAACCGGCCTACGCGCTCGCGCAGCGGCTGCGGCACGCGCCGGCCCGCGCCCGCCGGCCCGGCTGACCGCCTCGACCCGCTGCTCTCGTTTCGCCGGCCTCGGGCGGGTGCGGGACCATGGGGCACGTGCCCGCCCCATCCGCCGCCGAGCCCACCGCCCAGCCGTCCGCACAGCCGTCCGCCCCTCGCGAGCTGCGGACCGAGCTGCTCGTCGTCGGCGCCGGGCCGGCCGGTGCCGCGGCGGCCGCCTGGGCGGCCCGGGCCGGGCACGAGGTCCTGCTGGTCGACCGCGCCGACTTCCCACGGGACAAGACCTGCGGCGACGGGCTCACGCCCCGCGCCGTCGCCGAGCTGGACGCCCTCGGGCTGGGGGAGTGGCTGCGCGCCCAGCACCTCAACGTCGGCCTGCGGGCCCGCGGGTTCGGCCAGGAGCTGTTCCTGCGCTGGCCCACGACCGCGGAGTTCCAGGGCATCGGCTCGGCGGTGCCGCGCACCGAGCTCGACGCCCGCATCCGCCAGGTGGCGCTGGACGCGGGTGCCGCGCCGCTCACCGCCACCGCGGTCGGCGCCGACGTCGAGGGTGGGGCGATCTCGGCGGTGCACCTGCGCGACGCCGACGGCCCGCTGACGGTGCGCGCCGAGCGGGTCGTCGTCGCCGACGGCGCCCGCTCGCAGCTGGGCCGGCACCTGGGCCGGCACTGGGACCGCTCCACCGCCTACGGGGTGGCCGCCCGGGCCTACGTCGAGATCGGCGCCCCGGACGATCTGTGGATCTCCTCCGACCTCGAGCTGCGCGACGCCCAGGGTGAGGTGCTGCCCGGCTACGGCTGGGTCTTCCCGCTCGGCGGCGGCCGGGTCAACATCGGCGTCGGCACGCTGGCCACCGACGCCCGGCCCGCTGACGTGAACCTGCGCCGGCTCCTGGACACCTACACCGACACCCAGCGCGACCAGTGGGACATCAAGGGCGAGCCGCAGCGGTTCGCCAGCGCCCTGCTGCCGATGGGCGGGGCGGTGTCGGGCATCGCCGGGCGCAACTGGGTCATGGTGGGCGACGCCGCCGGCTGCGTGAACCCGCTCAACGGCGAGGGCATCGACTACGGCCTGGAGACCGGTCGGCTCGCCGCCGACCTGCTGTTCCAGCTCGCCCACGACGTGGCGACGGCGTGGCCGGCGCTGCTCCGCCGCCGCTACGGGGTGGCGTTCTCGGTCGCCCGGCGGGCCGCGGCGCTGCTCACCCACCCGCGCTTCGTGCCCACCTTCGGCCCGGCGGGCATGCGCTCGCCGCTGCTGATGAAGCTGGCCCTGCGGGTGATGGGCAACCTGGTCACCGAGGAGGACACCGACACCCTCGCCCGCGCCTGGCGGTTGGCCGGGCTCGGGTCCCTGCGGCTGGACCCCGTGCCCCCGTTCCCCGGGCCCGACCTGCGCCGCGCCGGCTAGCCGGGTCGTCCGGAATGATCACGGGGCCGTGATCTTTACTCGCCCACCCAGGAGAATTCTCCTCGGTGGGCGAGGAATCTCCTCGGTCGGGCCCGCTCGGCAGGCTTCGCATCGAGCCACGTTCCTTCGTCGGGCTGCTCGCGCGACGCGCGAGGTCGTCGACGACCGCCCGGCGGCTCACCGCTCCGCGCGGCCTCCCGGCAGCGCCTTGCCCTCGCCGCCGATCCCGGTGGCCGAGCCCAGCCGCGCCCGGCTCGCCGCGGCGCGTCCGGCGCTGGTGGCCGACCCGCCGCCGACGTGCGCCGAGCCGGAGTAGCCGCGCCAGGTGCCGCGCGCCTGCGAGCGGTGGGCGTGGAAGGCGCGCACCTCCTCGTGCTTGCGCCGGAGCACGAGCTCGGCGGAGGTCGCTGCCGGCTCCCCGCCGGACGCCGGCTCCGACGAGATGTCGGAGACGGTGGCGGGGGAGCGGGCGGCGTCGGAGTCGCGCATCGCCTGCTCGCGCGCGGCGACCAGGCGCTCGGCGATGCGCGGCACGAAAGCGGTGTAGAACGCCGCCCGGGCGCTCTGGGTCGAGTGCGGCGCCTGCTCCCAGCCACCGCTCCACCGGTCCCGGCTGCGCCGCCAGTAGGTCTCGCCGCGCCAGCGGCCGGTGGACAGGTAGGCCCCGGCCGCGGCCGTCATCTGGGTCGCCAGCGAGGCCCACATCGCCTGCACCACTTCGATGTCCGACGGCATGCCGTAGGCGATGACGTAGGTGCTGTTGGCCGCGACGTCGAGGACGACTTCGTTGCTACGGGCGACTGCGGAGAACAGTGCGATCAGGTGCTTGTTGGCCCGCTTGCCCGGCTCACCGACCGTGATGGTGCGCGACTCGGGCTGCTCGCGCGCCTCGGCCTTGGCGGTGCGGGAGCGAGCCAGGGCCAGGTCGATCGAGTGCGTAGTGGCCAGCTGCTGGGCCTTGGCCAGGAACGCCTCGGCCTCGTGCGCGTTGTCGGTGCGCTCGGCCTTGGCCAGCAGCGCGGCGATGCGATCGAGATGGGCGGGGTGGGCCACGTGTCAGGCTCCCTCGGGCTCGGCGGCGCGAGCCGCGGTGGAAGAAGGCGCTGGGGCGCGAGGCGGGGGAGCGGCCGCGCGGGACGGCCGGACCGGCCCGACCGGCACCGCGAGGCCGTGCAGAGCGGCGCGCAGCAGCAGGGTGACCTCGGCGCCGACGACGACCTCCACCAGCGCGAGGAAGGTGCCGGTGAACGTCGGCCCGTGCGACGGCTCGCCGGCGACGGGGGAGTGTGCCACCAGGTGGTGGGCGACCTCGTGCAGCACCACGAGCTCCCGCCCGGCCCAGCGGGTGGCCAGCGGGACGGCGATGCGCGCCGGCTGCCCGGCCCCGGACTCGTAGGTGGCGCGGGTCTGGCCGGACCGCTCGCGGACCCGGCAGCCGGGCAGCCCTGGCCATCGCTCGGTCACCCAGCCGAGCCCGAGCACGGCGTCGACGTAGCGCTGCACGGAGGCGACGTCGGCGAACCGGCGCTCGGGCGGCAGGGTGAGGCTCGAGCCGAAGAAGTCGAGGTGCCCGGCGGAGGTCCGGTTGGCCCGCTCGACGGTGCGGGCGACCTGGTCCTCCGCCGCGTAGACGGCCGAGCGGTGCGCGTCCCGAGCAGCCATCGCGCCTCCCGCCATCTCGTCGCCCCAGTCGTTGCCCGACGACCATAAGCGGGGCCGCCGACGGGCCGTCGGCACCGTCCACAGCGACGGCTGTCTCCCGAGCCGAGCGCCGACTGCATTGTGCGGACCCGGGCCGAACGGCGGATCTGCAGCGGTGCCGCGGAACTTCCGCTGTGCGCGTGCCGGGACGGCGGCCAGGGCGCCGCGAGTAGGTTCGCCGCATGCTGCCCGAGTACCCGGTCGACGTCGCGGCGGCCGACGCGGTCGCCGTGGCCCGCGCGCTGGCCACGTCCTACGGCGGCACCGCCCAGGAGGGCGAGGTCTGACCTCGGATGCCACCCGCGTCCGCCGGCCCGGCTCGCCCTCGGATCCGGGCGGTGCTCTTCGACCTGTTCGGAACCCTGATCCCCGCCGGCGGCAGGGGCGAGCGTGACTCCGTGGCCGCGCGGATGGCGCACGTGCTGGACGTCGATCCGGGCGAGCTCGCCGAGCTGGTCCGAGCCACCTTCGACGCGCGCTGCCGGGGACGGCTGGGCAGCCTGCCCGAGAGCGTGCGCCGGATGGCGGAGCGGCTCGGCGCGCATCCGTCCGAGGCCGCCGTCGACGCCGCGGTGGAGCTTCGGCTCGAGCCGACCCGCTCGCTGCACGGTCGTACCTGGGCCGTCCCGGCCCTCGCCGGCCTCGCCCGGCGCGGCATCGCCCGCGGCCTGGTGAGCGACTGCTCCGCTGAGACACCGCTCCTGTGGCCGGACAGCCCGCTGGCGCCCTACCTGGATGCCGTGTCGTTCTCCTGCCTGACCGGGCACCGCAAGCCCGAGCCGGAGGCCTACCTGACGGCCACCCGGGCGCTCGGCGTGGACCCGCACGAGTGCCTGTTCGTCGGCGACGGGGGCAGCCGGGAGCTCAGCGGAGCCGTCGCATTGGGGATGACAGCCGTCCGCTTCACACCGCCCGGACGCACGGAGGGGGACACGGTGGACATGGAGGTGCGCTGGGAGGGCGGCAGGATCGGCGACCTGGCGGAGCTGCTGGACCTCCTTGCGAGTCCCACCGCCTAGGCTCCGCCGAGTGTCGCCGTCCGCATCCGACCCGCTGTTCGCCCGGCTGTTCGACGGCGGCGCGCGGGCGATCCTGGCCGGCACGCATCAACGGGACGTCCCGCCCGTCGACGGCGGTCGCTGGCCGGTCACCGTCCTGGCGCGGCCGCCGCAGCAGCTGCGCGCCCGGCTGGAAGGGCTGATGCACGAGGCGTTGCGGCACGCCGGCCCGGGCCACTTCCAGACCGGCCGGATGGATTCGGTCCACGTGACGATCCGGGCCCTGGAGCCGTTCCGCGCCGCCGCCGACGTCGGCGACCCGGTCGTCGAGCAGTGGGTGCGAGCGCTGCGGGCGACCGCGGAGGCCATCGGCCCTTTCTCGCTGACCATGACGGGCGTCTCGTTGACCACCGGCGGGGTCCTCGCCCGGCTGGAACCGGACGACGACCGGCCCTGGCAGCTCATGGACCGGCTGCGCCACGAGCTCGGCGACCTCGCCTGGTTCGAGGAGCAGTGGATGCGCCGGAACATCTGGTACTGCAGCCTCCTGCACTTCACCGACGACGTCGTCGATGCAGACGGCCTCGTGGCGTGGGCTCGGGCCAGGCGCGTCCTGCCCCCGGTCTCCTTCGAGATCACCTCGCTCGAACTCGTGCGCTTCAGGCACACCCCGCTGGGGGAGACGGCAGACTCCGCGGTGTCGGGGGAGCAGGGGCACTACATGCGGCCGGAGTCCTGGCTGGAGATACCCCTCGGCGCCCCACGGACCGCGAACGCAGGATGGACCGCATGAGGAGCTATCCCCTCCTGGGCCTGCGGATCAGCACGCCGACGCTCGAGCTGCGCGCCGCCACCGACGACCTGCTGGACCAGCTCGCCGACGTGGTGCGCGCCGGCGACGCGCACGCACAGCCGGCTCCCTACGACGACCCGATGTCGTTCTACGAGCCGGACCCGGACCTGCGCGTGGCCCGGTGGCTGCAGGCGATCTGGCGGGGCAGGGGGAGGGTCGAGCCGGACTTCTGGCGGCTCTACTTCGCCGTCCTGGTGGACGGACGCCCGGTCGGGATGCAGGACCTGGTCGGAGCGGGCTTCTCCACCTTCGGCACGGTCAGCAGCTTCTCCTGGCTAGCGGCAGATCAGCGCGGCCGCGGGCTCGGCCGGGAGATGCGCGCGGCGATCCTGCACCTCGCCTTCGACGGTCTGGGCGCGCGGGAGGCGACCAGCGAGGCGTTCGTGGACAACAGGCCCTCCAACGCGATCTCGCAGCAGCTGGGCTACGAGACCGACGGCTCGGACTGGGCGACCCGGCAGGGGGAGCCGGCCCTGCTGCACCGGTGGCGGCTCACCCGGCAGCGCTGGGAGGAGCACCGCCGGGGCGACATCGAGCTGCACGGCGTGGAGGCCTGTCGCCCCCTGCTGCCCCTTCCGTCCTGACCGGCTCAGGTGCTCGCGGCTGATCGCGGTGCCGCCGTCAGCCATTCGTCGACGGCGCGGGTCACCTCGAGGTGCAGCTCGGCGGTCCGGACCGCGTCGTCGACGAACATCGCGTGGTCCGCGCCCTCCAGCTCGACCACGTCCGCGCTCACCGCACGTGCCCTCTCCAGGTCCCACGTCGGGTCCGCCGACCCGCCGACCAGCAGCTGGCGACCGCGGTGCCGCGCCATGGCGTCCACGACGAGCGGGAGGTGCAGCAGCGGGGTCAGCCAGACCGCCTCGTAGCCGCGGTCGGCGGCCAGCGCCGCGGCGCAGGTGCCGAGGGACTTGCCGACGACCAGGACCGGCCCGTCGTGCGGGCCCACCGCCTGGCGGAGCTGTTCGCCGACCCAGGCGATCGCGTCCGGTCCGTGCAGCTCGGGCGCGGTCCAGGACACAGCGCGCACCTGCCAGCCGTGCTGGCGTGCGGCGCGTCCGGCGAACGTCAGCAGCGGCATCGTCGAGGGGTAGTTCTTGCCGGGCAGCAGCACCGCCAGCCCGGCCACCGGACCCACTGGTGCTGGCCAGTCGCCCACGTCGCTCATGGAGCCTCCCTGAGGAAGGGGAGCTCCGACATGCTGCTCCCCGAGGTCAGAATGACATAATGTGCATTATCGGTTACTCAGTAGGGCTCCACGAACCGATACGGATCCTCACCGACAACGTCATCCGAGACGTCGCGCTGCCCACCGGCCTGGTGGACAACAAGGTGTGCGCGATAGACGAGATCTGGTCCGGCCCGTCAACAACGACGTCGCACCCGCGAGCGCCGCGACTTCGTGGCCCAGCAGCCAGGACAGACACGAGGGAGGTCCGCCGCCCGGACGCAGGCCGTCCCAGCACGCTGGACCAGTGGTCAGCCGATGCCCAGCGGCGGGGCGTCGACCAAGCCCATCGCCCACGCCGTCGTCCAGGCGGCCAGGACGACGGCGGACCCGGCGGCGACCATGACCAGAGGCCGTCGCATGCGCGCGCCCGACCGGCTGGCCCGCCCCTCGATCGGTGCCGCCGGCCGGACACCGACGAGGGCCCCTACGCCCGCACCTGCCAGGAGGAGGGGGACGGCGAGGAACGCCAGCGAGTCGCTGAGCTCGTAGTTGTCGCCGGCGAGGACGGCCGGCGCGAACAGGACCGCGACCAGGACGAGGCTCACCCCGGCCCCGATGACGGCGCCTCTCCCAGGTCGTCCCCGCACGGGAGGAACTATCCAGCCTGGACGGCACCATGCGCTGCCCGACGAGCCGACGGCCGTTTGGCCCTGTCCGGCCTGGAACCGTCCTGCCTAGCGTCGTCGTGGGCGGCGGCCCACGCCGCTGACGGGTGCTGGGGCGGCGACATGACGCAGACGACGGCAGTGATCGAGGGGCTCGACCAGGCGCGGCGGGAGGCGGTGGACGAGCTGGTCGCCTCGGCGACCGCAGCCGCTGCCCGGATGCGTCAGCTGGACCAGGGTGCGGTGGATCGCATCGTGGCCGCCATGGTGCGCGCCGGCCTGCACGCGGCGACCGGCCTGGCGCGGCTGGCCGTCGAGGAGACCGGGTTCGGGGTCTTCGAGGACAAGGTGGTCAAGAACTTCGTCGCCACCGAGTTCCTCTCCGACGCCCTCGGGGGCGTGCGCACGCTGGGCGTCGTGGACGTCGACGTCGAGCGCAACATCGAGCTGGTGGCCGAGCCCGTGGGCGTCGTGCTGGCCGTCACGCCGGTCACCAACCCGACGTCCACGGTGCTGTACAAGGCGATCCTCGCCGCCAAGACGCGCAACGCGCTGCTGCTGCGGCCCTCGCCGTACGCCGTGCGCTGCGCCGAGGAGACGGTCCGGGTGCTGCGCGAGGCCGGCGAGCAGGCCGGCCTGCCGCCCGGGGCGCTGCAGGTCATCCCGGATGCTGCGCACGAGGTGACCCACCACCTGTTCCGGCACCCGGACGTGGACTTCCTCTGGGTGACCGGGGGTCCGCGGATCGTCGCTCTGGCGAACGCGGCCGGGAAGCCCGGGCTGAGCGTGGGGCCGGGCAACGCGCCTGTCTACGTGCACCGCAGCGCGGACCTGCCGGGCATGGTCGTGGACACCCTGATCTCCAAGACGTTCGACTCCTCGGTGATCTGCCCGGCCGAGCAGACCTGCATCGTGGACGACGCCGTCTACGAGCAGGTGGTGGCCGAGTTCGTCCGGATGGGCGCGCACGTGCTCACCCCGGACCAGGTCCAGGCCCTGGCCCTGGCCCAGTTCGCCTTCGAGGGCGGGGAGAAGGTCAGCATGCAGGCCGTCGGGCGCCCCGCTGCGGAGCTGGCGCACGCGGCGGGCTTCGAGGTCGACGCCGCCACGAAGGTGCTGCTCGCCCCGCTCCCGGCCGACCTGGCCGAGCTGGCCGGGCACCCGCTGGTGCAGGAGAAGCTCATGCCGGTGCTGGGGATCGTCCGCTCCCCCTCGGTGCAGCACGCGATCGACACCGCCGTGCTGGTCACCGAGCACGGCAACCTGGGCCACACCTCCGCGGTGTACGCCCGCGACGACGAGGTTGTCCGGCGCTACGCCGAGGCGGTGCGGACCCGGACGCATCCTGGTGAACGCCCCGACCGCCGTCGGCGCCCTGGGCGGGGTCTACAACAACCTCACGCCCACGTTCTCCCTCGGTTGCGGCACGTGGGGCGGCAGCAGCACCACCGCCAACATCGGCTACCGCGAGCTGCTCAACCTCAAGACGGTGGCGCGCCGGCGCACCCCGCCGCAGTGGTTCCGCGTGCCCGCCAACACCTATTTCAACGCGGGAGCGTTGGAGAACCTCCGCGACGAGGACGCCGAGCAGGTGGTGGTCGTCACCGACGGCCCGTGCGAGCAGCGCGGCGTGGTGGAGGAGGTGCGGCGCACCGTGCGCTGCCGGCACGTGCAGGTATTCGCCGAGGTGGAGCCCGAGCCGGACGAACGGACCGTCCGCCGCGGCGTCGAGCTGCTGGACCGGGTCCGCCCCGATCTGCTGGTGGCGGTCGGTGGCGGCTCCGTCATGGACGCGGCCAAGGCGATGCGGCTGTTCCACGAGCACCCCGAGGCCGACCTCGACGAGCTGACGCTGCCGTTCCTGGACCCGCGCAAGCAAGTCGCGCACTACCCGCAACAGGGGCACCGGGTCCGGCTGGTGGCCGCACCGACGACGTGGGGAACGGGGTCGGAGGTCTCCCCCGCTGCCGTTCTCACGGTGCAGGGCCGCAAGAAGACCCTCGTCGACTACTCGCTGGTGCCGGACATGGCGATCGTGGACCCGTTGCTGGCGCTGTCCATGCCGGCATCCGTGACGGCCGACAGCGGCATCGACGCCCTCACCCACGCGCTCGAGGCCGCGGTGTCGATCTTCGCCTCCCCGTACACGGACGCCTTCTGCGTGCAGGCCGCGCGGCTGGTGCTCGAGGCGCTCCCCCGTGCCTACGCCGACGGCGAGGACCTGGCGGCGCGGACGGACATGGCGAACGCCGCCACGCTGGCCGGGCTGGCCTTCTCCAATGCCTTCGTCGGGGTGAACCACGCGCTGGCGCACGCCGTCGGGGCACGCTTCGGCATCGCGCACGGGCGCGCCAACGGCGTGTTTCTGCCGCACGTGCTGCGCTACAACGCCACGCTGCCGACCAAGTTCATGCCCGCGCCCGGCTACTCGGCCTATGTCGCGCCGGAGAAGTACGGCCAGCTCGGGTTCGTCGTGCTCGGCGGCCACACGGTCGAGGACAGCCGGGAGCGGCTGTTCACCGCCGTCGACGACCTGCTGGCGACAGTGGGGATGCCACGAACGTTGAAGGACGCGGGCGTGGACGAGCACGAGTTCCTCGAGGCGCTGCCGGACCTGGCGATGACGGCGTTCGAGGACCTGAGCCTGCGGACCAACCCCAGGATGCCCTTGCTGGCCGAACTGACCGACCTGCTCAGAGCGGGCTTCTACGGCTGACAGTCTTTGCCGAACCGTGACCCGTGAGCGGCAGATCAGCCCATCCAGCAACAGGAACTGTCGGTGGTTCCGTCTAGGTTCGGGGTATGTCAGAGGACGTCGCCCCGCCGCCGCAGCAGGCGCTCTCCTGTGCGTTGGCCGCGGTGCAGGAGGCGGTCGCGCGGGTGCTGGCGGCGCCGGTGTGGCAGCTGGAGACCGGGCACCTCGGGCCGTCGCTGCAGCTGGTGGTGTCGCTGGAGAACCAGCTCGCCGCGCTGCGCCTGTCCCTGGTGAAGGAGGCCGACGAGCGTTCCGTCGCCGACGCGGTGCACGCCCGGACCACCCCGTTCTGGCTGGCGCAGCTGTTGAATATTGACCACGTCGACGCGGCCAAGCAGGTCCGCCGGGCCCGTGAGGGCAGCGACCAGGTGATGGCCGCGATCGCCGACGGGTCGGTGTGCGAGACCAAGGCGCTGGCCATCGTCGACGGGCTGCGGCTGATCAAGCGCGTCGGCACCGTCACCGTCGAGGAGATCGAGCAGGGCGAGGAGTTCCTGCTCGACTGGGCCCCGCGGCTGACCCGCAAGCACCTCACCGCCGCCGCCGCGAAGATCGCGGACGTGCTCGACCCGGACCGGGGGAAGAAGCTCGACCAGGACGAGAAGCTCGCTCACTCCCTGCGTGAGGTCGCGATCACCGCCGATGTCGCCACCGACGGAGCGATGTACCGGATCTCAGGGCGGCTCACCAAGGAGTCCGCGTCCCTGCTGATGACCGCCCTCGACGCGGTGATGCGCACCGACAGCGAGAACAACGAAGACTCCGCGTTGCCTCGCTCGGCACGGCGAACGCTCCCGCAGCGACGCGCCGACGCCCTCGCCGCCTTGGTGCGCCTCGCCACCGACCACGACGAGCTGCCCCTGCGGCACGGCGAACCCGTCCAGGCCCTGATCACCGTGCCGATGCAGACCCTGGAACGGCGCACCGCCGACGCCGGCCTTGTGGATCCGGACACCGGGCAGCCCGCCTCCTACCTGCCCGGGCTCACCGAGCACGGCGACCGCCTCGCCCCCGCCACCCTGAGACGCCTGGCCTGCGACGCCAAGCTGGTCCCCGTCGTCCTGAACAGCAGAGGCCAGCCCCTGGACCTCGGCAGAGAAGTCCGCCTGGCCACCGCCACCATCTACCGGGCCCTCGCCGTCGAGTTCGGCGGCTGCTGCGGCATCGGCTGCACCGCACCACCGTCGCAGACCACCGCCCACCACCTCGATCACTGGGCCGACGACGGCCCCACCAGCTTGGCCAACAGCGCACCCCTGTGCGGGCACGAGCACTGGCTGGTCCACGAAGGCGGCTGGGACCTACGCCGCACCCCCGAGCCCGGCGTCGTCGAATGGCGACCACCCGCCTGGATCGACCCCGCACGACCCTGGATCGGCAGAGAACCGCCGCCCTGCTGAAGGACTCGCCCCTCAGACGGTCAGGTGCAGCACCCGGTCGTCCGGGATCCACGGCTTGCCCGGCACGGGCACGGCTTCCTCGTGCCACCGGTCAGCGCCCACCTCGGCCGCGATCCGCCGCCAGAAGCGGGCGGCCGTGGGGTTCTCCTCCTGGAAGCCGATCCGCCACTCCCCCGGGTGCCGCTGCAGCACGTCCAGGGCGAGGCGGCGGCTCACCCCCAGCCGACGGACCCGGCGGACCACGAAGAAGGCGTCCATGCGCCGCGGCCCCTCGCGGACGCCGCTGACCAGCGCGAAGCCGGCGCAGACGCCGGGACCGCCGACCAGGTAGCCGACCCGGTCCGGCGTCCCGCCGAGGAAGGAGCGCATCTCGTGCTCCTTGAACCGGCCGTCGGCGTCGGGCCAGGCGTCGCGGAACGCGGAGAGGTCGTGGCGGTAGAGCTGCCACAGGTTCGACAGCCGTGCCTCGTCGGCCGACCCGAGCTGGAAGATCTGGAGCGAGCTCGCGTCCGGTGTCCCGGGCCGGTCGGTCATCGGTAGTCCTCCGTCAGGTCGTCCCTCGGAACAGCCAGCAGCCCGCTCTCCTCCAGCGGGACCACCGGCAGCTGCACGTCCGACCGTGCCACGTCTATGCCGTAGCGGCCCAGCTGACGGTGCAGCACCTCGTCGTCGTGCAAGGTGCGCAGCTGGACCGGCCACTCCGACGGGCTGTCGGAGGGGGCGTGCTCCCCCGCCAGGTCGAACAGCGTGACGGCGCGCAGCCGACCGGCGGGGTCGTGCGAGATGCCGCTGTGCAGGGCGCGCCACCCGGCCCGGTGCAGCGCCCGTGCCCAGGACTGGGTGAGCCGCCGGTCCCCTCCCGCCCACAGCGCCGCCGTCACGCCGGCCCCTCGGCTGGACGGCGCGGCGAGGTTGGCGGCGACCGGGGCGGACCCGGGCGCCAGCACCTCGGCACGGCGGCGCGTCCGCAGCTCGACGTCCGGGAGCCGCCCGGTGAGGTGCACGAAGGTCTCGAGCACGGCGGCCACCGGCGTCAGCGCCAGGTAGCAGGAGCCCATCGGCGCCGGCAGGTCGAACCGCCCGTGCGCCTCCGGGTCCGCCGCCGGCTGCGGGAGAGAGGCGAACCACCACGGCGTCGGGCGCCCCGCGGCGAACACGCGGTGCAGGGTGCGTCCACGCAGCGAGACCCGCGGCAGCCGGCCCAGCTCGGCCGGCGGTGGCGGTGGCTCCAGGGACACGTCAGCGGGCCGCCGCCGCCAGCCGGCGGGCCAGGGCGAGCACGGCCGGGCCCCGGTCGCTGAGCGCCTCCACGGGACGGACACCGCGCAGGTCCGGGTTGGGCGTGGTGAGCCAGGAGGCCACGGTGAGCGGCTCGAGCGCGGCCCCGAGGGTCGTCACCACCTCGGCGACGCCCGCGCGCTGGGACCGGCCGTCGAACTGCACGACCGGGTAGACCGGCCGACCGTCCCGGTTGCGGATCCGGAGCAGCCGGGGGTCCTTGCTGACCGCCTGCTCGCTCTTGCCCAGCAGGCGTGCGGTGTCGGACTGGGTCAGGGCCGGCCCGACCTGCTCGGCCCAGGCGGCGTCGGAGACGTCCTGCTCGAGGACGGTGCGGGCCAGGGCCACAGCCGCCGGAGAGGCGTGCTCGGCCAGCCGCGCCAGGGCGGCAGCGGCCTGCGACATCCCGACCTCCTCCGGTGCGGTGCGCGCGAACTGCTCCCACCCTACCTGCGCCGTGGTTGAGAAGGTTGAGAGCTTGCGACACGCCGACCGAGCCGAGCGGGGCTCTCCACCTGCCCGCTCCACGGGCACGGGATGATGCGCGCGTGAGCGATGTCGAGGTGCTCGAGACCGACCTGGCCGAGCGGCGGCGCGAGCGGCGCGGCTGGTACTTCTACGACTGGGCCAACAGTGCGTACGCCACCACCGTGGTCGCCGTCTTCTACGGCCCCTACCTCACCTCGGTGGCCAAGGCGGCCGCCGGCTGCGGCAAGGACGAGGACCCCTGCACCCGCAGCGTGCTGTCCCTGCTCGGCGTGCACCTCGGGGCAGGCTCGTTCTACTCCTACGTCCTGGCGCTGTCGGTCGTCGTCCAGGTCGTCGTCCTGCCCGTCACCGGCGCCATCGCCGACCGCAGCCGGCGCAAGCGGGAGATCCTCGCCGCGTTCGCGTTCACCGGCTCGGGAGCCACCGCCCTGATGTGGTTCGTGCAGGGCGACCGCTTCCTCCTCGGCGGCCTGCTCTACCTGGTCGCCAACATGGCGTTCGGCGCCTCGATCGTGGTCTACAACTCCTTCCTGCCCGAGATCGCGGCGCCGGACGAGCGGGACAAGGCCTCGGCGCGCGGCTGGGCGCTGGGCTACCTCGGGGGCGGCCTGCTGCTGCTGCTCAACCTCGTGCTCTACGCCTCGTACACGTCCCTGGGGCTGACCGAGGGCCAGGCCGTGCGGATCTCCCTGCTCTCGGCCGGGATCTGGTGGGCCGCGTTCACGCTCATCCCGCTCTCCCGGCTGCGCGACCGCGGCCCTGCCGCACCCGAGCACGGCCGGGGCGTCGTCCGTGCCGGCTTCGGCCAGCTGCGCCGCACGCTGGCCGAGGTCCGCCGCTACCCGGTCACCCTGCGCTTCCTCATCGCCTACCTCGTGTTCAACGACGGCATCCAGTCCACCATCGGCCTGGCGGCGCTCTACGGCGACCAGCAGCTGGGGCTGGGCCAGAGCACGCTCATCTCGGCCATCCTGCTGGTGCAGTTCGTGGCCTTCGTCGGTGCGCTCGGGCTCGGTCGCATCGCCCGCCGGTTCGGCGCACAGCGCACCATCCTGGGCAGCCTGGTGGTCTGGACCGTCGTCGTCGCGCTGGCCTACCTGCTGCAGCCCGGGCACGCCCTGCAGTTCTACGCCCTCGCCGCGGCCATCGGCGTCGTGCTGGGCGGGAGCCAGGCCCTGAGCCGCTCGCTCTACTCCCAGCTGATCCCGCCGGGCAAGGAGGCGGAGTACTTCAGCCTCTACGAGATCAGCGAGCGCGGCACGAGCTGGATGGGGGCCCTGCTGTTCGGGGTGACCTACCAGCTCACCGGCAGCTACCGGAACGCCCTGGTGTCGATCATCGTGTTCTTCGTGCTCGGCTTCGTCCTGCTCGCCCGGGTCCGGGTCCGCGAGGGCATCAGCGCCGCCGGCAACGTCCAGCCCGAGCTCGTCTGACCGGCCGGCACCACCCCAGCCACCAGGCGGCCCAGCAGCCCCAGGCCCTCCCCCTCCCCGACCCTCGCCGGAACGCGACGGTCGCGAAGGTTTGATCTCTCCCGTACCGGAGACCGTTGCTGTGTGCATCGCTCTTGACTGCAGGAGCGGTGCGCGCCGTGTGGGGCGCAGCCTCCGCCGCCCCCGCAGCCCGACGCGTTTCCCGGCGGCCCGGGAGCGCAAGGGTGCGGGGAGGGGCCGCGCGCCCGCACGGCCCAGCACCTGCTGTCGGACCTTGCGGAGGAAGAGATGGGCCAGACCGTCGCCGACTACCTGCTGCAACGGCTGCGCGAGTGGGGTGTCGACACCGTCTTCGGCTACGCCGGCGACGGCATCAACGGCATCCTCGCCGCCTGGGAGCGCGCGGGCGACCACCCCAAGTTCGTGCAGGCCCGCCACGAGGAGCTCGCTGCGTTCGAGGCGTGCTCCTACGCCAAGTTCTCCGGCCGCCCGGGCTTCGTCTTCGCCACCTCCGGCCCAGGCGCCATCCACACGCTCAACGGCCTCTACGACGCCAAGATGGACCACGTCCCGGTCGTCGCCGTGGTGGGCCAGACCAGCCGCAGCGCGATGGGCGGTGCCTATCAGCAGGAGGTCGACCTCCAGGTCCTGTTCAAGGACGTCGCGTCCGACTACTGCGTCACGGTCAGTTCCCCCAAGCAGCTGCCCAACGTGATCGACCGGGCCATCCGCATCTCGACCAGCCGGCGCACCGTCACCGCGATCATCATCCACAGCGACGTCCAGGAGGAGCCCTACGAGGCACCGGGCCACGCGTTCAAGGAGGTCCCCTCCAGCCTGGGCATCTCCTACGCCACCCCGGAGCCGCGGCAGGACACCCTGCGCGAGGCCGCGGACATCCTCAACGCCGGCAGCAAGGTGGCCATGCTCGTCGGCCAGGGCGCACGCGGCGCGCGCGAGGAGCTCATGCAGGTGGCCGACCTGCTCGGTGCGGGTGTGGCCAAGGCCCTGCTCGGCAAGGACGTCCTGCCCGACGACCTGCCCTACGTCACCGGCTCGATCGGCCTGCTGGGCACCCGCCCGAGCTACGAGATGATGATGGACTGCGACACCCTGCTGGTGGTCGGTTCGAGCTTCCCGTACACGCAGTTCTTCCCGCCGCTGGGTCAGGCCCGTGCGGTCCAGATCGACATCGACCCGACGATGATCGGGATGCGCTACCCGTTCGACGTCAACCTCGTGGGCGAGGCGAAGGCCACCCTCGCGGGCCTGATCCCGTTGCTCCAGCGCAAGGACGATCGCGGCTGGCAGGAGGACATCGAGCACAAGGTCTCCCGCTGGTGGGAGGTCATGGAGCGGCGCGCGGAGGTCAGCGCAGACCCGATCAACCCTCAGCTCGCCTTCGCCGAGCTGTCGCCACTGCTGCCCGACGACGCCATCGTCGTCGCCGACTCGGGCTCGTCGGCCAACTGGTACGCGCGGCACCTGAAGTTCCGCGGTCAGATGCGTGGCTCGCTGTCCGGCAACCTGGCCACGATGTGCCCTGGCGCGCCCTATGTCACCGGCGCCAAGTTCGCCCACCCCGATCGGCCCGCCATCGGCTTCATCGGCGACGGCGCGATGCAGATGCTCGGCATCAACGAGCTCATCACCGTCAAGCACTACTGGCAGGAGTGGACCGACCCGCGGGCCATCTTCGCGGTGCTGCACAACGACGACCTCAACCAGGTCACCTGGGAGATGCGGGCCATGGCCGGCTCGCCGCAGTTCCTTCCCTCCCAGCACCTGCCCGACTTCCCCTTCGCCGACTACGCCCGCAGCCTCGGCTTCGAGGCCATGCGGATCGACAAGCCCGAGGACATCAAGGGCGCCTGGCAGCGGGCGCTGTCCGCCGACCGTCCCACGCTGATCGAGTTCATCACCGACCCGGCCATCCCGCCGGTGCCGCCGCACGCCACCTGGGAGCAGATGGAGAACGCCGGCAAGGCGATCCTCGGCGGCGACGCCGACTCCTGGGACGTCATCAAGGAAGGGGTCAAGGAGAAGGTGCAGGAGTTCCTTCCCGGCAGTGGGAAGCACGGTTCCAGCAAGCACGGCAACCGCTTCAGCGACAAGGGGGGCAAGGCCTGATGCACATGGCCCGTGACGTGAGCACGCTCGGCGGGGCCGAGCATCTGCTCGACCGTGCGCTGCAGAACGTGCGCACCGGCCACTTCGAGCGCTCGCTGTCCGCGCTCACCGCGGTCGGCTCGCTGGCCGTGGCCGGCGAGATCTGGATGGAGCACGACCGTGCCTCGTTCGGCAACCGCCTGATGTGGCTGCCGGTCGTGATGGGCCCGATCGGGGCCACCGCGGGCATCGCCGGCGTGGTGAGCAAGCGGGCGGCCAAGACCGCGCTGCCCATCGCCTCTGCGGCCATCGTCGCCGTCGGCGTGCAGGGCACCTACCTGCACGCCCGCGGCGTGGCCCAGCGCCCCGGCGGCTGGCGGCTGCCCCGCTACAACAGCGAGATGGGCCCGCCGCCGCTCGCCCCGCTGCTGATGACGATGGTCGGCGGCATGGGCCTGCTGGCCGCCATCCTGCGGCGGGAGGAGTAGGACGTGAGCTGGCTCCGACCGCGTGACGACGGTGCGCGGCCGCGGCCCCTGCGCCACGTCGTGCAGGGGCACCACACCGGCCAGACCCCCAACGGGCGCCCGAGCCGCTTCCCCGGCTTCGACGTGCTGCGCGAGGCCGACCGCTGGGACGAGCCCACCCGACGGGTGGTCCTGGCCCGGCTCGAGCGCCCCGGCCCGCTGCGGTTCTTCACCCCGCTGGAGGCCGCGGTGCTCTCGCCGCTGGCCGACCTCGTGCTCGACCAGGACACCGAGCCCAAGGTCCCGGTGGTGCCGGTGGTGGACCAGCGGATGGCCGACAAGGAGACCGACGGCTACCGCTTCGCCGACATGCCCGACGACGACGAGGCCTGGCAGCGCTCCTTGCACGCGCTGGACCAGATGGCGCACCGCCGCTACGGCCGGGGCTTCGCCGAGCTCAGCGACCTCGAGCGGACCCCGCTGGTGGCCGACTGCGCCGAGGGCCGCGGCGAAGGGGACGGCACCCTGGGCGGGATGCCGGTCAAGCGGGTCTGGAACCTGTGGATGCGCTACCTCACCGACGCCTTCTACCGCCACCCCTGGGCGTGGAACGAGATCGGCTTCGGCGGCCCCGCCTACCCGCGCGGCTACAAGGCCGCCGGCATCGACCGGCGCGAGCCCTGGGAGACCAAGGACCAGGGACTGGACTGGCCGGCGCCGACCAACACCCAGCGGGTGCACGAGGACGAGGAGGCGGCCGAGGGCCTGGACCCGCAGCACCCGCTGCCGGTGCATCCGGTCCGCTCCTCCCCCGTGCCCAGCAAGGAGGTGCTGGCGCAGGTGCGCGAGGGCTGGTCCGAGGACGGCCACCCGCGCGAGCCGCACGCCCATCCCAAGGGTGGCGACGACGACGTGTCCACGCACGAGGTGCGCGGCCCGCAGGGCGGGCGCGCCGGCCGGAAGGAGCAGCAGCAGTGAGCGTGCGGGACAGGAACGAGTCGGCCTGGCTGCTGCCGCTCAACGGCGAGCGCACCAACTACGACCTGCGCGAGAACATGCGCCGCTACGGCGTGGACGACGAGGTCTACCTCGTAATCATCGGCGCCGGCGCCGGCGGCGGGACGCTGGCCCAGCGGATGGCCCGCGCGGGCTGGAGGGTCGTCGTGCTCGAGGCCGGCCCGTTCTGGGATCCGGACACCGACTGGGTGAGCGACGAGGCCGGCGCGCGGGACGTCTACTGGACCGAGACGCGCATCATCTCCGGCGACAACCCGGTGGAGATGGGCTCGAACAACTCCGGCCGGGGCGTCGGCGGCTCGATGGTCCACTACGCCGGCTACACCCCGCGGTTCCACCCCTCGGACTTCCAGACCATGTCCCAGGACGGCGTCGGGCACGACTGGCCGATCTCCTACTGGGACCTCAAGCCCTACTACGAGCAGATCGAGCACGAGCTGCCGGTGGCCGGGCAGGACTGGCCGTGGGGCGACCCCCACAGCTACCCGCAGTCGCCGCACCCCATCGGCGGCAACGGCGACATCCTCATGGAGGGCTTCCTCAACGCGGGCATCGACGTCAAGGTCGGCCCGGTCGGCATCAGCAACGGCCGCTTCGGCCACCGGCCGCACTGCATCTACCGCGGATTCTGCTTGCAGGGCTGCAAGGTCAACGCCAAGGCCAGCCCGCTCATCACGCACGTCCCCGACGCCCTCGCGCACGGGGCGGAGATCCGCGCCGGCTCGTTCGCGGTGCACGTGCTGGTCGACGACAGCACCGGTCTGGCGACGGGGGTGGAGTACATCAAGGAGGACGACGGCACGACGCACGTGCAGAAGGCACGGCACGTCGCGGTGGCCGGCTACTCCATCGAGACCCCACGGCTGCTGCTCAACAGCACCAGCCGGCGCTGGCCGGACGGCCTGGGCAACGACCACGACAACGTCGGCCGCTACCTCATGGTGCAGGGCGCGCCGCAGATCGCCGGCCGGTTCGCCCAGGAGATCCGGGCCTACAAGGCCCCGCCGCCCTCGATCAGCTCCGAGCAGTTCTACGAGACCGACCCGACCAAGCCCTACAAGCGGGGCTTCTCGCTGCAGACGGTCTCCCCGATGCCGATCCAGTGGGCCAAGCACTGGACCGGTGAAGGGCTCTGGGGACGGCCGCTGCGGGAACGCTCCACCGAGTACGTCCACTGGGCGACCATGGGCGCGCTGTGCGAGTTCCTGCCGCTGCCGGACAACCGCGTGACGCTGGCGGACGTGGTGGACCGGCGCGGCATCCCGGTGGCGCACTTCTCCTACAGCCGGTGCGAGAACGACCGGCAGCTGATGAAGGCCGCGGGCAAGGTGATCCACGAGATCATGAACGCGGCCGGCGCCGAGGAGATCATCGTGAGCGACCGCGTGGCGCACCTGGTCGGCGGTGCCCGCATGTCCGCGCGAGCCGAGGAGGGCGTCGTCGGCGCCGACCACCGCATCTTCGGCGCGCCCAACGTGCTGGTGGTGGACGGCAGCGTGATGCCGACCCAGGGCAGCGCCAACCCGGCGCTGACCATCATGGCGCTGGCCGCGCGCTGCGCCGACCTGCTCAAGGCCGGCCAGCGGTCCGGGCTGCGCATCCCCGAGACGGCAGCATCGTGAGGGGGCAATCGTGCGGGGCCAGCTGAGCATCGACCGGATCGAGGTGGCGGCCTACACGATCCCGACCGACGCCCCGGAGGCGGACGGCACCATCGCCTGGGACTCCACCACGGTCGCCGCCGCGGCGGCGGTGTAGCTCCAGCCGATGCCCCGCTCGCGGCCGGCTCGCGCTGTCACCAGCACCATCGTGGTCTTGTCCCACGTCAGCGTCCCGTCCGCCTCCGGGGCGTCGGTCGGGATGACAAACACGGCCGCGTCGAGCGCGGTTACCTCCGGTCCGGTCACCCGCGCCCCGCTTCCCGCCCGCCGGGCCGCCAAACCG
>JBQCHF010000127.1:0-7840 GCA_051954955.1 Motilibacteraceae bacterium
CGATCAACGGCCTCATCGAACTCCACCGACGCATCGCCCGCGGCTTCCGCAACCGCGACAACTACCGACTACGCATGCTCCTCATCGGCGGCGGACTCACCCACCCCCACCTGAAGTAAGAAGAGCCATAAAAATCCCCGATGCGTGCGCCGCGATGGGGGTGGCTGTGATGACTCCATTTGAAATGCTGCGGCGCGAGGGAGCACGGTTCGTGCTGCCGTAGCAGTCCTGTGCTGCAAGGTAACGGGCGGTTTCATTACTTGCAGCCCTGGGAGCACTGCACTCACGGATGACTGAGCTAGTACAGGTCGTGGTACGGGCGCTGGAGTTTCGGGTCCTCGTTGAATCGGCGCATGCTCTCAACGTCTGGCATGGGGGCGTCCGTCCCACCGTCGGTTAGCCACTCGCCAGGCCAATACTCGGTTAGCCATCGAACATCCAGTTCGGTGAGGTTGTTCCGGCGCTTTGCAAGCAGGTGTGCGACTTGCTGCGTCTCAGCGGGACCCTCGGCTGTGCGGAGCAGGTAAAAGCAGACGGATGACACCAGAGGCGGGATCATGTCTCGCCTCCCCTTGCGGGATAGAACTCGTGTGAAGTAGTCCAAGACCGTCTGCCGCCCGCGTCGGTCACCCAGCTCTGCCAAGCTTTCCAGAGCTGTGAGCCGCATGTGGAAACTCGGGTGCGAGGCCACTATCTCGGCTAACAGCGGCGTCGCAGCCTGCTTCCTCACCTGCGCCCAGCTGTACAAGGCCAATTCCCGCAGGTCCTTGCCCGTCTCAATGAGCTTGATGAGACGCTCCTCGGCCGGTCCTCCCGGTGCAGCTGCCCCTAGAGCGGGTACAAGTGCAAACGGCTTGATACCCCGAGCGCGATCGAGAGCGGCGACCACTACAGCTTCACCCTCGGGACCCATCGCCGCCAGTTCCTGGGCGCGCAGCTCAAATTCGTTATCGTCTGAGATGCGCAGCAAGTCCTTAGAAGAAATCATCCGCTCTCTGCCTCTTGTGACGGGTTCACCACTGCGAGATCTCACCACCTCAGCGGCCGCGCCGTCGCTGCCTCTCGTAGGCCGCTTACATGATCATGACAAGGACCGGAGGCAGAACCGCCCTCGGGGAGACACGCCAGTGTCGCTACTTGCAGGGTCTTACCGACCCGTGCTGGCAGGCACCGCCCATCACCACCAGGTCGCCGTGCCCGGGGGCCAGGGAGAACCGGACGGCGCTGGTGCCGCGCGGTCGCATGACGAAGCGCCGGCGTGCCCCGACCGAGGGAGATCGTGACGACGAGCGGGTTGCGCAGCACCCGGCCGTTGCGGTCGCGGTGCCAGGCCACGCTGTCCCGGCCGTCCCGGTAGAGGTTCACCCACACGCTGTCGAAGCCCACGCCGTAGCGGCGGCTCAGTGCCGCCGCGATCTCGCCCAGCGGGCCGGGCAGCCGCTCGGGGGCGTCCCCGGGCTCGGCGCCGGCCTCCTCGCCGCGGTCATCCCCGGGGGCCTCGGGCGGCTCTGCGCCGTCGCTCGAGGCCTCTGCGTCCTCCCGACCAGAGCGCTGGCCACGCAGCCGCGCCTCCAGCTAGGAGGCGCTCCAGTCGGTGGCCGGCCCGGTGTCCGCCCGTGCGGTCCACCCGGCGGTGAGCCGCGGCTCGAGCACGTCCTGGTCGAACAGGTGCAGAGTGCGCTGGCGCCAGTGCCCCTCGCGCAGCAGCTGGGCGAACAGCTCGTCGGGTCCGCGCAGCCAACCGGGGCAGTGGTCCACCCACACGTCGTCGTCCAGCGCGGTGCGGGTGAGTCCGGTGAAGGCGTCGTCGAAGCCCACGGTGTCCTCGCTGAACAGCGAGGCCTGCCAGGCGACCTGCGGCTCTCCCACGCGGCCACGCTACGACGGGCCGGCGACAGCGCTCCGGGGCGCGCGGTGCGGCTCCCAGCGCCCTCCCAGCCCGTCCGCAGGGCGGTGGCAGCGCGTCACCGGACGCTCTGCCCTATGACGACGCTGACGACGCCGACGACGCTGACGACGCCGACGACGCCGACGACGCCGACGACGCCGACGACGCCGACGACGCCGACGAGCCTCACGACCTCGACGACTGCGCCTGCTCCGCCGGTCGCGGTGGGCCTCCCCGTGCTCGCCCCCACTCCCGCCCCGGCGCCGCCTCCGGTGCTCGACGTCGTCGTCCCGGTGCTGGACGAGGAGCGCGACCTCGAGCGGTGCGTGCGGGCCCTGCACGGCCACCTGCGCGAGCACCTGCCCTGGCCCGCGCGGATCACGGTGGCGGACAACGGCAGCACCGACGCCACACCGCGGATCGCGGCCGGGCTCGCGGCGGAGCTGGACGGCGTCCGGCTGGTGCGGCTGGACCAGCGCGGCCGCGGGCGGGCGCTGGGCACCGTGTGGGCGGCCAGCGACGCGCAGGTGCTCTGCTACCTCGACGTCGACCTCTCGACCGACCTGGCAGCGCTGCTGCCGCTGGTAGCACCGCTGGTCGCCGGGCACAGCGACCTGGCCATCGGGACCCGGCTGGCGCGCGGGGCGCGGACGGTCCGCGGGCCGCAGCGGGAGC
This sequence comes from Motilibacteraceae bacterium, assembly GCA_051954955.1. Taxonomy (GTDB): domain Bacteria; phylum Actinomycetota; class Actinomycetes; order Motilibacterales; family Motilibacteraceae; genus JBQCHF01. The sequence continues at coordinate 2,564 of JBQCHF010000127.1, forward strand.
TGATCTCGCGGTCCTACAACCTGATCCTGCGCGCCGCCCTGCGGGCCCGGTTCACCGACGCGCAGTGCGGGTTCAAGGCGATCCGCGCCGACGCAGCCCGGGCGCTGCTGCCGCTGGTGGAGGACACCGGATGGTTCTTCGACACCGAGCTGCTGGTGCTGGCCGAGCGGGCCGGGCTGCGCATCCACGAGGTGCCGGTGGACTGGGTCGACGACCCCGACAGCAGGGTGGACATCGTCGCCACCGCGTTGGCGGACCTGCGCGGCATCTGGCGGATCGGGAGGGGGCTCGCGGTGGGGACGTTGCGCAGCCGGCTGGGCGAGCGCGTGCGGGCGGTGCGGCGCGACGGCGCGCTCCCGCCGGGGCTGACCGGTCAGCTCGCCTGGTTCGCCGGGATCGGCGTGCTGAGCACCCTGGCCTACGCGCTGCTGTTCGTGCTGCTGCGGCCGCTCGCCGGCGCGCAGGCGGCGAACCTGCTGGCCCTGCTGGTCACCGCGGTCGCCAACACCGCAGCCAACCGTCGGGTGACCTTCGGGGTCACCGGGCCCGGCTCGGCCTGGCGGCATCACCTCCAGGGGTTGGCGGTGTTCGCGCTCGGGCTCGCCGTGACCAGCGGCGCGCTGGCCGCGCTGCACGGCGTGGTCGCCGCGCCGGGGGCGCTGCTGGAGCTGACCGTGCTGGTGCTCGCGAGCGCTCTGGCCACCCTGGTCCGCTTCGTGCTGCTGCGCCGGTGGGTGTTCGGGGCGGTGACCTCGCCGCGCGGCAGCGACCGGGTGGGCCGTCGTCGATCGGAGCCGCCGCTCGACCCGGCGGCCGGCGGTTGACCCTGCCCTCACCGGGCACGGCCCCTGGCAGGCCCGGTCCACCAGCCCCCGTCCGCCGGCGGCGGGCCGTGCGGTCCACCTGACGGAAGGAGACCTGCGATGGGTGACATCCCCGAGCCCTGGCCGGACGACCCGCTCCCGCCCGACCGTCCGCCGCTGGAGGCTCCGCTGCCGCACGACCCCCCGCCGCTGCCCGGCCAGGCGGCGGTGGAGGCACCCGACATCCGGCGCACCGCCACCGCCTCGCACGGTGACCAGGTGAGCTCGACCGGCGGCCGTCAGCTCCCCGACGAGGACGCCCTGCCCGCGGGCGAGACCTCCGACGGCGCCCCGAGCGAACCCCCGGACTGACACCGGCCTCCGGGGAACTCCGCTCTGCGTGGAACGGCCCCGCCCCGGTCGGAACGATCACGGGACCGTGGTCACTACTCGAGGACCGAGGAGAATTCTCCTGGGTGGGCGAGGAGTTTCCTCGGTCGGGCCGGCGGTGGAGCCAGCGTCGGTACGTCGAGGTGGACGCGGATTGCTGCCCGCTCACCCGGCCTCGCGGCCGTGCCGCAGCATCGCCAGCCGCCCCGCCGCCCGCACCTGCTCGGCCAGCGCCGCCTCGTCGTCGAGCTCGGCCCAGATGACGCGCACCACCTCGACGCCCGCCTCCCGCAGCGCGTTCTCGCGCCGCTTCTCGGCCAGCACGACGGCGGCCGCCGCTCGGTCGACGGAGGCGGGGTTGACCGCGGAGGCGTTGGCGGGCCGGTACTTCATGTCGCCGTCGAACTCCGAGGCGACCATCAGCTACTCGATCAGCAGGTCCGGGTGGAAGACGCCGATCCGCGTGCGCACCGGCACCTGCGGCACGGCCCTGGGCAGGCCCTGCCGGGCATAGCCGACCCGGAGGCGGGACTCGCCGACGCTCTGCGAGCGGCCGTCGGCGAACTCGACGACCCGGGCCGCTGACGCTGCGCCGGCCCAGTCCCGCCGGCGCTCGAGGGCCTCGCGCAGCTGGTTCAGGGTGGTCAGGCCGGCGTTGAGCGCGGCGTCGGCCATCGCCACCCCGGCGTCGAAGGCCAGCATGCCCGCGCAGTCGAGCACGGTCCGGGTGGGGCTGGTGACGAGCAGCCCCTCGAGCGTGCACCGCTCCTGCGGGCCCAGCTCGCCGGTGTGGTGGACCACCCCGGCCTCCCGCCGGCCGGTCTTGGGCGGCCGGGTGACGTGGACGTCGCGCAGGTCGTGACCCCAGTCCGGCAGACCCCACGCCATCGCCGCCGTCGAGTGGCTCAGCGTCGGGGGGTCGACCAGGCTCCGGCTCACCGCCTCCGCCGCCAGGAGGTGGCGGGCCCGGGCGTCGGAGCGCAGCCACACCTCGCGCAGGCAGTAGGCGCCCCAGCGGACCTTCTGCCACTCGCCGCGCTCGAGGAGCCGCTGGATCTCGCTCTTGTCGTAGCCGGCGGCGAGGGCCTCGCGGCGCAGGAAGACGCTTCCGGTGAGCAGGACGTTCGGCATGACCGCGACGATGCACCTGCGCGCAGGCAGGCTGGGAGCGCCCGGCCCGTGGCTGTGGACGATGGCGGCGCCGGCTGTGGACGTCCGTGTCACCGGGGCCCGACCCAGAAGAAAGCTCGCCCACCCAGGAGAATTCTCCTGGGTGGGCGAGTAATGATCACGAGGCCGTGATCGTTCCGACCGGGGCCGGCAGTGCTGTGCGGCCTGCGGGGGTCAGCTGGCGAAGGGCAGCAGGCCGTCGGCGGCGCCGGGCTGGCGCAGCCGGAGCAGCACACCCTTCTCGATCTGGCGGACCCGCTCGCGGGTGAGGCCGATGACCCGGCCGATCTCGTCGAGCGTGCGCGGGCGGCCGTCGTCGAGGCCGAAGCGCAGCCGGAGCACGGTGCGCTCGCGCTCGTCGAGACCGTCGAGCAGCCGGCTGATCTCCTCGCTCATCGCGGTGCGCTCGACGACGTCCTCCACCGTCTCGGTGGAGGTGTCGGCCACCAGGTCGCCGAGGCTGGTGTCCTCCTCGTCGCCGACCGGGGAGTCCAGGCTGACGGCGTCGCGCGCGACCAGGCGCAGCTCGGTGACCCGCTCGAGCGGGAGCCCGCTGGCCTCGGCGATCTCGGCGTCGGTCACCTCGCGGCCGAGGTCCTGCACCAGTCGGCGCCGGGCGCGGGTGATCTTGCTGACCTCCTCGCTCACGTGGACGGGCAGGCGGATGGTGCGGTCCTGCTCGACCAGCCCGCGGCTGATGGCCTGGCGGATCCACCAGGTGGCGTAGGTGGAGAACTTGAAGCCCTTGCGGTAGTCGAACTTCTCCACCGCGCGGATCAGGCCGACGTTGCCCTCCTGGATGACGTCGAGCAGCGGCACGCCGCGCTGGCTGTACTTGCGGGCCACCGACACGACCAGGCGCAGGTTGGCCTGCACCATGCGCGCCTTGGCCTCCCGGCCCTCGGCCACGGCCTGCTCGAGCAGCGCCACGGTGGTGGCGACCCGCTCGCGCGAGGGCGTGCCGGGGACGGACAGCGGCGCGCCGTCGGCGTGGGCGGCCAGCAGCCGCTCGGCGTAGAGCCCGGCCTCGATCCGCCGGGAGAGCTCGACCTCCTCGGCGGCGTTGAGCAGCGCCGTCTTGCCGATCTCGTCGAGGTAGACGCGGACCAGGTCCGCGGTGGGCGCGGGTTGGTCCAGCTCGTCGCTGCTGGTCTCGCCGCTGGCCTGGACGACGTCGACGGCGTCGGTCTCGACGACGTCGACCGCGAGGGCCTCGCGGACGGTGGTCTCGGCGCTCAGCGGGGCAGCGGCTTGCCCGGCGGTGCTTGTGTGGATGGTGTCGGTGCGGGTGGGCGCGCTGGCCACCACCACGCGCGGCCGGCGGGTCGTGCCCTTGGCCGTGGTGGCGGTGCTGCTCGCGGTGGTGGAACGCGGCGTGGTGGAACGCGGCGCGGTGGAACGTGGCGTGCTGGGGGTGCGGGGCACGGTGTGAGGTCCCCTCCCTTGGGGGTGCGGTGCGGGAACGACCGGTACAACACGTGGGGGGCTCCCCGCGTTCCCGCTGGTCAAGCCCGTGTGAAGCCCGGCTCGCCGGGCACCCACCCGTCGTGACCAGCGACGACGTGCGCGACCTGCCCGAGGGTGACCAGCCTGTGACCGACGCCACCGACAGCGACGGCTCGCCCACGGCGGCGGGCGACGAGCTGCCCGAGGCCGGCATGGACACCGGGTCGGACGAGGGCACCCCGGGCGAGCGCGAGCCGGTGGACCCCGCCGACGCCGTCGCGGTGGCGGTGCAGGACGACGCCCCGCTGCCGCCGGAGGTGGCCGGTCCGCCCACGGGCGGCAGTGACATCGATGGGGCCGGTTCCTCCGACGGACTGGACCCCGCCTTCACCGACTCCTAGGGGTTCGCTCCGCTGATGGGCCGGGCCTCCTCGGCAGCAGCCGCAGCCAGCGCCTCGCGGGCGGCCGGCTGGGCCGGCACGGTGACAGCGGGCTCGTCGACGGCAGCGGGGGCGCCCGGCCGGGTGGCCAGCACGCTGCCGGCCAGCACCAGCGCGAAGCCGGCCAGCGTGGTGGCCGTGAGCGGCTCACCGAGCACCGCGACGCCCAGCAGCACCGCCACCGCGGGGTTGACGTAGGTGATGACGGTGGCCCGGGCCGGCCCGATCTCGGCCACCAGCACGAAGAACACGAGGAACGCCGTGGCGGTGCAGATGACCGCGAGGCCGAGCAGGGCCAGCAGCACCCGGCCCGAGGGGACCGTGGGGGGCAGCTGCGGGACGGCGAGCGGGAGCGAGAGCAGCGCGGCCAGGACCAGGGAGCCGGCGACGACGCCGAGGCCGGGCAGGTCCGAGAGGTGCCGGGCGAGCAGGGCCGGCCCCCAGGCGTAGCAGACCGCGACGCCGGCCAGGGCCAGCACCGCGGCCCACGACGCGCTCCCGACGTCCAGGCCGACCAGCGCGCCCACCCCGGCGACCCCCATCAGCAGCCCGGTGAGGCGGGTGCGGGTGAGCCGCTCGGGGGCGGCGCCGGAGGACAGGCTGGGGACCCGGCTCAGCACCACTCCCACGATCGGCACCGCGGCGATGAGCAGGCCGGCCAGCGAGGAGGAGATCCGCTGCTCGGCGAACCCCAGCAGCAGCCAGGGCACGCAGATCTCGATGACGGTGTAGGCCAGCAGCGCCTTCCAGCGGGGCAGCAGCGGCCGCAGCTGCCCACGGGCGGCGGCCACCGGGACCAGCAGCAGCGCGCCGACCGCCGTGCGGGCCAGCACCATCACCGAGGGCGAGACCTCGTCGACGGCGACCTTGATGAGCACGTAGGGGATGCCCCAGATGACGCACATGGCGGCGAACAGCGCCGCACCTCTCCTGCTCACGACTGCCGCCTCACGACCAGTGCCCGTCCCGCCGATGTCAGGGGCGAGGGCCACACTCGCCCCGGACATCGGCGGGACGGGCCCGGGGCG
>JBQCHF010000128.1:0-12957 GCA_051954955.1 Motilibacteraceae bacterium
CCCGCGGGCGCCCGGGTGGCAAGCGCCCTCCGCGGGGTCGTGCTTAAACACATGCCCCGTTGTGACCGAAGGATCGTGACATAAGGGACGCGATCCTGCGGCCAAAACAGCGCCCGGGGGAGGTGGCAGGTGCTGGTCCTCTGGTCGGCGCTGCTCACCGCCGTCGTGCTCGGCCCGGCGCTGGGCACCTTCACCGGTGGCTACGTCCTCAGCTACGACATGGTGTTCGTGCCGGACCAGCCGCTGCTCGCCGCAGCCGCCGGGTTCGGCACCTCGGCCCCCCGCGCAGTGCCGCAGGATGCCGTCGTCGCCGTGCTGGACGACGTCGTCCCGGGCCACCTGCTCCAGGGCCTCGTGCTCGCCGGCACGCTCGTCGCTGCCGGCGTCGGCGCCGGCCGGCTGGTGCCGACGTCGCGCACCTGGGTCCGGCTGGCCGCCGCCACCCTCGCCATCTGGAACCCGTTCGTGGCCGAGCGACTGGTGCTGGGCCACTGGGCGTTGCTGCTCGCCTACGCCTGCCTGCCCTGGCTCCCCCCTTCCGTCCGCCGCGCCAGCACCCCCTGCCGTGATCAAGCAGAAATGGTGAGCCCTTCCTCACCATCTCTGCTTGATTACGGACGGCGGGGGGTGGTGTCGTCACTGCTCCTGGTGGCCGCCTGCTCGTCGACGCCGACGGGGGGACTGCTGGCACTGGCGGTCGTCGCCGTCGCGGTCGCCCGGCGCGACGTCGCTGCGCGTACCCGGGCCGTGCTCCTCGCCGGCGCCTTCGCCCTGCAGCTGCCCTGGGTGGTGGCCGGGGTCGTGCACGCCGTCCGCTATGGGGGCACGTCGGACCCGGCAGGCGTCGCCGCGTTCGCCGCGCGACCGGACACCCGGCTCGGGCTGCCCGGCTCGCTGCTCACGCTGGGGGGGGTGTGGAACGCCGACGTCGTCCCATCCGGGCGGGACTCGCTCTACGCCGCGGTCGCCGCAGTCGTCGGGATCGCGGTCGGGCTCGTGGGCGTCGTCCGGCTGCGGCGGCGGGACCCGTCGCTGCTGCGCGACCTCGCCGTCCTCGCTGCGCTTGGTCTCGTCCTGGCACTGCTCGGCGCGCTGCCCTCGAGCCGGGCGGCCCTCGAGTGGGCGACCGGGGAGGTTCCGGGGGCGGGCCTGCTGCGGGACGGCCAGAAGTGGCTGGCGCTGGCGGCCCCCTTCGTCTGCGCCACCTGGGCCGTGGGGCTCGAGCGGCTGGCCGGGCGGATCGCCCGCCCAGCGGTCGTGGCGATGGTGGCCCTCGGCCTGCTGCTCCCGGTGCTCGCGCTGCCCGGCCTGGCCTGGGGCGCGCACGACCGGCTGCAGCCGGCGCGCTACCCGCAGGACTGGGACCGGGTGCGCAGCGCGCTGGCAGCGTCGGACCACCCGGGGGACGTCGTCGTGCTGTCGTGGGCCGCGTTCCGACAGTTCTCCTGGAACGGTGGGCGGACCGCGCTGGACCCGGCGCCGCGCTGGCTGCCGCGCGCCACGCTCGTGGCCGACGACCTCCCGGTGGGGGAGCAGGTGGTGCGCGGGGAGGACCCGCGCGCGCAGCGGATCGCCGCCCTGCTGGCGGGGGGCCGGCCGCTGGCGCCGCTGCTGGCCGCGGACGGCGTCGGCTGGGTGCTCGTCGAGCACCAGACGCCCGGCCCTGCACTGCCACCGGCCGCGATGCGCGGCCTCGAACCCGTCGTCGACGGCCCCGCCCTGACGCTGCTGCGCGTCCCGCCGACGCCGGCTCGCTGATCGGCAGGACCCTGTTCGCCGGCACAGCTCCGTCCGCCCGACTAGCGTCCGCAGGGTCTGGGTCGATCAGGGAGGCTCGCCGTGGGAACCATCCTCGGACTCGTGGTCGGCGCGATCGTCGGAGCCCTGCTCGCCGTCGGCGCCGGCGCCTTCATCGTGCAGAGCCAGAGCACCACCCCGGCCAACTCGCCGGCCGTCGACCAACCGGTCATCCCGGTCTACGGCACCCGCTGACCCTGCACCCCGCCGCCCGGTTGCCGACGATCACGTTAGCGTGACCATTGGTCGCTGAGCGCCGTGAATTCACGGCGTGAAGCGGTAATTCGCGGCGGGAAGCGGTCGGCCGACGGCCTGCAGCAGCAACGCCTCCCACTGGTCCGCCGCCTCCGACCACGTGTAGTGAGCCGCATGGGCACGAGCGGCGCTGCCAAACCGGCGCCGCAGCTCGGCGTCGTCGAGCAGCCGCGCCACCTGCGCGGTGAACTCGTCGACGTCGCCGGCCAGCAGCCCGGTGCGTCCGTGCAGCACCGACTCGGCCACTCCGCCGGCCGATGCGAACGCCACCGACGGCACCCCGTGGGCGGCGGCCTCCACCACCGCCAGCCCCCACCCCTCCTTGAGCGAGGGGACCAGCGAGACCCACGACCGCTCCAGCCAGGCGTGCTTGGTCCGCTCGTCCACCCAGCCGGTGAACTCGACGACGTCGGGACCCAGCCCGCGCCGCGCCGCGTGCGCGCGCAGCTCCTCCTCCCACCAGCCGCGGCCGACGACGGCGACCCGCAGCCCCCGGTGCCGCGACCGCAGGGCGGCGACGACGTCGATCGCCACCTCCACCCGCTTGTGCGGCACCAGCCGCCATAGCACGCACAGCAGCGGCGTCGCCGACCGGCCGTGCCGCACCGGCGGTGGCTCGTCCGTGCCGTTGTGGATCACCGTCACGGGGCGGGGTCGACGCCCAGCGCGACGAGCTCGGCCGCGGAGGCCTGCGACACGGTGACGTACGGCGTCCCCCGGTTCAGCCGGGGGGACAGGCGCGACTCCACCGCCCACCCCAGCCGGGCGCCCAGCGGGCCACGGACCACCGGCCACTGCTCGCGGTGCACGTGGTGGCACAGCAGGACGACCGGCCCGGGGAACCAGGCCCTGGCCGCGAACGGGATGCCGTTCTGCACGTCGACGACGACGTCGGCCTTGCCCAGGCGCCCTGAGGCGTAGGCCAGCGCGGCCCGCGGATAGATCGAGAGCGGACCGCCCGCCCGCACGACCCGCACCCCGTCCCGGGTCGTCTCCTCCGGCGGGGCACCGGGGTGCGCCGCACAGAACATCGTCACCTGGTGCCCGCGGGCGACGAGCCCGGCGGCGGTCCGCTCGGCGTAGACCTCGGACCCGCCACCCTGCGGGTGGGTGGTGTCCCGCCAGCTCAGCAGCAGGACCCGAACACCCTCGCCGACCATGCGGTGGCCTCTCGGTGACCTTTCCCGATCGGGCCGCCGGTCCGCCTCGCCGACCTAGCATCGCCAGGTGGCCGACGAGCTGGTGCGCGTGGTCCGGCCCGGCGGCCTGGTGCACCTGAGCTACACCCTGTGGCTCTCCCCCTGGGGAGGCCACGAGACCTCGCCGTGGCACTACCTGGGGGGAGCGCGAGCGGCGCGCCACTACCGGCGCCGCAACGGGCACCCGCCGAAGAACCGCTATGGGCAGACCCTGTTCCCGCTCTCCGCTGCCCGCATGCTGCGCTGGGCCCGCAGCCACCCGGGCGTCGACGTCGTGGAGGCCGTGCCCCGCTACCACCCGGCGTGGCTGACCTGGGTCGTGCGGGTGCCGGTGCTTCGCGAGCTCGCCTCCTGGAACCTGCTGCTGGTGCTGAGGAAACGGTGAGCGACGGTGACAGGCCGGTGACATGTCGGTGACGAGCGGCCCGGCGGTGCTGGAGCGGACGCGAAACGCGTCCGAGCCGCCCCCCCGGGTCGTGCAGCGCTCTCAGCGGGTGCACGCCATGCGACGCACCGCGTTGCTGCTGGGCCTGGTGGCGGTCGCGTTCGTGCAGGCACCGGGGCAGATCGTGCCCGACACCAAGCTCGACCTGTCCGTCGCCCCTGGTCGTTTCCTCGCCGGCGCCTGGCGCCTGTGGGACCCGACCACGGCCATGGGCAGCCTGCGCAACCAGGCCTACGGCTACCTCTGGCCGATGGGCCCGTTCTTCGCCCTCGGTCATGCGCTCGGCCTGCCGGCCTGGGTGGTGCAGCGTGGATGGTGGGCCCTGCTGCTCGTGCTCGCGGCCGCCGGCACCGAACGTCTCGCCGCCCGGCTCGGCGTCGGCACACCCACGACCCGGCTCGTCGCGGCTGCCTCCTACGCACTGTCGGCGAGGACGGTGAGCGAGCTGGGGGCGGTGTCCGCCGAGGTGTGGCCGCTCGCCCTCGCACCGTGGGTGCTGCTGCCGCTGGTCACCGGCGCGCACGGAGGCTCCGAGCGACGGGCCGCGGCCCGATCCGGCCTCGCTCTGGCCTGCGTGGGCGGCGTCAACGCTGCCGCGACGCTGATGACCCTTCCGCTGGCCGCGTGCTGGCTGCTCACCCGCGCGCCCGGTCCGCGTCGACGTCGCCTGGTCGCCTGGTGGTCGCTGGCAGTGGTGCTGGCCACCACCTGGTGGGTTGTCCCGCTGCTGCTGCTGGGCCGGTTCAGCCCGCCGTTCCTGGACTGGATCGAGTCCTCTGCGGTGACCACCAGCCAGGCCCCGCCGGCCAACGCGCTGCGCGGGGTGACGCACTGGGTTCCCTACCTCGCCACCGGGCGTGGCCCGCAGTGGCCGGCAGGGTGGGACCTGCTCAGCGTGCCGACGCTGGTGCTGGCCACCGGTCTGGTCGCCGCCGGCGGCATCGCCGGGCTGGCCTGGCGTGGGATGCCCGAGCGGGCCTTCCTCGTCGGCGGTGCGCTGATCGGGCTCGTGCTGCTCACCACGGGGCACGCCGGCGCCGGGGGCGGCCCGCTGGCCGGACCGGTGGCGCACCTGCTCGACGGCTCGCTGGCCGCGTTCCGCAACACGCACAAGTCAGATCCGGTGCTGCGCCTGCCCCTCGCGCTCGGTCTGGCGCACCTGCTCGCTGCGGTCCGGCTGCGCCCGGTGCGGCAGCTGCCGGCCGCCCGGTACGCCGTGACCGCGCTCGGGGTCCTCACCGTCCTGGTGGCGGCCGCTCCTGCGCTGGTCGGCGCGCTGCCGCAGCCGGGCGCCTTCACGGCCGTGCCCGGCTACTGGCGTCAAGCAGCCGGCTGGCTCAACGCCCAGCCGGGCCAGGGCCGTGTGCTGGTCCTGCCCGGGGCGATGTCCTCGGCCTACGGCTGGGGCGCTCCCCGCGACGACGTGCTCCAGCCGCTGCTGCACCGTCCGTGGGCCGAGCGCGACGGCGTCCCGCTCGGGACGGCCGGCGCCACCCGGGTCCTGGACGCGGTCGAGACCCGGCTCGCCAGCGGCGAGCCCTCCGGCGGCCTCACGGCGTTCCTCGCCCGCGCCGGCATCGAGTTCCTGGTCCTGCGCAACGACATCGACTGGGTCGGCACCGGCGCTCCGGAACCGCTGCTGGTGCACCAGACCCTGCGCGGCTCCGGCGGCCTACGGCCGGTGACCACCTTCGGACCGGTGGTCGGCGGCACACAGCTGCCGGCCACCTACGTGGACCGCGGCCTGGACCTGCTCTATCCAGCCGTGGAGGTGTGGCGGGTGCTGCCCTTCCGCGGACCGGTCGACCTGCGCGCCGCCGGAGAGCTGCTCGACGTCGTCGGCGGCCCGGAGGACCTGCTCACCCTGCAGGACGACCAGGTGCTCGGCCAGCGCTCCGCGGTGCTGTCCGGTGACCCGCTGCCGGCCGGGCTGGCTCCCGCCGGCACCGTGCTCACCGACGGGTACCGACGGCGCGAGGTCGACTTCGGGTCGATGCGGGACAACACCTCGAGCACGCTCACCGCCACCGAGCCGTTCCAGGCCGACCGCGCCGTGCACGACTACGACCTCGCACCGGCCCGTCCGCGCACCACGGTCCGCTACGAGGGCGGCACGGCCAGCGCTTCGTCGTCCGCCTCCGCGGCCGCGGCGGTGGTCGGGCGCAACCCCGCCTACCGCCCGGACGCCGCCTTCGACGGGGATCCGACGACGTCCTGGCGCAGCGGCTCCTTCCGACCGGCGGTAGGACAGTGGCTGCAGCTCGACCTCCCGCAGCCGCGCGAGCTCGGCCGGGTCACCGTCACCGTGCCCGACGACGTGGCCGTGGCCGACGCCTCCCGGCTGCTCGTCACCACCGACAGCGGCAGCGCGGAGACCGCGCTGGGGCCGCCCGGAATCGCCACGCAGGTCGCCGTCCCGCCCGGGCTGACCCGGCACCTGCGCCTCACGGTGACCGGGACGCGCACGGGCGGTGTGGCGTCCCTCGCCGAGGTCGCCGTGCCCGGGGTCCAGGTTCGACGGGTCGTCGCCGCGCCGCCGCCGGGGCCGGGGGCCCGCCAGCCGGTCACGATCGTGCTGCGCGTGCCGGCGGGGGCCCGCAACGGCTGTGCCTTCGCCGGCGCCCGTCCGCTGTGCGCCGCGGGACTCGCGCGCCCGGGCGAGCAGACCACCATCGACGACGACATCACGCTCACGGAGACTAAGCGTTTCGACGTCGTCGGTGCCGTCGTGCCCCGACCCGGGCCCGCGCTGGACGCCCTCCTACAACCTGTCGGATCCGCGGTCCGAGCCTCCGCCACGTCCGCGCTGGTCCCCGACCCGGCCGGCCGCGCGCAGACCGCGGTGGACGGCGACCTCGGGACGGGCTGGATCGCCGCGGGGGCCGATCCGGCACCGGCCCTCACGCTGACCCTGCCCGAGACCCGGCCGCTCACCGGCCTGCAGCTGCTCGTCGACCCCGCGCTGGCCGCGTCCCGACCGGCCACCGTAGAGGTGGCCGCTGGCGGGCGCACCGAGGCGGAGCCGGTGGACGCGGAGGGGTACGTGCGGCTGCGTGCGGTCACGACCGACCGGGTGCGGCTGCGCTTCATCTCGGTGGACGCGCGCTGGTCGCTGTCCACCGCGGGCGTGCGCAGCCGGCTCCCGGTCGGTGTGTCCGAGGTGCGCCTGCTCGGTGCCGACGACCTGCGCCGCCCGCTCGACCCGCAGGCCTCGGTGAGCGTCCCCTGCGGCTACGCACCACCGCTCACCGTGGACGGCGTGGTGATCCCGACCCGGGCTACCGGACGGGTGGGGGATCTGCTTGCCGGCCGCCCGCTGGGCCTGCGGCCCTGCCGGTCCGGCCCGCTGGTGATGCCGGCGGGCACCCACGGGGTGAGCCTGCTCCCCAGCGGGGAGCTGCAGCCGCGCTCGCTCACCCTGCGGCCCTGGGCGGCGACGGCCGGCGAGGCCCCGGCGGTCTCCCCGATGGTCCTGGACTGGGGGTCCGAGCACCGCACCGTGCAGGTCCCCGCGGCGGACGTCGCGAGGGTGCTGACCGTGCACGAGAACGCCAACGACGGCTGGCGGGCCTCGCTGCACGGGCGGGTGCTGCCGCGCCTGCGGGTCGACGGCTGGCAGCAGGGCTGGCTCGTGCCCGCCGGCGCCGGGGGGACGCTCACGCTGTCCTACGCACCGGCGACGCCCTACCGCGCCGGACTCCTGGGCGGCCTGGTCCTCGTGCTCTGCCTGATCGCGCTCGCGGCGGTGCCAGCCCGCGGCCGCGCGACGAGGCCGGCGGCCGGGGCCCGGCCGGCCACCTCGAGATCGGCCGCGCTGGCGGTGGCTGCGGGGTCGCTGGCGCTGGTGGTGTGGTTCGGCTGGACCGGCGCGGCGGCCCTGGCGCTGGCCGTGCCGGTGCTCGCCTGGGCCCGGAGCAGCAGCCCCGCCGCTGCCGCCCTGGGGGCCGGCGGCTGCGCGGCGGCGGCTGCGGCGCTGGCCGCGGCTGCGCCCTGGCCGTCGACGGCCCCCGCCGCCACCGGGCATCCGGCTCAGCTGCTGGCGCTGGCGGCGGTGGCCTGCGCCCTCCTCGCCGGCCTGCCGGGCAGGCGGTCCTTCAGGCGCAGGAACGGACGTTCAACCAGGTAGTGGCTGGCGGTGGCGACGACCAGCGTGAGCACGTAGACGACGGCGAGCGTGCGCCAGAACGGGGCGTCGAAGACGGTCAGGTGCAACAGCCGGAAGACGAGGAACAGCACCGGCATGTTCCACAGGAAGATGCCGTAGGAGACATCTCCGACGAAGCGTAGGGGACGGCTGCCGAGCAGCCGGCGGATGCGGCCGTCCGCCGGGTCTCCCAGCACCCCGGGCAGCAGCACGAGGAACGCCACCGCGGCATACAGCCAGTGCTTGACGGTGGCCTCGAACCCGGTGGGAGGCAGCAACGAGCGCGGGCCGGCCACCTGGGTGGTCGCGACGACGTAGAGCGCGGCGGCCGCCGCCCAGCACGCGCCCGGTGCCGCGGCCAGGTCCTCGAGCAGTGCCCAGCGCCGGGTGTGCGGTGCGAGCTCGCGGTAGGCCCGCACCAGCGCCAGGAACATGCCGAGGGTGAACCAGTCCAGGTAGGCCGGCAGCCAGAACGCGGCGTCGCGTGCCGGCAGCTCGCCGCGGAGCACCAGGGACCGGAACAGCAGCGGCACCATCGCGAGCACCAGCAGGCCGAGCTCCGCGCGACGCATCCGCTGCTCCAGCGTCCCGCCCCGCAGGGCGACCAGGGCCGCGCCGAGCAGGGGCAGCACCAGGTAGAACGCCACCTCGGTGGTCAGGCTCCACAGCGGAGACAGCCCGAGGAGCTGGCGCACCGGCAGGTAGGTCTGCAGCAGCGCCAGCTGCGCCAACCACGTCGGCAGCGGCACCGGGCCGTTCTCGGGCACCAGCAGCGAGACCCCGAGCACCGCCACCCACAGCGCCGGCAGCACCCTGAGCGCCCGGCGCCACAGGTACGGGCCGGCCGCGGGCCGCGGCCGGTCGAGGAGATGGCTCAGCGCCCAGGCGCGGAACAGCAGGAAGCCGGAGATGAGGAAGAACAGCGCCACGCCGATGTCCAGCCGGGCCAGCACCCCGGCCGCCCGGCCGTTGAGCGCCGCCCCGGTGTTGAACCCCACGTGCGTCACCACCACCGCGGAGGCGGCCAGTGCGCGATATCCGTCCAGCAGCGGGAATCCTCGCGGCCGCTGGGTGGGGACCGGCGCCGCGACGGGCGCCGCGGACGGCTCTACGGCGGTCACGGTGCGCCTGCCGCGGCCGGGACCTCGCTGCCGTACTCGGCGGACACCACGCACAGGTGCACGCCCGGGTCCAGCAGGCGGACGTCGACGCCGGCCACCTCCTGGCGAGGGGCGCCGTGGGCGCCCACCGGGGCCGACGGGTCGACGGGGGCGCGGGCCAGCAGCACGTGCGGCCCCGGGGACAGCCGCAGCGGGCCGCGCGAGGGGACGGTGAGCGAACGGCCGGAGGCCGTCACCACCGACACCTCCACCGCGCTCGCCCCGCCGCCGACCAGCAGGGCCAGCCGCACGACGTCGTCGTGCCGGTAGACGACCGGGTGGGTGAACGCGATGCGCCGGGCCCCGCCCGGCTGGATCGAGCGGCCGCAGAACCCGTTCGGCCCCGGCGTCGCGCCGGTGCGCGGGACGAACCGCGCGGGGACGACCGTCCCCTCGCTGGTCAGCATGGCGGTGCCGTGGTCCGCGTCGTGCACCGAGATGCCGCGCTGCAGCGGCGCCACCAGCTGCTCGACGTCGTAGTCGGGGTCCATCCAGAACGGCATGACCGAGGCCGGCAGCGGCAGCGGCGCCAGCGACCGCACCCCGTGCGAGGTCCCCTCGCGGACAGCCGCCAGGTAGGCGCCGGTCGGGTTGCGGTGCCAGCGCTGCGCGAACGACCTCGTGCTCACCATCGACGCGACGAGCACCCCGAGCACCACCAACCCGACGGTGGCGGACCGCAGCCTGGACCGGGGCTGCGCGGAGGAGCTCGAGGTGGTGGCGCGCGGCTCCGCGAGCGGGTCGACACCGGCCCGCAGCGGCAGCACCGCTAAGGTCGCGGCCAGGACGGCCACCACGGCGACGTCGGCCCACAACCGGTAGGTGGCGCCGATGTCCGCCCCGTAGCCGCCCAGGCGCCCGGCGGCCACCACCGGGAACGCGACGGCGAGGTACCCGCCCAGCAGCAGCCAGGCGCGCAGCGCGGCACGACGGCGTCGGACCGCCGTGCCCACGACGAGCAGCGCGCAGACCGTGACGCACAGCGCGGACAGCCAGGTGGGGGAGTCCGACGTGCCGTAGTAGGGAGAGGTCTCCCGCCAGCGCAAGGGTCCGCCCAGCAGGGCCACCGCCAGCGTGTCGCCCAGCAGGTGCTGGACCGCTGCCAGCGCCTCCCCGGGGTTCGTCCCGCCGTCGCTGCCCGGTGACTGGTAAGGGCCGAGCAGGTACAGCGCAACGAAGACCGCGTCCAGCAGGGCGTAGAGCACCACCGCCGGCCAGGCCCGCAGCAGCAGCCGCAGCCGAGCCCGGCCGCCGGCCGTCTCGGGCAGCAGCAGGGTCAGCAGCGCCAGCCAGGGACCGATCGCCGCGGCCTTCTCGAACATCAGCAACCCGAGCACGATGCAGGCGCCCGCGCCGAGCAGCAGCGCCAGCCGGCCCGAACGCAGCCAGCGCACGTGCAGGGCGGTCGCGGCCAGCAGCGCCGTGACCACGAAGAGGTTCGGCAGCGCCTGCCGGTTCGACGCCGTCGTGGGTACGAGCGCCGGGGTCACCGCGACCAGAGCCAGCGGGAGCAGCGCCGCCGGGCGGGGGCCGAACAGGTCGCGCAGCACCCACCACAGCGCCGCGAGCAGCGCCACCCGCAGCCCGAGCGTGACCACCACTGCCGGCCAGTGCTCGAGCGGCGCCCAGCGCACCGTCGCCCAGTCGTAGGTGCGGGCCAGCACGCTCACGTGCGTTCCGTTCGACTGCACCACGAACGGCCACCACGACCGCCCGGCGGCGTAGCCCTGCGCGCGCAGGTCGTCGGCGTAGAGGGAGCCGGGAACGACGAGGTAGGCCATCGGGACCAGCTGCAGGACCACGAGGGCGAGCGCAGCCAGGTCGACCCCCGTCGTCGCCGAGCGGGCGCTGCGCGCGGCGGCACGCACGGCCGGCGGCACGAGGTCGACCGGCTGGCCGAGGTGCGGCGCGGCGGTGGCGGCGTCCCGCGGGAGCGGATCGGTCTGCGTCACTGCTCGGCTGCTCCCGGTGCTCGCGCGGGGGGTGGCGAAGAGAACGTCTGCTCCTCCTGCGAAAGCGTGCGATGCAGGGGGGCGTAGGCGTTGGCGATTGCGGGAGTCCCGATCAGCGGCCGCTGCTAGCGTCCGGCGCACCGGGAGGTCGATCGGTCCTCCCGACGTCGAGGCGGGGGACGCCGTGCGACGAGGCTTCGGAATCGCGTTGCTGGCCCTCGGGGTCGCCTTCATCGTGCTGGCGCCGCTGCTGCGGTGGGTGGTCACGCCCCGGCTGGAGAAGACGCCCTTCGACGCGATCGACCCGTCGATCGCCGAGGCGACCAACGTGCTGCAGTACGACGTGACCGCGAACCGGCAGACGGTCGTGCCGCTGGTGCGGGCGACACGGACGGTGGTGCCGGACGTCAAAGCGAGCACCGGCGACGTCATCGTGCTGGACGAGAGCCTGTGCACGGTCCGGGTCATCGGCCCGACGCCGGCGTGCGTGGCGGCCACCGATCCGCGGCTGCTGTCGGTGACCACCGACCGGGTGGCCAGCGACCGGCACACCGCGCAGGCGGTGAACGAGCCGCAGTTCAAGGAGACGGTGGACGGCGAGCCCACCGCGCACGTCGGGCTCAGCTACAAGTTCCCGTTCAACACCGAGAAGACTACCTACCAGTTCTTCGACACCGTGGTGCGCAAGCCCTACCCGATGCGCTACCAGCGCGAGGAGGACATCCAGGGCCTGACGACCTACGTCTTCGTGCAGCAGATCCCCACCACGCCGGTGGACCTGGTGCCCGGCCTGAAGGTGCCCGGCACCTACGCCAACACCCGCACGGTGTGGATCGAGCCGCGGACCGGGATCATCGTCAAGGGTCAGGAGGCGCAGCGTCGCCTGTTCTCGCAAGGGAACCTGGCCGGCAAGCCCGCGCTGCTGGGCACCCTCACGTTCACCGACGCCACCATCAACGGGAACGTCAAGACCGCCAAGGACGGCATCGACAAGCTCAACCTCATCGGCACCACCACGCAGATCGTGCTGCTCGTGCTCGGCATCGGCCTCGTGGTGGTCGGGCTGGTCCTCCTGCTCGGCGGCCGGCACGAGCCGCCGGCCCCCGCCCGGCACGCCGAGCCCGCGCCGGAGCCGGTGGGCGCACGCTGAGCAGTCAGGACCGGCGGCAGCGTCAGGGCTTGCGGCAGCGGAAGATCGCGGTGCCCGGCAGCACCGCCCCGCGCAGCGGGCTCCACCCGCCCCAGGTCTGCCCGTTCCAGTCCGGCCACTCCGGCTCGACGACGTCCTCCAGCACCAGCCCGGCCGCCACCACCTCGCGCACCCGGTCGCCGAGCGTGCGGTGGTGCTCGACGTAGGTGGCGCGGCCGTGCTCGTCCTGCTCCACGTAGGGGGTGCGGTCCCAGTAGCTGTCCCGGGCGGTGAGCCCGCCCTCGCCCGGGTCGTCGGGGAAGCACCAGCGCACCGGGTGGGTGACCGAGAAGACCCAGCGCCCACCCGGGCCCAGCACCCGGGCGACCTCCGCCATCAGCCGCGCGGAGTCGGCCACGAACGGCACCGCGCCGTAGGCCGAGCAGGCCAGGTCGAACGAGGCGTCGGCGAAGGGCAGGTCGACGGCGTCGGCCACCGCGGTCGGCACCCGGACGCCGGTGCGGGCGTCGAGCACTGCGGCGTGGCGCAGCTGGGCCAGCGAGACGTCGACGGCCACCGGGTGCGCCCCCTGGCCGGCCAGCCAGCGCGAGCACTGCGCGGCGCCGGCGCCGACCTCCAGCACCCGCCGGCCGGCGACGTCGCCCAGGAGGTGCGCGTCGGCCTCGTCCAGGCCCTCCGGGCACCAGACGAAGCCGGCGTCGCCCAGGAAGGCGCCGTGCTCGGCCTGGTAGTCGACCGCCTCCTCGTCCCACCACGACCGGTTGGCCCGGGCCGTCTCGCCGGTGCCCGCCGCGCGGCGCAGCGTGTTCAGCGTATGCGCCAGGAAGCTGCCCTGCGATGCCGGCGAGACCGGCG
>JBQCHF010000129.1:0-51358 GCA_051954955.1 Motilibacteraceae bacterium
CCCCCCCCCTCGGGTGTCGTGCCCCCGGTCGGGTTCCCCGTACGTATTCTCTGCTTGGCGGGCCCCTGCCCGGGGGGCCGCGCCATCGCCCTTCTCAGCGCGGGACGGTCCCCAGCCCCGCGCTGACCTGTCCCCCCGTCAGGCCTTGGGGCGCAGCTGGAGGATCACGTACGCGCAGTTGGCTGGGTTGGGCGAGGGGTCCATGTACTGGTTGTCCTTCGTGACCCACCCGGTGTAGTTCGTGCTGTTGTACTCGTACCAGCCGGCCGCGTACATGATCGGCGCCACCGGGACCTGCTCGGACATCACCTTGGCCAGGGTGTTGATGGCCTTGCCGGCCGCCTCCTCGGTGCCGGCCTTGGCGTATTCCGCCAGGGCCGCCGCGGCGGTCGGGTCGGAGAACCGGCCGTAGTTGCCGCTGGCGTTGCTGCCCTGCGCGAGCGCGGGGTCGAGCCAACCGGAGTAGGCGGCGTAGGGCGACGGACCGGTGGAGCCCCAGTGGATGGCAGAGTCGAACGTCCCGGCTGCCAGGTCGCTGTACCACTTGTTCGCGTCCACGCCGTTCACGCTGACGTCGAAGCCGACCGCCTTGAGGTCCTGCGACATGATCTGCGCAGCCTGGTAGTAGTCGGTGTAGGCCGTCGGGTCCTCGATCTTGAAGGCGACCTCCTGACCGTTCTTCGCCCAGATCCCCTTGGCGTCCTTGGCGTAGCCGGCGCCCTTCATGATGGTCTCGACGGCGGCGGCGTCCTGGGTCGGCTTGAGGTCGTTGGCGTACTCCTTGGGCAGCACGCTGGAGAAGTTGGGCAGCAGCAGGCCGCTGGAGGACGTGGCGGGCGCCTCATAGCCCTGCTCTGCCTGACCGGCGACCTTCTGCCGGTCCAGCCCCATGCTGACCGCCTTGCGCACGGCCGGGTCCTGCAGCGCGGCCGGCCCGCTCTTCACGTTGAACACGAGGGTCACGACGTTGATCGCCGGGAACCAGTAGTGGTGGTTCTGCGGGTCCTTCGCGACGAAGCTCTGCTCGATCTGCGAGACGAAGTTGCCGGCGTAGTCGATCTTCCCGGCGGAGAGCTGCTGCAGGGCCACGTCGTTGCTGGAGAAGCTGGGCACGTCCACCTCGGGCACCGGCGGAGTGCCACCCCAGTAGCCCGGGTTCGCCTTCAGCTGCAGCCCCTGGGCGGTGAAGTTCGCCAGCGTGTAGGGCCCGGTGCCCACCGGCTTGGCGTCGGCGAACTTCGCCGGGTCCGAGGACGCGCTGTAGACCGACTTCTTCACCACGAAGGTCTGTCCGGCGATGTTGAAGATGTTCTGGAACTGCGGCTGGGTGAAGGTGACCTTCACCTGGTTGGTCCCCACCGCGCTGGCACTCGCGATCGGCAGGCAGAGCCGGTTGGCCGCCGGGACGTCCTTCATGACCTGGTAGGTGTAGGCGACGTCCTCGGCCGTGAGCGGCGAGCCGTCGCTGAACTTGACCCCGTCCCGCAGGGTGAAGGTGATCTCGGTGCCGGTGTCGTTCCAGGAGAAGTTGCTGGCCAGCCACGGATAGGCCGTGTTCGCCTTGAGATCGTTGAACATCAGCAGGGGCTCGTAGAACAGCCCCTCGATGTTGAGCTTGTAGCCGAAGCCGTTGGCGTCGAAGGCGTTGAAGTTGTCCTCGAGCGTCGGGATCGGGTTGTTCTCGATCGTGATGGGCGCCTTGCCCTGCGTCGTGGACAGCGCGGCGCTCTTCACCAGCGTGACGCCGCCGTGGTTGCCGGGCAGGGACAGGGGCGTGGCCTCGGCCGCCTGGTTGACCGACGTCCCCGAGGACGACGACGGACCGGAGGTGTCGTTCGACGACGCGGGGGCCGAGGAGGAGCAGGCGCTGGCGGCGAGAGCGAGTACGCTCGCGACCGCGACGCCTGCCATGGATCTGCGGATCATGGATGCCTCTTTCGCGGAAATTGGCTCGTCGTGGGATGGGACGGGACGGCTCGGGTCACGCTGTTTGGCGAGCGGACCGCACGGGCTGGCCCCCGGCGGTCCACCGCGAACGGACGTCGAGCCGTCCCGTCTCCTCAGGTGCATCAGGGAGATCGGCGCGAGGTCCGCTCGTCACCTGCCTCTCGGCGGGGCGCGGTCACCCCGCTGCGACATCGCACGGATGCCCCCGGGAACGGTCATGAGCGCGGCTCCGGTGGCTCGGCCGCCGGCTGCGGGGCCTTGTCCGCGTCGTGCAGCCAGCAGGCGGACTGGTGGCTCGCCCCGCCCGCCGTCCCGATCTGCAGCAGCGGCGGCGCCGAGCTGCGGCAGACGTCCATGGCGTGCGGGCAGCGAGGGTGGAAGCGGCAGCCGCTGGGCGGGTTCACCAGCGACGGCGGTGCACCGGCCGCGCCCACCCAGGTCTTGCTGACGGCGTCGGGGTCCGGCGCGGCGCTGAGCAGCAGCTGGGTGTAGGGGTGGGCGGGGTGCTCGGTCACCTCGTCGGCCGGGCCCGCCTCCACGACCCGACCCGCGTACATGACCATGATCGTGTCGGCCAGGTAGCGCGCCGAGGCGATGTCGTGAGTGACGTAGAGGATGGCCAGCCGGTCCCGGTCACGCAGGTCGGCCAGCAGGTTGAGCACGCCGAGCCGGATCGACACGTCGAGCATCGACACCGGCTCGTCGGCCAGCAGCACCTCCGGCTCCACCGCGAGCCCCCGCGCGATCGACACCCGCTGGCGCTGCCCACCGGACAGCTCGTGCGGGTACTTGTCGATGAACTGCTCGGCCGGCTCCAGCGCCACCCGGCGCAGCAGCGCCAGCGTGGCCGCCTCGAGGTCCCCGCCGTCTCGCCCGTGGATGGTGAGCGGACGGCCCAGGATGTAGCGGACCGAGTGAACCGGGTTCAGCGAGGCGAACGGATCCTGCAGCACCAGCTGCACCGCGCGCCGGTAGTCGCCGGAGGCGCGTGAGCGGGTGTCGACCTCCTCGCCCCGGAAGTAGAGCTTCCCGCCCGTCAGCTTGTAGGTGCGGGCCAGCATGCGCGAGAGCGTCGACTTGCCCGACCCGCTCTCGCCGACGACCGCGGTCACCCGGCCCGGGTGCAGCGCCACCGAGATGTCCTCCGCGGCGTGCACCACGCCCCGCCGCCGCCAGCCCGAGCGCACCGGGAAGTGCTTGGTGACACCGACGGCCTCGAGGATCGGCTGCTCGCCGGCCTCGGCCGGCCGGTCCTGCTCCGCACCCTGCACCCGCGTGCTGCTCATCGCGCCTCCTCCGTCCGCGCCGGCCGCAGAGCGAGCTCGGCAGGCACCTCGTGCCGGCCGTCCTGCAGCCAGCACAGGGCGGACCGCGAACCCGCGGCCTCGGTCAGCTGCACCAGCGGCGGCTCCTGGCTCCGGCACTCCTCCAGCGCCCAGGCGCAGCGCGGGTGGAAGGAGCAGCCGGACGGGGTGCGCCGGAGGTCCGGCGGTGACCCGTCGATACCGGTCAGCTGCCGCTGTTCCCCGTGCAGGGACGGGAAGGAGCGGGTGAGGCCGTAGGTGTAGGGGTGGCGGGGGTAGTGGAACAGCGACGTGGCCGGCGCCTGCTCCACCAGCCGCCCGGCGTACATCACGGCGATCCGGTCGGCGATCTCGATGAGCAGCGACAGGTCGTGGGTGATGAACAGGACGCTGAAGCCGAGCCGCTGGCGCAGGTCGGTGAGCTCCTCGAGGATCTCCCGCTGGATCACGACGTCGAGGGCGGTGGTCGGCTCGTCCATGATGAGCAGCCGCGGGCGCAGCGCCAGGGCCAGCGCGATCATTACCCGCTGGCGCATACCGCCGGAGAGCTCGTGCGGGTAGCTGCGCAGCCGGTCGGCGCTGATGCCCACCATCTGCAGCAGCTCGGCCGCCCGCTCGCGCCGTTGCGCCTTGTTCAGCCCGGTCTCGTGGTGGCGCAGCACGTCGTCGAGGAGCTTCCCGATGCGCATCACCGGGTTCAGCGCGTGCAGTGCGCTCTGGAAGACGACGGCGATCTGGCTCCACCGCACCGCGCGGACCACGGCCGGGTCCTGGCTGAGCAGGTCCACCGTCCGCGGCTGCAGCTCGCCGCGGCCGGACCCACGCTCCTCGTCCGACCAGTCGTAGTAACTGGCGGTCCCTCCGGTGATGATGCCCGGGTCGCGCAGCAGCCGGGTGACGGCATACGCCAGCGTCGACTTGCCGCTGCCGCTCTCGCCGGCCAGGCCCACGACCTCCCCGCGGTAGATGGTGAGGTCGACGTCGACCACCGCGTGCACGGGCTCCTCGACCCCGTAGTCCACGCACAGGCCGCGCACCTCCAGCAGCGGTCGGCGCAGCGCGCGCTCGTCCTCGGACAGCGCCTCGGTGTGCAGGGCGGCCGTCATCGTGCACCCTCCGTTGCCGTCTCGGACGCCGGCCCGGCCGACGAGACGGGCCGACCGGGCAGGCGGCCGGCCGGGTCGCGCCGGACCACCGGGGTGAAGCCGAGCTGCGGGCGCAGCCGCACACCGAGCAGCTGCCGGGAGCGCCGGGGGGACACGGCCATCCGCAGCCGGGGGTTGATGTACTCGTCGATGCCGAAGTTGATGAGGGCGAGCGAGGTCCCGAGCAGAGCGATCGCGATGCCCGGCGGGATGTACCACCACCAGAACCCGGACTCGACGGCCGAGCTCGACGTCGCGTCGAAGAGGATGGTGCCCCAGTTGTAGTCCGCCCCCGCGCTCACCACGGTGAGGAAGCCGAGCCCCACGTAGGTGCCGATGGCGTAGATCGTGGTGAACAGGAACGACGAGGCGATGATCGCGGTGAGGTTGGGCATGATCTCGGCCACGATGATCCGCCAGGTGCTCTCCCCGCTGATCCTGGCCGCCTCGACGAAGTCGCGGTTGCGCATGGACAGTGCCTGGGCCCGCATGACGCGGGCGCCCCACGCCCACCCGGTGGCCGCGATGATGAGACCGACGATGATCGGGTTGCCGGTCCGTTCCGGCCCGAGGAAGGCACCCACCGCGATCAGCAGCGGCAGCGCCGGGATGACCAGGAAGACGTTGGCCAGCAGGGAAAGGACCTCGTCGACCAGGCCGCCCACGTAGCCGGCGGTGATGCCGATGATGACCGCGAGGGCGGTGGCCACCGCACCGGCCAGGAACGAGACGAGCACGGTGGGACGGGTACCGGCCAGCAGCTGGGACAGGACGTCGCCACCGATGTTCGTCTGCCCCAGCCAGTGGTGCGCCCCCGGCAGCTGCGACGGCGCCGAGGAGCCCGCGACCATCGGCGGGCCCTCCAGCGGCATCAGCTGGGTCGGGTCGTACGGGGCGATGATCGGCCCGATCAGTGCGAGCAGGACGAAGACGCCGAGGATGATCAGGCCCACCAGCATCTTCTTGGACTTGACCTTGAGCAGCGGGCGACGGCGACGCGGCGCCTCGGGCCCCGATGTCGAGCCGGGCTCGCTGGCCAGAGCGGGGTCGGTGAGGGTCATGAGCGCTCAGGCCTCCTGCCGGGTGCGCGGGTCGAGCAGCACGTAGACGAGGTCGGCCACGAAGTTCGCCGCCAGCACCACCAGCGTGATCACCAGGAAGATCCCCTGCACCAGCGAGTAGTCCAGGCTCTTCACCGCGGCCAGCAGCGTGTACCCGATACCGGGGTAGGAGAAGACGATCTCGGTGAGCAGCGACCCCGCGACGACGAAGCTCATGGCCAGCGCGAAGCTGGAGACCTGCGGCAGGACCGCGTTGCGAGCGGCGTACCAGACGACCCGCCGCTGCGGGAGACCGGCGGCCTCGGCGAGCAGCACGTAGTCCTCGTCCCGCACGGTGACCACCATGTTGCGCATGCCGATGATCCAGCCGGCCAGCGAGGCGCCGACGATGGTGAGCGCCGGCAGCAGGCCGTGGTATGCGGCGTCCTTGAGGAACGCCCAGTTCAGGCCGATGTGGCTGCTGCGGAAGTCGTAGCCGCCCACCGACGGGAACCACTGCAGGCGCACGGCGAAGACCAGCACGAGCAGGGTGGCCAGGAAGAAGTAGGGCATGGCCTGAAGGAAGGTGGTGACGGGCAGGACCGACTCCAGCCAGGAGCCCCGCTTCCAGCCGGCCAGGGTGCCGATGACCGTGCCGAGCACGAAGGAGATCACCGTGGCCAGGCCGACCAGGATGATCGTCCAGTAGAGGTGCTGGGTGATCACCTGGGTGACCGGGGTGTTGCCCAGGCTGAGCGAGTAGCCCAGGTCGCCGTGGAAGATCTGGCCCCAGAAGTGGAGATACTGGTCCCAGAGGCTCTCACTGGTCCCTCCGCCGTAGCGCAGCTGCATGGCCCGCAGCGCAGCCGGGGGCAGGCTGGTGTTCTGGGCGAGCGCAGTGAGGACCGGGTCTCCCGGAACCATGCGCGGGATGAAGAAGTCGAGGCTGACCGCGGCGATCGCGGCCAGGACGTAGAAGCCGATCCGGCGGGCGAAGACGCGCATCTCTAGTCGGCCGCCCCACCCGCCGACGCGGCTCCCTGGCGAGCAGAACGCACCGCGTCGGCGTACCACCGGCCGCTGGCCTTGACCGTGCGCTGCTGGGTCTCGTAGTCGACCCGAACCAGACCGAAGCGCTTGTCGTAGCCGTAGGCCCACTCGAAGTTGTCCAGCATGGACCAGGCGAAGTAGCCCTTGACCGGAGCCGTGCGCGCCGCTGCCAGGGTGGCCGCGACGTGCGACTGGAGATAGCTGGTCCGCTCGACGTCCGCCACGTACCCGTCGGCGCCAGCCTCGTCGTCCCAGGCCGACCCGTTCTCGGTCACGTAGATCGCCTGCGGCTGGTAGTCGTCGGCGATGCGGCGCAGCATCACCTCGAGCCCGTCCGCATTCACCTCCCAGCCCATGGCCGTGTGCGGCCGGTCGGGGGCGGGCACCGGCTCGGCCCGGGTCACGTGCGGGTGCTCCGGGGCGTCCCGGACGGTGGCGACCGTGTAGTAGTTGACGCCGAGGAAGTCCAGAGGCTGCGCGATCGTCTCGAGGTCGCCTGACCGCAGCGGGAGGTCGACCCCGTAGAGCTCGACCATGTCCTGCGGGTAGCCCTTGCCGTGCAGGGCATCCAACCACCAGCGGTTGCCGTGACCGTCGGCGCGGCGCGCGGCCGCGACGTCCTCGGGACGGTCGCTCGCGGGCCGCACGGGCCCGTGGTTGTTCACGATCCCGACCTGGGGCGGCAGGGGGGCGTTGGCACGGATCGCCTGCACCGCGAGTCCGTGCCCGAGATGCAGGTGCACCGAGGTGCGCACCGCGGCCTCGAGGTTCTTCACCCCGGGAGCCATCACACCCTCGAGATGGCCGTGCCACGCGCTGCACTGCGGCTCGTTGAGGGTGGCCCAGGACCGCACCCGGTCCCCCAGGGACCTCGCGACCACCGCGGCGTACTCGGCGAACGCCTCGGCGGTGTCCCGGCTGGGCCAGCCCCCCTTGTCCTGCAGGGCTTGGGGAAGGTCCCAGTGGTAGAGGGTGACGTAGGGCGTCACGCCGCGCTCGAGCAGGCCGTCCACCAGCTCGTCGTAGAACGCCAGGCCCTTGACGTTGACCGCTCCGGTGCCGTTCGGGATCACCCGCGGCCAGGCGATCGAGAAGCGGTAGGCGTCGACGCCGAGCTCCACCAGGAGATCGAGGTCTTCCTTGTAGCGGTGGTAGTGGTCGCAGGCGACGTCGCCGTTCTCGCCGTTGTGCACTGCTCCGGGCACTCGGCAGAAGGTGTCCCAGATGGAGGGCCCCCTCCCGTCCACGTCGTGGGCGCCTTCGATCTGGTAGGCCGAGGTGGCCACCCCCCAGACGAAGTCCGCGGGCACATCTGCTGCAGAAAACACCGGTTCTCCTCGTGTCGAGGGACGTCGCACAAGCTGTGGAGGCGAGAGAGCGAGGGAGGCAGAAGGGTTCTGGTCAGTGCGGGACGGAGGAGTCCCGCACCACGAGCCGACTGGGGATCACCTGCCGGTGGGTGGGCGCCACCCCCTCGGCGAGAGCGGCGAGCAGCATCGCGACGGCCGCCTCGCCCATCTCGTGCAGCGGCTGGTGCACGGTCGTCAGCGCGGGGTCGGTCTGCTGGGCGAGCGGGACGTCGTCGAAGCCGACGACCGAGACGTCCTCCGGCACCCGCAGCCCGGCCTCCCGCAGCGCCTTCAGGGCGCCGACCGCGGACAGGTCGTTGTGCGCGAACACGGCATCGAACTCGACGCCGTCGCGAAGCAGGGACTCGATCGCGGCATGCCCGCCGCGCACCTTGAAATCGCCGTCCACCACGGCCTCCGGGCGCACCGGGAACCCGGCTGCCTCGAAGACCTCGGCGAAGCCGTCCAGCCGCTCGCGGGTGCAGCCGTGCCGCAGCTGGCCGCGGACCACGACGGGCCGGCGGCGACCCACGGCGAGCAGGTGCTCGGCGGCGGCGGCGGCCCCGTGCCGGTTGTTGGTGGCGACCGTGGGGAAGGCCGGCTCCTGCGCGCGGTCGTCGATCATGACGACGGGCAGGCCGTTCTCGTGCAGCCGCGTGATGTAGTCCAGCGTGCCCATGGGCTCGATGACGAGCAGACCGTCGAAGGACTTCGCCGAGACCTGGGCGTCGAACTTGCGCATGGACTCGTCGCCACGGGTGCAGGTGAACAGCAGCATCCCGTAGGACGCCGCCTCCAACGTGTCGACGATGGCCTGCAGCACGTCGCCGATCCACGGCCACACCAGCGACGGCACCAGCACCCCGACGACGTTGGTGCGCCCCCGCGCCAAGCCCACGGCCCGCGCGCTGGGGACGTAGCCGAGCTCGGCGATCACCTCGCGGACGCGGGCCGCCGTGAGCTGGTCCAGGTCCGCCTTGCCGTTGAGCACCCGCGAGACCGTCGTCTTGCTCACCCCGGCGCGGGCGGCGACGTCGGCGATCGTGACAGCCACAGCGCCACCTCCTCCGTGAGCACGTCTGAGCGGGTGATGCGAAACCGGTTCCGTAACCGGTTTCGGCGCGCTCACTGTTCTGCCGGAACCGGTTTCGCGTCAATGAACCGCAGATAACGAAGAGGTAACGACTGATCCGGTGAGCGGGCTGGGGCGGTGACGAGTAGCGGGCAGGTGCCCGGCCCGGGGAGCATTGCTCCCGCGGGTCGGGCGCCTGCCCGTCGTCCCGGTCCTGCCTGCTCCGGTCCGGTCAGCTCCCCGGAACCGCGCTCACCACGTCGTCCATCGTGCTGGCGCCGGTCATGACCGCCACCGCCTGCGCCGGCGTGTGCTCGGCCGGGGTCATCACCCCGATGCCGCGCCCCAGCCGCTGGATGTGGATGCGGTCGGCCACCTCGAACACGTGCGGCATGTTGTGGCTGATGAGGATGACGCCGAGCCCGCGCTCGCGCAGGTCCCGCACCAGGCGCAGCACCTGCCCGGACTCGCGCACGCCGAGCGCCGCCGTCGGCTCGTCGAGGATCACCACCTTGCCCCCGAACGCCGCCGCCCGGGCCACCGCCACCGCCTGCCGCTGACCACCGGAGAGAGTTTCCACGGCCTGGTTGATGTTCTGCAGCGTGGTGATGCCGAGCGCGTCGATGTGCTCCTGCGCCTGCCGCTTCATGCCCCGGGTGTCGAGCATCCTGAACACCGACCCCAGCACCCCAGGTCGGCGCTCTTCACGTGCGAGGAAGAGGTTGCTGGCGATGTCCAGCGCCGGCGCCACGGCCAGGTTCTGGTAGACCGTCTCGATCCCGGCCAACCGCGCGTCCTGGGTGCTGCGGAACTGCACCCGCTGCCCGTCCACGAGGAGCTCGCCAGCATCGGGAGCCATGGCACCGGACAGGCACTTGATGAGGGTCGACTTGCCCGCGCCGTTGTCCCCGATGACCGCCAGCACCTCCCCGGCATGCAGCTCGAGGTCCACCCCGGCAAGGCCCACCACGTGGCCGAACCGCTTGACGAGTCCACGTGCTTCCAGCACCGGTCCGGTCACGACTTCACGCTCCTGATCCACTGGTCCGCGGCCACGGCCGCGAGGACGAGCAGGCCGACGGCGAGCACCTGGTAGTTCGGGTCCGCCCCGATGAGAGCCAGGCCGTTCTTGAAGACCTGCACGATGAGGGCACCCGCCAGCGAGCCGACGACCGCGCCCCGACCGCCGAAGAGGCTGGTGCCTCCGATGACCACCGCGGTGATGCTCTCCAGGTTCGCGTTGACCCCGGCGTTCGGGTCCGCACCGTTGATCCGGCCGATGAGGATCCATGCCGCGATGGCGAAGACCGCGCCGGCGACGACGTACGCGCTCAGCAGGACCCGGTTCGTACGGATGCCGGCCAGCCGGGCGGCCTCGGCGTCGTCACCGGTCGCGTAGAGGTGCCGGCCCCACGACGTCATCCGCAGCGCGTAGGCGAAAGCGGCGTAGAGCACGAGCATCATGATCACGCCGACGGTGAGGTTGAAGCCGCCGATGGAGATCACGCTCCCGGTCCAGGTCAGGAAGGTGCCCGGTTGCAGGGAGATGGTCACGCCCTCGGCGTAGATGAGGGTGGCCGCGGTGAAGATGCTCAGGGTGCCCAGGGTCACGATGAACGGCGGCAGCTTGATCTTCGTGACCAGGAAGCCGTTCACGAAGGCGGCGCCCACCGCGATCGCGAAGCCGATGATGAGCGCGAGGACACCGGGCATCCCGCTCTCGGAGCCGAGCTTGGCCATCACCAGGCTTGCCAGCACCATGATCGCGCCGACCGACAGGTCGATCCCGGCGGTGAGGATGACCAGGGTCTGTCCCACCGCGAGGGCCCCGACGACGGCTGCCTGCTGCAGCACGATGGACAGGTTGGTCGGCTGCAGGAACCGGTCGCTGGCGATGCCGAACACCACGCAGGCGATGACGAGCACCAGCAGGGGGCTCAGCGCCGGGAACCTGTGCAGCACGTTGTGGATGCGCAGCGCCGGCGAGCTGTCTGCCTCGAAGAGCTTGACGTCCGCGGGTTCGTCGGCGAGCTGGGTCTGTGACATGAGAGCGGCCTTCCTGCTCAGTGGTGGGCGTCACGTCCGGACGGCCCGGTGTCTCGTCGGCCGGCTGCCCTGCCGGCCGGTTCCCGCAAGGGGAAGGCGAGCGGGGGGCGGGGGGCCGCGGCGGCCGGGTCCCGTGCCGGCCGGTGCCCGCAGGGGGATGGCGCGCGGCGCCCGGGGCCCCTGGCCGACGGGAGGCCCTGGGGCCCGGGGCGCCGGAAGGGTCAGCCCCAGCAGGCCTGCGCGGCCTGGTCCGGCTTCTGGCTGTCGACCCCGCTGACCGGGTCCGCAGTCACCAGCGCGGTGCCGGTGTTGATGAAGTCCTGCCCGTCCGGCAGCGACGGCTTGGCTCCGCCCTTGGCCAGCTGGGCGATGGTCTGCACACCCTGGCTGGCCATCTTGCCCGGGTACTGCGCGGCGTCGGCGGCGATCTTGCCTTCCTTCACCAGCCCGTTGACGTACTTGCAGCTGCCGTCGATCGTCACGACGAGCACGTCCTTCTTGCCCGCGGCAGCCAGCGCCTGCAGCGCGCCGTCGGCGGCTGGCTCGTTGATCGTGTAGACGACGTTGATGTTCCCGTTGGCCGACAGGCAGTTCTCCATGGCCGTCTTGCCGCCGGGGATCGCACCGGTGGTCGGCTGGTGGCAGGCGATCTCGTAGTCGCCGCCCTGGCCGCCGGTGTACTTGCCGGTCTTGGCCTCCTGCCCGTTCTGGGTCTTGCTGCCGGGGTCGATGCCCATGCCCTCGAGGAAGCCGTGGTCGCGCTGGATGTCCACGGAGACGACCTGGTCGTTGAACAGGTCGAGCATGGCGACGTCGGCCTTCTTGCCGCCCAGCTTGGCCGCCGCGTACTGGCCGATCAGCTTGCCGGCCTGCTCGTTGTCCGTGGCGTAGGTGATGTCCACCGTGCTGGGCGGGTTGGGCACCGTGTCCAGGGCGATGACGTAGAGGCCGGCGTCCTTGGCCTTCTTCAGCTCGGTGTTGACCGAGTCGCCGTTGGTGGTGATGAGGATTCCCTTGTCACCACGCGAGATCGCGTTGTCGATGGCGCTGATCTGCGACTGCGTGTCGCCGTCGGTCTTGCCGGCGGCGACCGTGAGGTTGACACCCTGCTTCTTGGCCTCGGCCTCGGCGTCCTTGCGCATGCTCACGAAGTAGGGGTTGCTGAGGGTCTTGAGGATGAGGGTGACCCCCACCGCCTTGCCGCCGCCTCCCGACCCGCCGGCGGCTCCCGCCGTCGACGACGACGACCCGCACCCGGCCAGCGCCAGGGCGCACGCCGCACCCCCGGCGACAGCGGCCATCGCGGTGGCGCGCCTGGTGGAGGTCCTGCTTGTCCCGGTCCTTCTCGTCCTCACTGCACATTCCCTTCGTGGTCGGCGCCGGCGGCAGACATCGCCCGCGCTCGCGCCGGTGACCTGACGGTCGCTGCCGGCGTCGGCTGAAGTGACGGTCCCCGAGTCAGTTCGACGTGGGCACCCCCTCCTCCGCGAGCCGCTCCCCGCGCGGTCGCTCAGCCGGTGGCACGTCACCAGCCCAGGCAGGGATGTGCGGGAGCTCCAGGACGAGGTCCGCGCGGTCACGGGTCGGCGCGACGACGTCGGCGTTGCGCTGGTCGCTGCCCAGGACCCAGGCCCGGGCCGCCTCCGCGTCCTTGCCGAAGGCGACGTGGCGGCGCACGAGCTGCTCCACCCGCTGGTCCTCGTCGCCGGTGACGAACCAGGCCTCGTCCAGCAGCGGCGCCACCTGCGCCCACGGGCCCTGGTCGAGCAGCAGGTAGTTCCCCTCGGTCACCACCAGCGGCACCTCGGGCGGGACCGGGATCGCGCCGGCCACGGCCTCGTCGACGGCCCGGTCGAACGCGGGGGCGTAGACCACCTCGGAGCCGTGCGCCCGCAGGCGCTCCAGCAGCGCCACGTAGCCGGCGACGTCGAAGGTGTCCGGCGCCCCCTTGCGGTCCTGGCGCCCCAGCCGGGCCAGCTCGAGGTTGGCGAGGTGGAAGCCGTCCATCGGCACGTAGCAGGCGAGCGGGCCGAGGCGCCGCACCACCTCCTGGGCGACCGTGGACTTGCCGCCGCCAGGCAGCCCGGCGATGCCGAGCAGGCGGCGCTCTCCGGCACCGGCCAGGGAGCGCGCCCGCGCCACCGCCTCGTCGAGCACGCGCGAGGCGGCCGGCTGCGACGCCCCACGCTGGACGCCGTCCTGGAGATCCACGTTCGTCACCTTTGGGTCGGCTACGTGTGGTGAGGGTGACCGTAGGATGACGCAACCGATTGCCGCAAGCGCTTGCGTACCGCTTGTTACCGAAATGAGACATGGAAGAATGCCGGCAGCAGTCCGGTAGAAGCCGCCGGGTGACGCACCGACGGGAGGTGGGCGGTGGCGACCATGAACGACGTGGCCCAGGCGGCCGGCGTCTCCACGACCACCGTCTCGCACGTGCTGAACGGGACCCGCGCGGTGGCCGAGCCCACCCGCCAGCGGGTCCTCGACGTCATCGACCAGCTCGGCTACACCCACAACACGATCGCGCGGTCCCTGGCCACCTCCAGCACGCTCACCATCGGGGTGGCGATCTCCGCCATCACCAACCCCTACTTCATGGATCTGGTGCGCGCGCTCGAGGGGGAGATCAGCGCCGCCGGCTATCTGCTGCTCCTCGCCGACACCAAGGAGGACCCGGTCGAGGAGCTGCGGGTCATCCGGTCCCTGCACGCGCGCCGGGTGGACGGCTACATCCTCGCGCCCACGGCGCACTCGGACCCGAGCCTGCGCTACCTGCTCGACCGCGGGCTGCCCGCCGTGCTGATCGACCGGCTGGCCGACGACCACTTCGACCAGATCGGGGTGGAGAACCGGGACGCCACCGTGCAGCTGGTCGAACACCTCGCCGGCCTGGGCCACCGGCACATCGCGATGGTCTGCGGCCAGGAGGGGCTGACCACCACCGACGAGCGCGTCGCCGGCTACCGCATCGGGCTGCAGAACGCCGGGCTGCCCTACGACCCGGCGCTGGTCATCGCCGGCTCCAGCGATATGGAGCCGGCGCGTGAGGCGGTGCACCGGCTGCGGGCGCTGCCCGACCCGCCCACCGCCCTGGTCACGGCGAACAACCGGATGACCATCGGTGCCATGGCGGCGCTGCACGACCTCGGACTCACCGTCCCGGACGACGTCGCGCTCGTCTGCTTCGACGACTTCGAGTGGGCCGACCTGTTCCACCCGCGGCTCACCGTCGTCGCCCAGCCGATCTCGCAGATCGGCGCGCAGGCGGCGCGCATGCTGCTGTCCCGACTCAAGGAGCCGGACCGGCAGCCGCGAACGGTTCAGCTGGCTCCGACGTTCGTCCACCGTGAGTCCTGCGGCTGCCTCCAGAGCTGACCACCGCCTGCGCCCGGCGCAGGCGGCAGCGTCGGGACCCGCGGACCTCCGTCCGATAGGCCGCACCTATCCTTGGTTCGTGCCCTTTGCCCGCCTCCCAGCTCCTGGCAGCAGCACCAGGAGCCCGGGCCGGCGGCGGACGACCTGCGGGGCAGGCCGGTGAGGGGCGACCTCGACTCCGCGGCGCTCCCGGCGGCCCGGCTCATACCGCCGGCCGCGGACCTGCGGCTGCTCCCGTCGCCAGTCTCCCGAGCGACCGACGGCGCCGTCCGGCCGACCTCCCCCGGCCTCGACGGACGGCGTCAGGACGGCGAGCCGCTGGCGGTCCTGGTGCGCATGACGTTCCTGGCGGGGGTCGGGCTGCTCCTGGTCGCGTTCGGGCTCACCGCCTGGCTGGACGCCGCCACGGTGCTGCACCTGGCCCCGCAGAACCATCTGCTGGACCGGATCGGGGCCCTCGTCGAGCGGCCGGGGCAGCGCGGCGTCCTCTACCCCGTGATCCTGCTGGCGGCCGCGGCCGAGGCCGCCCTGACCCGCCGGGGCCGGGTCCTGGTCGCCACCGTGTCCGGACTGCTGCTGGTCAACGTGGTCGTCGGCGCGCTCAAGATCCTCACCCAGCGCGGGACCCCGCGGCTCTACGGCCCGGCGCTGGGCCAGCCGGACCTGGTCGGCCACGTCGGCGAGTTCCCCTCCGGGCACGCCGCCAACATCGCCGCGGCCGCCACCCTCGCGCTGCTGCTGGCGCCCGCCGCTTCCCGGATCTCGTTGCCCGGACGAGCAGGTCGCCGGCGCGACCGGGCCTGGAGGCTAGCCGTGCGCGTGCTGCCCCCGCTGTGCCCGGTGGTCGAGGTCACCTCGTGGCTGCGCTCCACGCACTGGCTCACGGACCTGCTCGTCGGTGGCGTCACCGGCGCGGCCTGCGCGGCGGCCGGTGTGCTGATCGCCGACCAGCTGGAGAGCCGGCGGGCGCGCCGACGCCAGCCGGCACACCTAGCCGACGGCTGACGCTCAGGCCGGCGCGCCTACCCCCGAGAGCAGCGCGACGTCGTCGTCGGACAGTTGCAGCGAGGCGGCGGCCACGTTGTCCTCGAGGTGCTCGGGATCGCCGGTGCCGGGGATCGCGAGCACGTGCGGCCCCAGCTGGAGGGTCCACGCGATCCGGACCTGCGTGGCGGACGCTCCGTGGGCCCGTGCCACCGCCAGGACCGCCGCATCCTCGTCCGCCGGCCGCCCGGCCGCGCCGCCCGTCCCGGCCACCGAGAAGAACGGCACGAACGCGATGCCGTGCTCGGCGCAGGCGCGCAGCACCTCCTCGCTGGCCCGGTCGCCGACGCCGTAGCGGTTCTGCACGCACACCACCGGGACGACGTCCAGGGCCTCGCGCAGCTGCTCGGCGTCGATGTTCGAGACGCCGATGTGCCGCAGCAGCCCGGCCTCGCGCAGCTCGGCCAGCGCGCCCAGGTGGTCGGCGAGCGACCCCGTGCCGTAGGTGCGCAGGTTCACCACGTCCAGGCAGTCCCGCCCCAGCTGGCGCAGGTTCTCCTCCACCTGCCCGCGCAGCTGCTCCGGGCGGGCCCACGGCAGCCACTCCCCCGACGGGTCGCGCCCGGGACCGACCTTGGTGACCACGACGAGGTCGTCCGGGTAGGGCGCGAGCGCGGTGTTGATCAGCTCGTTCGCCGAGCGCAGCGGCGAGAAGTAGAAGGCGGCGGTGTCGATGTGGTTGACGCCGAGCTCGACCGCCCGGCGCAGCACCCGGATCGCCTGCGCCCGGTCCCGCGGGCGGCCGTGGTCGAACGCCCCGGTCCCGGTCAGCCGCATGGCCCCGAGGCCGAGCCGGTTCACCGTCCGGTCGCCGAGGGTCCAGGTCCCTGCCGCCGCGGCGGCTGTCTGCGTGAGCACGCCGGCAGTCTGGCAGCCACGCGCGCCGGCGGCCGATGACCGATTCGCGCAGGCGGCGGCGCGGGCCGTTGCGCGTGTCCGCACCTTCTGTCGGTCGACACACCGACGTGATGCCCTGGTCGCCTGCGCGAACCGGACACCCCTCGGCACACGCCACACTGTGCCAGCGTCCGGCGCGACTGGCCGGCCCCGCTAGAGCAGCTCGACGCGGTCGGCCTGCGGGCCGCGGTCGCTCTGGCGGACGCTGTAGCGGACCCGGTCGCCCTGCTCCAGGGACTCGTCGCCGGCGACGACCGAGATGTGCACGAACAGGTCCGCGCCCCCGGCGTCCGGGGTGATGAACCCGAACCCGCGCTCGGCGTCGAACCGCGCGACGACACCCTCGCCGCCGCGGACCGGCCCGTTGGCCGCCTTGCGCTTGCCGGCCGGCTCGCGCGGGGCGGTCGCGTGCCCACCTGCGCGCCGCGCCTCTCCGACCAGCTGCACGTCCCGGGCCTGCGGGCCCCGGTCACCCTGCACCACCTCGTAGGCGACGCGGTCTCCCTCGTACAGCACGGTCAGCCCGTTGCCCAGCGCCCGGGCGTGGACGAAGACGTCGTCCCCACCGGAGTCAGGGGTGACGAACCCGAAGCCCTTGCCCTCGTCGAACCAGGAGACGGTGCCGTCGGCGCCGTCGTCGGTGGCGCGGCCGCCGGCGTCGGCGGCCAGCGGCAGCACGTGCTCGGCCTGGGGGCCGCGTTCGCCCTCGCCGACGAGGAAAGCGACCCGTTGCCCTTCGCTGAGCACTCCGCCGGTGACGATGGCGGAGCTGTGCACGAAGATCTGCGCCCCGCCGCTGTCGGACTCGAGGAACCCGTAGCCCTTGCTCGGCTCGTACCAGACGACCGTGCCCAGCACCCCGAGCGCGGAGTCCGGCGCCGACTCGCCGGTCACCCGCACGCGGAGCGCCTGCGGCCCGCGGCTCCCCTCACCGACCTCGAACTGGACGGTCTGGCCCTCGCGGAGGAGCTTGGCACCGCCGGAGAGCTCGGAGGCGTGGACGAACAGGTCCTCGCCGCCGTCGTCAGGGGCCAGGAACCCGAAGCCCCGGTCGGCGTCGAACCAGCGGACGACTGCTTGAGGCACTGAGAGCTCCACGTGGGGATTCGGATGAGGCCTCGCACTGGGGGCGTCGCGACGACCGGCTCCGGGCAGGCGCCTTGGATGCTACCCGGCCCGGCGGCGGCGTCGACGCAGCCGATCGCCGGCCGCACCCCGTGCCAGAGGTCGCCCCGCTGATCCGCCGCCAGCAGGTCGGACCGCAGTACCAGGGATCACCGGCAGCGCGGCCCCCCATGTCCTGACCCGGTGCTGATCTTCGCGTGCCGGCGCGTCCGACGCCGCCGTCGACCACCCGTCCTCAGTCGGGTCGGGCAGCAACCGACTACGCTGTCCGCGCATGGCATGACACGCGCACCGCTGTCGTCGCATCGGCCGCAGTGTCCGTTCCAGCCGGCCCCCGCCCTCGTAGCTCAGGGGATAGAGCAACGGTTTCCTAAACCGTGTGTCGGAGGTTCGAATCCTCTCGGGGGCACCCACGTTTTCGCAGGTCACCGACCCTCGTCCTCTTGGTCATCTTCGAGGGCTACTTCGATTCCTCGGCTCGGACAGGTTCAGGAACCGCGCCAGGGCGAGGGTGCAGAAGACCGAGCAGTCGTGCACCTGCAGCTCGGACGCCGCAGCCAACCGTCGTCGGCGTTGCAGGGCGACGATCCGCGGAAGGAAGCCCGGGTCGAGCTCCGGCTGAGCGATGCCCTCTCCGAGCAGAGCCTCGACGACGTCGGTGACGGCCTCGCGCACGACCTCGGCCCGGTCGGCCAGGAGCGCCAGGGTCGTGCTCTTGCCGCTCCCCGGCGGCCCGGTCGTGATGTAGCGGCGGCTCATGCAGCTCCTCACCGTGGCCGGGTGCCGCAATCTCGACGAACGATGCTCATCACGGACGGCGTGGGTTCGCCGATCTCGCGCAGACCTGTCGGCGGTCAAAGCGCCGTACCTGCACGGAACCTTCGCGCGCCGGGAGCGCGGGCGCGATGCGGATCAGCCCACGTACGGACCCGCCGGTCCCGGCCCGAAGGCGTTGACGTCCGGCTGCGACCTGCCGCAGAAGAACACCAGGAGCACGAGGCCGCCGAACGGGGCGAAGCCGAGCAGCAGCCACCAGCCCCGCCGACCGATGTCGTGCAGGCGGCGAATCGTCAACGGCAGCTCGACGGCGAGATAGAGCAGGTAGAGCACGCCGAACAACGCGCCGAGGATGTCGGAGGTCCCGGACGACGGCCCGTAGGGGTCGTCCGCGGCCGGGGTGGTCATGACCATCGGGATTCCGACGAGGAGGCCGACCAGGAGCGCGGCGAGCTGGAACCACCAGTACTCCCGACGCGAGGACCGGCCGCGGTAGTCGACGATGCGCCGGAAGGCGAGCGCGACGGCGCCCCCGAACCCGACGCGCTGCGGCCCCATCCGCCGACGACCGGACGGCATACCGCCGGCAGCGGGCGCGGTGTAGGAGGTCCAGGCGCCCCCGTCCCAGAATCGGGTGGACCCGGCCGCCGCCGGGTCGGGGTACCAGCCGGGCGCGGGCAGCGGACCCCGCGTGTTGTGACTCATGAACGTTCCCCCTGTGTGCGGCCGCCTCTCGGCCGCGCCGGCAGCACGCTAACGGCTCGAACACCCGCGGCCCGGACGTCTGTCCACAGGCCGCTCGGGCCCGGCGCTACTCGCAGTCGACGCCGTCGCTGTCCCCGTCGCGGTACCAGGCGTACTCCGGGTCCTTGCCCTCGTAGTAAGGCCCGTAGCCGGCGGCCTTCGCGGCCTTGCAGGTAGGGAACCTCGGGTCCAGCGCGGCGGTCGTCTTCGTCGGTGCCGGCCCGCTCGACGTCGCAGGCACGCCGGTGCGCACCGGCGCCGCGGTCGGCGCGGCCGTCGTCCGCGCCGCGGTGGGCGCGCTGCCCACCGAGCCGGCGATTCCCGCCACCGTGGGCCGCGACGACGTCAGCAGCGGCTGGCCAGGGCAGGTGCCGAGGACGCGCACCATCGCGTCCCGCTCCGCCGCGGTGACCCACAGGCCGTACTTCGCCTTCACCGACACCTGCCGGGCCACGTAGGCGCAGCGGTAGGACTTGTTCGGGGGCAGCCAGGTGGCGGTGTCGCCGTCGCCCTTCTGCTGGTTGAGCCGGCCGTTGACGGCCAGCAGCTCCAGCGGGTCGTTGGCGAACGCCAGCCGCCTGGCGGCCGACCACTGCTGCGCACCCTTCTGCCAGGCATCGCCCAGCGCCACGACGTGGTCGATCTGCACCCGGGTGCTGGTGCCCACCCCGCGGACGAAGTGCTGCTGCTGCCCCGAGTACGGCTCGGGTGCGAGGTCGCCGGACAGCACCACGCAGCCGTGCGTCCCCGCCTTGAGCACCACGTTCACGAGGTCTCTGCGCAGGACGTCGTTGCGGGTGTCGCAGCCGTTGCGGTCGACGTCGGCCCAGGCCTGACCGAACTGGTCGCGGCTGTAGCCGGTCATCGGCGCCCGGCCCTTCACCCCGAGGGTCGCCACGGCGGCCAGCGCGGTGCCCGGGCGGGCGGCGGCCGTCGTCGTGGCCGGCGCCCCGGTGGTCGGCGACGTCGCCCCGGCAGACGCGCCACCGCCCGCGGCAGCCCCCGCCGACGCAGCGGACGAGGCCGCAGCCGACGACGACCCCGGCTGGGGCTGAGCCTCGGAGCCATGAGCCCCGGACGGCTGAGAACTGCCACCGCCGCCGGCCACCGTGGTGCTCGAGGCGGAGCTGCTCGGCTGGGAGCTGCTGCTGGGGGCCGCGTCCACCGTGCTGACCAGCTGGTCGACCCCGGCACCGACCGCTCCCACACCGAGCAGGAGAGCGAGCGCGCCTCCGCCGGCGGCGAGCACTTTGTGCCGACGCACCCAGCCCGGTCGCGCCGCCCGAGCGGCCGCGCGGTGCCCGGCCGGCACCTCGACCCACAGCTGCCACCCCGGCGGAGGCGGCCCCCAGGACAGGTCCGGGCGCCAGCCGGTGGGCGGGGTCCAGCCCGGCGGCGGCGGAGGCCAGCTCGGCGGCGGGTTGAAACGGGTGGTCGTCTCGGACGTATTCGCCATCAGCCGGTCGATCCCCCCACTCGCACGACCGGCATCCTCTCGCACCGAGGACAAGAAAGCCGCCCGGGCGACACGCCCCTACCTGACCGGCTCGAGCCGGCCCTGCAGCACCGAGGGCGGACCGCCGGCGCAGAGCACGAGCATGTCCTCGGCCGCGCGCAGCGCGCCCACCACTTCCGGAGCCGGCGCAGGGAGCACGTCCGGGTAGTCCACCTCACCCAGCTGCAGGCGCACCGGCCAGGCCAGCCGCTGGTAGCAGAACCCGGCCGGAATCCCCGGGGCGCGCAGCAGCGCGACGAGCAGGTGGGATTTCCCGTAGCACAAGCCCACTTTCTCCCCAAGCACCTCGGAGGCGGTCAGCGTGACCCTGCGGTCCTGCGCGTCCCACGAGTGCCGGACCTCGTCCCGGGCGAGCTCGAAGGCACGCCGGGCGTAGTCGACGTCGTCGTCCGCTGCCGCCCGCAGGTCGGCGGCGAGCGCCACCAGGCGAGGGTCGGACCGGTCCACGACGTCGTCCTCACCGAGGTAGGCCGCTGGGGCGAGCGTCACCAGCTGCACGGGCCCATTCTGGCCGCGGGCCTTCGATGACGACTCCCACCGGCACCCGCGCCGGTAGGGACCTGGAGGCATGGAACACGATCTGCCCGTAGTCTCCCGGTGTGGGGGGAACGGGGATTCTTGCGGGGCCGCGCGCTGCCCGGACGCGGCAGAAGGCGCTCCTGGCAGCACTGCTGCTCATCGCACTGCTCGCCCGGCTCGCCGTCCTCGTCACCCCGCTCGCCGGCGTCAGCGGCGACGAGGCCGCCGCCGCGCTGATGGCGAGGAACATCAGGCAGGGGCACGGCTATGTGTTCTTCGCCGGGCAGACCTACATGGCGTCGGCGGTGCAGTACCTGCAGTCCCTCACCTTGGCCGTCGCCCCGACGTCGGCGTTCGCGCTGCGCCTGCCGGACCTGGTGCTCTCCCTGGTCGCCTGCTGGCTGGTCCACTCCGTGGGCCTCCGCGTGCTGCGTTCGCGGGTGGCAGCGCTACTCGCCCTCGCCCTCTACGCCGTGGGCCCGGCCTTCCCGCTGGTCTACGCCTCCCGCGCCTCGGGCGCCTACAACCTCGCGCTGGTCCTGGGGCTTCTCACGCTGCGGGTGTCGCTCACGCGTGGAAGAACCGACCGACGAAGCCTGCTGCTCGGCGTCCTGACCGGCGCGGGGCTGTGGTGCTCTCCGGTGTCGGTGTTCCTCACCGGACCGGCGTTGCTGTGGCAGCTGCCCGCCCTGCGGGCGGACCCGCGGCGATGCCGGCCGCTCGTGCTCGGCGCGGTGCTCGGCGCCTCGCCGGCCCTGGTCTGGTCGCTGGTCCACCAGCGGCTCGGGGGGCTGGGCGCCGTCACCGCGGCTCCGCCCGGCTCCACGCCGCTGACCCGCCTGGGCGGGCTGCTCACCGACGTCCTCCCAGAGGAGCTCGGGCTGGCCTGGCGGGACGGCCGGCCGCTGGTGCCGGCCGCGCTCGTGGTCGCGGTGGTCGCCGCGCTGCTGGCGGCCTGGGCCGTCGCCGCGCTCCGCCGACGCCCCTCGCTCGCGCGCCTGCTCACCGCCCGCCCGGGCGCCGTCCCCGCGGACCTGGTGCTGGTGGCCGCACCGCTCGTCGCACTGCTCTATGCCGCCTCCTCCTACACCTGGTGGACGACCGAGCCCCGCTACCTCTACCTGGCCGGGCCCTGGCTGGTCTGGGGACTGGCCGCGCTGGCCGCACGCACTCGCCGTCCCCGCGCCGCCGGAGCGGTGCTGGTCGCCGCCACCATGGGCCTGTCCGCGCTGGGGTTGCACGCTGCAGGTGGGGTGGGTCGCGGGACCTGGCGGACCGACCTGGTCACCGCCTCGGACTGGCTGGCCGCGCACGACGTGCCAGCCGCCTACGCCGACTACCGCCCCGCCTTCACCGCCACCTTCGTCACGGGCGGTCAGGAGACCGTGGTGCCGTACGACGGGCAGGCCTGCCGTTTCCCCGAGCTGGCCCGCCGCGCCGCCACGCTCAGCCAGGGCCGCCCGGTGGTCGGCTGGCTGCTCAGCAGCGCGCACCGCGACGAGCTGGCCCCCAGGCTGCAGCGGGCCGGCGTCGTCGACGAGCTGGTCCTGCCCACCGTGACCGCCTACCTGGTCGAGGCGCCGGCCGCTCCGGCCGACGTCGGGCTGGGCAGCGGGCCGACCTGCGGCTGAGGCAGCCACCTACCGCAGCCCGGTCACCCGCCCTTCCGATGCCGGGAACGGCTGCGGGCCGCGCTCGAGCACCGGGGTGAGGTCGGCGGCGGGGACCGGGGCGCCGAGCAGGTAGCCCTGCGCGGCGGCGCAGCCTGCCTCGGCCAGGTGCGCGCGCTGCGCCTCGGTCTCCACGCCCTCGGCCACCGTGCTCAGGCCCAGCGCGTCGGCCAGCCGGAGGAAGGCGGCCACCAGCGCGCCGGCCCGGGCCTCGGGCAGTGGCGCGACGAACGCGCGGTCGAGCTTGACCACGTCGACCGGCAGGTCGCGCAGCCGGGCCAGGGACGAGTGACCGGTGCCGAAGTCGTCGACGGCCACCCGGCAGCCGAGCTCGCGCACCGCCGCGATCGCGGCCAGCTCGTCCCCCGCCGCCTCCACCACCACGGTCTCGGTGAGCTCGACCACCACGCGGTCGGGGGCCACGTCGTGCCGGCGCAGGGCGACGTCGAGCAGGTCGGGGAAGCGGCCGTAGCGCAGCTGGTGCGGGGAGACGTTCACCGCCACCGAGGGCACCTCCACCCCCGCCGCCGTCCACAGCGCCAGCTGCCCGAGAGCCTGGTCCAGCACCAGCTCGCCGAGCTCGACGATGAGCCGGCCCGCCTCGGCCAGCGGCACGAAGGTGGCCGGCGGGACCGGCCCGAGCTCCTCGTCGGTCCAGCGGGCCAGCGCCTCGACGCCGACCAGCCGGCCGTCGATGAGCGAGACCACGGGCTGGTAGTGCGGCACGACCAGCCCGCACTCCACCGCGTGGCGCAGCCGGGCGGTGGTGGCCACCCGCACCGACGGGTCGTCGTGCGCCGGGGTGAACACGGCCACCGGGTTCCGGCCCAGCCGCTTGGCCCGGTACATCGCGGCGTCGGCGTGCGCCAGCAGCGTGCTGGCGTCGTCGGCGTCGCCGCCGAGCACGCTCACCCCCACGCTGGCGCCCACCGACAGCGGCGCGGAGCAGCCCTGCGGGGCGACCGGCTGGACCAGCGAGCGGACCATCCGCCGGCCCACCGCGGCGGCCGAGCGGGCCGCCGCGCCGCGCAGCAGCACCACGAACTCGTCGCCGCCGTGCCGGGCCAGCACGCTGCCCGGGGGCACCGCGGCGCGCAGCCGGCCGGCCACCTCCACCAGCACCTCGTCGCCCAGGGCGTGCCCGTAGGAGTCGTTGACGTCCTTGAAGTCGTCCAGGTCCAGGTAGAGCACCGCCACCCCGTCGCGCTCCTCGGCCAGCGCGAGGGCCAGCTCCTCCTGGAAGGCGCTGCGGTTGGCCAGCCCGGTGAGCGGATCGTGCCGGGCCAGCCGCTCCAGCCGGGTGGCCAGCGCCAGATGCTCGGTGACGTCGAAGGCCACCACCGTGACGCCCCCGACATCGTCGCCCCGCTCGTCGCGGTGCGGGCGGAAACTGGTCTCCCAGGCCCGGCCGCCGGTGGGGTGGGTGACCACCAGCGTCTCGCCGGCCAGCGCGCGGCGGCAGTCGGCCAGCAGCGCCGGGCGGTGGCTGAGCAGCTCCTCCACCGGGCGGCCGACGGCGTCGTCCCAGGCCCGCCCGAACGCGGCCGCGCCGTTTCCCTCCGCCATGGTGACCGTGCCGGCGGCGTCCAGGCCGAGCACCAGCACCGGGGCGTCGGCGAGCACCGCCTGCAGGGTGGACCGGGAGCGGTCCAGCTCGTCGCGCAGGGTGGTCTCGGCGCGCAGGTCGCGCACCGAGAGCACGGTGAGCGCGCGGCCGTCGACGTAGGCGCGGGTGATCGACACCTCCGCCGGCAGCGGGGCGCCGTCGGCGGTGGCGAGCATCGCCTGCCGGCGCCACCCGGCGCCGTCGCCTGACCCGTCGCCTGCGCCCGGCTCGGCCTCCGCCAGCTCCAGCAGCGGCCGGCACAGCAGCGTCCCGGCCGGCCGCCCGACCGCTTCGGCCCGCACCCGGCCGAAGAGCCGCTCCGCGGCCGCGTTCCACTCCACCACCTCGCCGTCCGGTGCCAGCACGACGACGGCGTCCAGGACCGAGCGGACGATCGCGGCCGACCGGGACTCGGCCACCTCCGCCCGGCGGCGGGCGAGGATGAGCTCGCGCTCGTAGGCCCGGCGGTCGCTGGCGTCCAGCACGCTGGTCCGCACCAGCGGCGCGGCGCCCTTCCGGCCGGGCACCTGCGAGGTGGCCAGCAGCACCGGCAGGTCGCTCCCGTCGGCCCTGCGCAGGTCCACGGCGACGCCGCGCAGCTGCCCGTCCAGGTGCTGCAAGGTGGCGTGCCGGGACTGCCAGAACAACCGCGAGCCGGGCGTGAGCAGGTCGAGCAGGCTGCGGCAGCCCAGCACCTGCTCCCGGCTCCAGCCGGTCATCTCGCAGAAGGTCTGGTTCACCCCGACCAGGCGACCGTCCTGGCTGGAGGTCAGGAAGCCGCAGGGCGCGTGCTCGTACGCGTCGCGCAGCTCGTCCGGCCCGAGGTCCGGGAGGTGGTCGGCTTCCCCGCTGGGACTGGTCGGATGGGTCTCCTCGGCGGCCATATCACCGCCCCTGGGGCGCTGCGGCCCGGTGCCGGGACAGGAACTCGCGCACGACGCCGGCGGTCTCCTCCGGTGCGCTCAGGTGCGGGTAGTGCCCGCGGGCGTCCAGCACCACCAGCTCGCAGTGCGGGATGCGCTCGCACAGGTAGGTGGACACCTCGGGCGGCACGATGACGTCCTCGAGCGCCTGCACCACCAGGGTCGGCACCGAGACCCGATTCAGCTCCGACCGCGTGTCGGAGAAGAAGGTGGCGCGGGCGAACTGCCGGGCGATGTCGTGGTCGGTGCGCAGGAAGCTCTCGTGCAGCTCCTCGCGCAGCTCGGGGCGGTCCGGGTTCGCCATCACCGCCGGGGCCAGGCCCTCCGCCCAGCCGAGGTAGTTGGAGGCCATGACCTCGAGCAGGCTCTCGACGTCGGCCTCGGAGAACCCGCCGCGGTAGCCCTCGTCGTCCAGGTAGCGCGGCGAGGGGGCGATCATCACCAGCGCGCCGATCCGGTCCGGGACCAGCAGGGACGCGCGCAGGCTGATCATCCCGCTGACCGAGTGGCCGACCACGACCGCGTCGTGCAGGTCCAGCGCGGCCAGCACCTCGGCCAGGTCCTTGGCGTAGCCGTCCAGCCCGGCGTAGCGCACCGGGTCGTAGCAGGACAGGTCCGAGGCGCCCGCCCCGACGTAGTCAAGGGTGACGACCCGGTGGTCCATGGTCAGCAGCGGGGCGACGTGCCGCCACATCGTCTGGTCGCAGCCGAACCCGTGGGCGAGCACGACGGTGGGCGCCCCCGCGGGGCCGGTGACGGTCACGGCGTTGCGGCGCAGCACGTCCTCGCAGCCCGTGGCGGGGCGCGGGGCGGGGAGGGCGTCGGCGGAGAGGGAGGCGACGGGCGCGTGGGCCATGCTGGCTCCTGCCAGGCCGGGCGGCGGGGGGACGCAGCCGGAGTGAGCGATCGAGTGTCGAGGGTGACAACGCACGGGCGCGTGGCACGAGGGCCGAACGTCCCTAGCGAATCTCGCGCCAACCGTCCTGCGAAGGCTGTTCGGCGAGAATGATCACCTCGCGGAATTGGACCATCACGATGGGATGGGGAGGAAGCCCTGCGAGGAGGCGGCCGGATGGGTGACACCGGTGGGCTCGACGTGCGGCCGGCGACGGCTCGCGAGCTCGAGCTGCTGCCCGAGGTCGAGGCGGCCTCCGACGCGCTGTTCGCCCGCGCGGGTCTGGCGCTGCCGGCCTCCGCCGCGGTCGCCGCGCCGGCGGAGCTGGCCGCGGCGGCCTGCCTGCTCGTCGTCGGCGACCCGCCGGTCGGCTACGCCCGGGTCGAGCTGGTCGAGGGCACCGCGCACCTCGAGCAGCTGTCGGTGATGGCCGACGAGGTGGGGCGCGGCCTGGGCAGCGCGCTGCTGGAGGCGGCCTGCGCCTGGGCGGTGCGG
This sequence comes from Motilibacteraceae bacterium, assembly GCA_051954955.1. Classification (GTDB taxonomy): domain Bacteria; phylum Actinomycetota; class Actinomycetes; order Motilibacterales; family Motilibacteraceae; genus JBQCHF01. The sequence goes on from JBQCHF010000129.1 coordinate 26,543, forward strand.
CACGGCCACGAGGCGATGACGCTGACGACGTACCGGGACGTGCCGTGGAACGGGCCGTTCTACGCCCGGCGCGGCTTCGTGGAGACCGCTGCTCGCGGGGCGCTGGGAGAGATCCGTGAGCACGAGCGCGCGCTGGGGCTGGACGAGCTCGGGCCGCGGGTCGTGATGCGGCGCGATCTGCGGACGCACCCGCCGCAGTCGCGCTGAGGCTCGGGCCGGGGCGGCTCTGGGCTCGGGTGGAACGTCGTTGCGTCGACACGCCGGCGCGTCGGAGTCTCCACTGGAGAGGCAGTCCGCGGCGCGGCACCCGAACCGCCACCCACCCGCTGCAGACGTCATCAGCGCCTTTGATCGTGCGCCGCCCCGGGCAGGATCCCCTCATGAGCCAGAGCACGGACGAGACGACCCTCCCCGGCGAGCACGCCGGCGACCCGAGCGGGGCCACGCTCGGGCCGCGGGTGCTGCTGCTGCGGCACGGCGAGACCGAGTGGAGCCGCACCGGTCGGCACACCGGACGCACCGACATCCCGCTCACCGCCCGCGGCGAGGAGCAGGCGCGCGCGGCCGGCAAGACGCTGCCGGCGCTGCTGCGCGGGGCCGACCCGGCCGCGGTGCTGGTGAGCCCGCTGCAGCGGGCCCGGCGCACGGCCGAGCTGGCCGGCCTGGTGGACCTCGAGCCGGTCGACGACCTGATGGAGTGGGACTACGGCGACGTGGAGGGCATCACCACGCAGGCCTTCCGCCAGGACCACCCCGGCTGGACCGTGTGGGACTCCGGGCCGCCCGGGGGCGAGAGCATCGAGGCGCTCGGGCAGCGGGTGGACCGCGCGCTGGAGCGGGTGCGGGCCGCGCTGGACCCGCGCCGGCCGGTCGTCGTCGTGGCGCACGGGCACCTGCTGCGCGTGCTGGCCGCCCGCTGGCTCGGGCTCGGCACCACCGGTGGGCAGCTGCTCCGGCTGGACCCGGCCACCTGGTCGGTGCTCGGCTTCGAGCACGACCGGCCCGCGCTGCTGCAGTGGAACGCGCCGGGGTACTGAGCCCGGACCCCTCATCGGACCCGTCATCCGGCCCGTCATCCGGCTCGGACGGGCGAAGGGCCCCGCGGCGGGGGGAAGCCACGGGGCCCTTCGCGTCCGAGGGCGGCCGATCCGACGTCGGCCGCGGCCGGAGCCAGCTGTCGATCACTCGACCGGCTCGGGCGCGCACGCAACGTAGCCGCCCGGCCGCCGGCCCGTCCACTCGCGGGCCGAGTGGGAATGATCACGGTCCCGTGATCTTTACTCGCCCACCCAGGAGAATTCACCTCGGTCGGCGAGTCATTGCCTGGGTCGGGCCGCGCCGGTCGACGTCAGTGGGCGACGTCAGTGGGCGACGTCAGTGGGCCGCGTCAGCGGCGGGTGGCGACCAGCCGGCGCACCGGCACCGGCAGCACTGTGGGCACCGCCCGGCCCACCGCGGCCGCCGCGGCGGCCACCCGCTCGGCCGGCACGCCGGGCAGGTAGAGCGACTCCAGCCAGAGCCGCCCGGCGTCGGCGTCGGGCACCGGCAGCCCGAAGCGCAGCCGCTCGTCGCCGCCCAGGGTGAGCCCGGCGTCGGCGAAGGCGCGCGCCGGGTCCTCCAGCGCGTCGTCGTTGGGGTAGCCCAGGCGCGAGCGCAGCGCGGTGAGCACCGGCAGCAGCACCCGCAGGTCGCGGGGCAGCACCGGCCGGTTGACCGGCACCGTGGCCACGAACGTCCCGCCGGGGCGCAGCACCCGGGCCACCTCGGCCAGCGCCCTCTCCAGCGGCTGCACCAGCTGCAGGGACATCGCGCACACGACGACGTCGGCGCAGCGGTCCGGCAGCGGCAGCGCGGTGACGTCGGCGCGGACCAGCGTGGCGGCGCCCCGCTCGGCGGCCAGGGCGAGCTCGCCGTCCGAGGCGTCCAGGCCGGTCCAGGACCGAGCGCGCTCCCCCAGCACCGGCCACAGCGGCGCGGATCCGCAGGCGAGGTCGACGACGTCGCCGGGCCGGTCAGGCACCGCCTCCAGCAGCCAGGCGTAGGCGTCGCGGCCCCCCGACGTCGCCGGGCGCAGCACCCGCTCGGTGATCCCGGCCCGCTCGGCGTGGAAGCCGGACAGGTAGTCGTCCCAGCTCGGGACGGCCTTCAGGTGCGCGCGGCCCGCCACCCGCTCAGGCCTCGCCGGCGGCGACGAACACGTGCGCGGCCACCGTCAACGGAAGCTCGGCCGCCTCGCCCTGCGAGCCCACCAGCACCCCGCCGGCCGCCGGCTCCACGGTGACCACCGTGCCCGGAGTCACCCCGGCCCGGCGCAGCGTGGCCATCAGCTCCTGGTCGTCCTGGATCGGCTCGCCGATGCGGCGCACCACCACCCTGGCGGCGCTGCCGTCGACCACCTGGTCCAGCGTGCGCAGGCCGTCGAGGGTCTCGGCCACCAGCGGGTCGCCGAGCTCGTCCAAGCCTGGGATCGGGTTGCCGAACGGGGACTGCGAGGGGTGGTCGAGCAGCTCGAGCAGCCGGCGCTCCACCTGCTCGCTCATCACGTGCTCCCAGCGGCAGGCCTCGGCGTGCACGTCCTCCCACGGGAGCCCGATCACCTGCACCAGCAGGCACTCGGCGAGCCGGTGCTTGCGCATCACCCGGGTGGCCAGGGAGCGTCCGGTGTCGCTGAGCTCGAGGTGGCGGTCGCCGGTCACCTGCAGCAGGCCGTCGCGCTCCATCCGGGCCACGGTCTGGCTCACCGTGGGCCCGCTCTGGCCCAGCCGCTCGGCGATGCGGGCGCGCAGGGGTACGACACCCTCCTCCTCCAGCTCGAAGATGGTGCGGAGGTACATCTCCGTGGTGTCGATGAGGTCGCTCACGCCAGCTCCCGTCGCGCCACCGGCCGGACGCCGATCGCCGCGCCCATTCTGCCGCGACGTGCGCATCGGCCCCGACTCGGCGACCGTAGGGGCGTGCCGACCGACGTCATGTGGTTCCGCCGCGACCTGCGGCTGCGCGACAACCCGGCCCTGGTGGCCGCCGCGGAGGCCGGCGGCGTGGTGCCGCTGTTCGTCATCGACCCGGCGCTGTGGGACCCCTCCGGCGATACCCGCCGCGCCTACCTGGTGCGCAGCCTGCATGCCCTCGAGGAGCGGATGGGCGCCCCGCTGCTGGTCCGCCGCGGCGACCCCGTGCACGAGGTGGTGGCCGCCGCGCGGGCGGCCGGTGCCGAGCGGGTGCACGTGGCCGCCGACTACGGCCCCTACGGCCGGGCCCGGGACGAGCGGGTGGAGAAAGCGCTGGCCGACGTCGGCGTCGAGCTGGTGCGCACCGGCTCCCCCTACGCCGTCGCCCCGGGCCGGGTCACCAAGGACGACGGCACCCCCTACCGCGTCTACACGCCCTTCGCCCGGGCCTGGCGCGCGCACGGCTGGCGCGCCCCGGCCGCCACCCCGCGCTCGGTGCGGTGGGAGCTGCCGCAGAAGGGCACCGGGATCCCCGCCGAGCCCACGCTCGACGTCGCCCTGCCACACGCCGGCGAGGAGGCCGCGATCAAGCGGTGGCACGCCTTCCGCGACGGCGCCCTGCGCGACTACGCCGACGCCCGCGACCTGCCCGCGGTGCCCGGCACCTCCCGGCTCTCGGTGCACCTGAAGTACGGCGAGCTGCACCCGCGCACCCTGCTGGCCGACCTCACCGACGTCGCCGGGCAGGGCGCGGACACCTACCGCGGCGAGCTGGCCTGGCGCGAGTTCTACGCCGACGTGCTGTTCCACCAGCCGCAGTCGGCGCGGGAGTACCTCAAGCCGGAGATCGCGCGGATGGAGTACGACGCGCCGGGGCCGGCGTTCGAGGCGTGGACGCAGGGCCGCACCGGGTTCCCGATCGTCGACGCCGGCATGCGGCAGCTGCTGGCCGAGGGCTGGATGCACAACCGGGTGAGGATGATCGTGGCCTCGTTCCTGGCCAAGGACCTGCACGTGGACTGGCGCGCCGGCGCGCGCTGGTTCATGCAGCACCTGGTGGACGGCGACCTCGCGTCCAACCAGCACGGCTGGCAGTGGGTCGCAGGCTCCGGCACCGACGCCGCGCCCTACTTCCGGGTCTTCAACCCGGTGAGCCAGGGCCGCAAGTTCGACCCGTCCGGGGACTACGTGCGCAAGTACGTGGCCGAGCTGCGCGATGTGCAGGGCCCGGGCGTGCACGAGCCGTGGGACCTGCCCGGCGGGCTGCCGGCGGGCTACCCGGAGCGGATCGTCGACCACGCCGCCGAGCGCGCCGAGGCGCTGCGCCGCTACCAGGAGGTCCGCTCCTCCTGACCCCCCACCCACCTCCCTGGTGATCATGCAGAACATGTAGATCAGGTAGGTGATCTACATGTTCTGCATGATCACACTCTGGGGTAGGCGGGGTGCTGCCGCCGCCTCCCGGTAGGTTCGGCGCGTGCTCGTGGTGAGCGTGGTCAGTCTCAAGGGCGGGGTGGGCAAGACCTCCGTCGTGCTCGGGCTGGCCGGAGCCGCCTGGGAGCGCGGGCTGCACGCCCTGGTGGTCGACCTGGACCCGCAGGCCAACGCCTCCACAGTGCTCGACCCGGCGCAGGTCCGGTTCACCAGCAACGACGTCCTGGCCGACGCCCGCAACGGCGTGCTGGCCGACGCGGTCGTGCGCAGCGGCTGGGGGCCGGAGGTCGACGTCGTCGCGGCCGAGCGGGCACTGGAGCACCGCAACCGCGACGTCGACGCCGGGGGCCGCGACGGCGCACTGCGGCTGCGGATCGCCATGGAGGGCCTGGTCGGCTACGACCTCGTGCTGGTGGACAGCCCGCCCTCGCTCGGCGCGCTCACCAAGAACGCCCTCGCCGCCAGCCACCGCGCGGTCGTGGTGACCGAGCCGACGCTGTTCGCGCTGCACGGTGCACAGCAGGCGCTCGACGCCGTCGACGTCGTGCAGTCCGGCTACAACCTGCGGCTGCGCGCCGCTGGCATCGTGGTGAACCGGGTCCGCGCCAACCAGACCGAGCACGCCTTCCGGCTGCAGGAGCTCACCGACGCCTACGGCGACCTGCTGCTCACGCCCCCGCTTCCGGACCGCGCCGCCGTGCAGCAGGCCCAGGGCGCCTACGTGCCGGTGCAGGCCTGGAGATCGGCCGGTGCGCGGGAGGTGGCCGAGATCTACGACGACTACCTCGAGCACCTGCTGCGCGACGACGTGCGCCAAGGACCGTTGGCGGCCAAGGGAGGATCCCGGTGAGCAACCCGCGCCCGCGACCCGCGCTGCGCAAGTCCGACGACGCGTCGTTGCACCCCGCTGCCCCTCGGCTGGAGGACCGGGAGCCGGCCCTCGCCGCCTCCGACGAGCCGTCGGAGAAGGCGGCAAAACAGGAGAAGGCCGAGCGCAAGCAGCTGGTGCTCGAGCTGCCCAAGCCGCTGCGCAAGCGGCTCAAGGCCGAGGCGGTCACCCTCGGCACCACCCCGGCCGACCTGGCGGTGGAGATTCTCGAGCGCTGGGCCGATGGCGGCCCCACCGGTGGTGGCCGCCGTCGCAAGGGGTAGGGACGGAGCATGAGCGAGGCCGAGCGGATCGAGCGCCCGGGCGCCCAGCAGTGGGTCCCGGACGGCGCCGACGTCGAGCAGCTGCGCGAGGCCGCCCCTGCCTGCCGCGGCTGCGAGCTGTGGCAGGGCGCCTCGCAGGTCGTCTTCAGCGCCGGCAACCCGAAGGCCCAGGTGGCGCTGGTCGGCGAGCAGCCCGGCGACGAGGAGGATCGCCGCGGCCTGCCGTTCGTCGGCCCGGCCGGACGGCTGCTGCAGAAGGCCGTCGACGACGCCGGCATCGACCGCGCGCAGACCTACGTCACCAACTCGGTCAAGCACTTCCGCTTCCGCCAGGACGGCCCCGGCAAGCGGCGCATCCACCAGACCCCGGACCTCGCGCACCTGGAGGCGTGCAAGCCCTGGCTGGCCGCCGAGCTGCGCGCCGTCGACCCCGAGCTGGTCATCTGTCTGGGCGCCACCGCCGTGCGCCAGCTGCTGGGCACCAAGGTCAAGGTGATGCGCGACCGCGGCAGCCTGCTCGAGCGCGAGACCAGCCTGGGCGTGCGCACCTTCCTGGTCACTGTGCACCCCTCGTCGGTCTTGCGCTCGGACGACCGCGACGCCGCCTACGCCGCGCTGGTGGCGGACCTGCGGATCGGGGCGGACCTGCTCGCGGGGCGGTAGCCGCGCACCGCTGCTACCGTGCGCGGACGTCGAGCGGCCCTGCGCCCGGCGGTCTTCGGGGGGAGATCGATGGAGCGAAGTTCTCGCGGCCAGGCAACGACAAGGGGAATGCTCTCGCGGCGGATGCCGCGCCAGACCGTCGTCCCGCTGGCCGCGCTCGGTCTCGCGGCCGGCGTCGTCGCCACACTGACGGGGTCCAGCGCGGACGTCCCGCCGCTGACGCCGGTGGCACTGGACGAAGCCCGGCCGGTCGCAGCCGCCGCCGACGCCGCGCTCACCTTCGCGGTGGACACCGGCGCTCACGCCGACGAGCTGCGGTCGGTCCTTCCCGACCGGAGCGGTGACTCGACCCGGATCGAGCTGCGCCGGCAGGACGGCGCGCTGGTCTCCGAGGTCCGTCTGGCGCCGCCTGGTCCGCACGGGAACTGGCGGGTCCTCTCCGCGTCGGCCGACGGAGTGAGCGCGCGCAGCCCGCAGGCCGGGGTCAGCTTCGACCCGCCGCTGTCGGTGGCCTTCCGGACGTCCGGCGACGCCGACGTCACCGTGACCCTGCTGGCCGAGGGACACGCCGCGCCCCTGGCAACCTGGACCGACCAGGTCGATGGCGGCACCGACTGGTACGCACACCTGAACTACGCGGCCCAGCCACCCCGGACGAAGGGTCTCGTCGTCGTCAGCAGCCGCGTGGACGGGGAGCTCGAAGCGCTGGAGGCGATCCCGGTCCTGGTCAGCTCGGCGAGCTGAGACCGTCGGGAACGCCGTCACGGCGCAGGCACGTTGGGCAGGCCGTGCACATGGAACCGGGGGAACGATGGGGGCGGACCAGACACGCGGGCACGTCGAGGTGTCGGGGCTGAGCCACCGCTACGCCAACGACTTCTTCGCCCTGAATGACGTCAACCTCGAGCTGACGCCGGGGGTGACCGCGCTCGTCGGCGTGAACGGAGCCGGCAAGTCGACGCTCATGTCGGTCCTGGCCGGTGCGCTGCGACCGACCGCGGGGGCGGTGCGCGTCGACGGCCGCGACCTGTACGGCAGGGGCCGCCGGGAGGTGCTGCCCAGAGTCGCGCTGATGCCGCAGGCGCTCGATCTGCCGGGCACGCTGACCGCCCTGGAGGCGGTGACCACCATCGGCTGGATGCGCGGCCTGTCCGGCCGCGCAGCGAGAACGAGCGCGCAGACGGCGCTGGAGACCGTCGACCTGTCGGCCCGGGCCGGTGAGCGGGTCAAGGCGCTCTCCGGCGGCATGCGCCGCCGGGTGGCGCTGGCGCAGGCGTTGGTCGCCTCGCCGGACGTGCTCCTGCTCGACGAGCCGAGCACCGGGCTGGACCCGCTGCAGCGCCGCCGGATGGTGGAGGTCGTGCAGACCCTCGGCGGGACCGTGCTGCTCAGCAGCCATGTGATGGAGGACGTCGTCGACGCCGCCCACCGAGTGGTCGTGCTGCACGAGGGCTGCATCCGCTTCGACGGCACGGTGGTCGAGCTGCAGGACCGGGCGCAGGTAGGGACCCCGGAAGGTCGCCGCGCCGAGGCGGGCTTCCTCGCCGTCATCGCCGCAGCCGAGGTGCCGGCCCGATGACCGTTTGGCGCATCTGGCTGCGGCGCTCGCTGGCCCCGCGCCTGGCGCCGCTCTACGTCGTGGCGCTGCTGTGGGCGCAGTACTCGGTGAAGGGCTGGCAGTACGAGTGGGTGTGGGGGCTGCGCGCCCCGATGCGGTTCCTCGTGCTCGTCTCGCCGCTGCTCGCCGCGGCGGTGGCGTTCGACGTCGCACGCTGGCAGCCGGTGGCCTCGGCGCTGAGCGCCTCCACGCGCCGCTGGCGGGCCGCGACCCTGGCCGTGCCGGCCGCGCACGTCGCCTGGGCGTTCGGCTGCATCGCGCTCGTCCTGAGCACAGCGGTGGTGCGGCTCTCGCTCGACCACGCCATGGGGCGCCCGGACCTGTGGCTGCCGGCCGAGCTCCTGGCCGCCCTGGTGGCAGCAGCGTCGGTGGGGCTGGTGCTCGGCACCGTCTGCCCGCCCGGGCTCGCCGCGCCGGCCGCGGCCGTTGTCGTCATCGCGATCGCCGCCCTGGGTGGGTCGGTGGGGCTGATGAACACCTTCTCGCCGCAAGGTGCGGCGGGCAGCCTGCTGATGCTCGAGCGTGATCCGGGGGCCGCCGCGTTCGCCGTGCTCCTCGACGTCGGCGTCGTGGCCCTGGCGCTCGCGCTCGCCCTTCGGGGCAGCGCACGCAAGGGTCTGTGGCGCGTGGGCGTGGGGGTGGCAGCGGCAGGCGTGCTCGCCCTCGTCGCCGTCCCAGGCGGCGCGCTGCCGCGGGAGTACCGGCCGGTCGCCAGCCCCGAGTCCTGCGTGGCCCGGGAGGCGGTGCGGGTGTGCGGGCCGGAGCTCGCCCACCGGCACCTGACCGACGTCGCCGACGCCGTGCAGCAGGCGACGTCGATGCTGGCGGCGTCGGGCTTGCCCTTCCCGCACAGCTACGTGCTGGCGACGCCCGGCTCCCCGCCGGACCCGGCGGAGACCCGCACGGTCGTCTGGGCCTCCACAGCACAGCTGCACGACGACCGCCGGCAGTCGGCGATCGCCGCCGCCCTCGCCGCACCGCGCGACTGCCCCGCCATGTACCAACTTGGTCCGGACACCGGTCCGCTCGTGGACGACCAGGCGCAGGTGAGCAGCTGGATCAGGCAGGCGCTGGCATCGGGACACCGGAGTGCGGCTCCCCCGCCGGTGGTCGAGGCCTACCGCGACCTGTCCTCCTGCCAGCCGGAGCAACCTTCGAACGTGCCGCAGGTCCCGGTGCCGTGAGTGCGGTCCTGATCGGTTGGTTGCGCTCCCGCCGGTTCCCGGTCGCGGGGGCGCTGTGGGCGTCGGTCGCGGTGGTCGGCGCCGCCGGGGCACAGGCCACCGTGCAGATCCCCTTGCTGAAGAACCCGGTCCAGCTACCGGTCGTGCTGCTGCTCGTCGTCGTCGCGATCGTGGGTGTGCCGCTGCCGGACCGGTTCGGGCTGCTGGAGCGCTCGTTCGCCCGCGCCGTCGTCGACCGCGCCGCAGCCGCGGTGGTGACCTGCGCCCTGTCGGTGGCAGCCCTGCTGCCGGCCGTCACCCTCGCCCCGACCCGCTTCCCCTGGACCATGCTGCTCGCACTGATGGCCCTGGCCGTCCTCGGGGTGTGCCTGCTGGGGTCGCTCGGCTGGCTGCCCGCGCTGGTGGCCGCGCTGGTGTCGGTCTACGTGGAGCTGAACTACCGCCAGGCCGTCACCGGCGTGCTGGACCTGCTCGGGGTGCCCGTGCTGCTCGGGCTGCTGGCGGCGCCGGTGCTGCTCTTCGTCCTGCGGGGGCCGCGGCCGGTGGCGGACCTGTGAGGCGGCATCTCCGGGCAGCGGTCGCCCGCCGTTAGGGTGTCCGGCCATGGAGGACGGCAGTAGTCGCTCGGGGCAGCCCGCCCCCGCACCCCTGGCGCCGGCGCAGGCCGACGCCCCCCGCCCCCGGCCCGGTGACCCGCTGGTGGTCCCGGCCCGGTTCAACGGGCCCCCCGGCTCGGCGAACGGGGGCTACCTGGCCGGGCGGCTGGCCGCCTACGTCGACGCCCCCGCCGTGCAGGTGACACTCCGCCAGCCCCCGCCGCTCGACGCCGCCATGGACGTCGTCGTCACCGAGGACGGGGTGCGCGCGACCTTCGGCGGCGCCCTGGTGGCCGAGGCGGCGCCGTCGGGCCTCGACGTCGACCCGATCGACCCGGTGTCCTTCGCGATGGCCGCCGAGCTGGCCGGCACCTACGCCGGGCTGCACAACCACCCGTTCCCGACCTGCTTCGTCTGCGGCAGCGACCGCGACGTCCCCGACGGCCTCGCCCTGCGCCCCGGCCGGCTCGCCGACCGTCCCGACACCACCGCCTCGTCTTGGCGCCCGGACGCCTCGCTGGTCCCCGACGGCGGCACCGTGGTGCCGGCCGAGATGGTGTGGGCCGCGCTGGACTGCCCGGGCGGCTGGGCCGTCGACCTCGTCGGCCGCCCCGCGGTGCTCGGGCGGATGACCGCGCAGGTGGACGCCCTGCCCGAGGTCGGCGACGCGTGCGTGGTGATGGGCCGCGTGCTCGGCCAGGAGGGCCGCAAGTCCTTCAGCGCCTCCACCCTCTACGACGGCGACGGCCGGGTGCTCGGCCGCGCCCACGCGGTGTGGATCGCGGTGGACCCGACGCGGATCGGGCGGGCCTGAACCGCCCCCGCTCCGTGGTCGCCGCCCCCGCGGGATTCCGTGGGGGCGGCGGCGATTGACCACGGGGGCGTGATCATTCCGACCCCGGCCCACCGAAGATCATCGATGGGTGGACTCCCGCTGTGCCTCTATCCGTAGCGGGAGTCCACCCATGCGGACGGAACCGGCGGCGGGCAGCAGGACGGCCCCCCGCGCCTGCTCGTCCCGTCACCAGCGCCGTTGACCGTGCACCGTCGGACCGGCAGCGAGCGCGCGAGCTGGGACCGCTACGGCGTCGGGTGCCGCGCGTCGTACGCGGCGAAGCGCCGGTACCGCGCCGCCAGCGCGACGACGCCGGCCGCGCAGGCGAGCCCCCCGCCCACCACTGCCACCCGGGGGCCGAGGGCGGAACCCGCCGTGCCCGCCACGAACTCGCCGAGCCGCGGGCCGCCGGCGACCACCACGATGAAGACGCCCTGCAGCCGGCCGCGCAGCTCGTCCGGGGTGGCGGCCTGCAGGATCGTGGAGCGGAAGGCGGCGCTCACCATGTCCGCGGCGCCGGACAGCGCGAGCAGCGCGACCGCCGCGGCCAGCGCGGAGGTGAGGCCGAAGCCGGCCACCGACAGGCCGTAGGCGACCACCGCGCACAGCACGACGAAGCCCTGCCGGCGCACCCGGGACAGCCAGCCCGAGGACAGCGCGGCCAGCAGCGAGCCGAGGGCCGGCGACGCAGCCAGCAGCCCGACCGTCTTCGCCCCGCCGCCGAACCACAGTCCGGCCACCGCCGGGTACAGCGAGCGCGGCTGGGCGAAGATCATCGCGCACAGGTCGACCAGGAAGGTCATCAGCACGTTCGGGCGGGTGCGCAGGAAGCGCAGCCCCTCCAGCACCGAGGCCAGCCCGGCCCGACGGACCTCCCCCTCCGGCGGAACCGGGGGCAGCCGCCACATGGCGTAGAGGGCGGCGGTGAAGGTGACGCAGTCGACCAGGTAGGCGGCCTGGAACGAGCCGAAGCCGATGAGCAGGCCGCCCAGCAGCGGCCCGGCGGTGAAGCCGAGGTTGAACGACAGGCTGGACAGCGCGTTCGCGGCCGGCAGCAGCTCCAGCGGCAGCAGCCGCGGGATGATCGCCGACCGGGCCGGCTGGTTCACCGCGAAGCATGCGGACTGCAGCGCCACGATGGCGTAGAGCAGCCCGGCCGAGTCGAGCCCCAGCACCGCTTGCGCCACCAGCGCGATGGACAGCAGCCACAGCACCAGCGCGGTCACCAGCCCGACCTTGCGCCGGTCCGTCGCGTCGACGATCGCCCCGCCGTAGAGGCCGAACCCGACCAGCGGCACCAGCGCGGACAGGCCCACCAGCCCGACCGAGAACGAGGACCGGGTGATGGCGAAGACCTGCAGCCCGACGGCCACCGCGGTCATCTGCTGGCCGAGCTGGGAGACGGTGAGCCCGGCCCACAACCGGCGGTAGTCGGCGGACTCGCGCAGCGGACGGACGTCGGCGACGACCGAGCGGGCCAGCCGGCGCAGCGTCGACGTCGGCGCCGTACCGGTCGGTGAGCTCACGGCCGACCACGGTGCCACCCCGCGGTGAGGACCGCTCGCCGGGGTGCCCCTGACAGGTGCCGCCGGGATTAGCCGTTGTGCGCCTTGCGGAGGCGACCTAGCCTGTGGCGTACACGGGAAAGGAGGTGGTCCGAGCTTTGAGTACCCATCGGACGCGTGAGGTGGCTGCCAGCTAGCCGCCGACGCCTCGGGATACCCACCGGTCGTCGATGGCCGGCGAGTACCAGGCAGTCACCCGACCCGCGGGCCGCCGGGATCGTCCACCCGGTCCTCTCCGCCGGAACACCGTTCCGACGAAGGGGAAAGCCCGCGGGTCGTCTGCTCTCCAGGCCCTTTCAGGGCGCCAGCCGCTCCACCGACCACCCGTCGCCGGCGCGCACGTACCGCAGCCGGTCGTGCAGCCGGGCCGGCCCGCCCTGCCAGAACTCCACGATGGTGGGCACCACTCGCAGCCCGCCCCAGTGATCCGGCAGCGGCACCTCGGTGCCCTCCGGCCACCGCTGCTCCAGCTCGGCCAGCCGATCCTCCAGCTCCTGACGCGAAGCGATGGGGGTGCTCTGCGGGCTCGCCCACGCCCCCAGCTGGGAGGCGTGCGGGCGGGAGTGGAAGTAGGCCGCCGACTCCTCCCGCGACACCCGCTCCACCGCCCCGATCACGACCACCTGCCGCTCCATCGGGAACCACGGGAACACCAGCGAGGCGCGCGGGTTGGCCGTCGCCTCCTGCCCCTTGCGCGAGCCGTAGTTGGTGTAGAGGACGAAGCCGCGGGCGTCGACGTCCTTGAGCAGCACCGTCCGCGCCGATGGCTGCCCCTCGGCGTCGGCGGTGGCGAACACCATGGCGTTCGGCTCGGGCAGCTCCACCGCCACCGCCTCGGCCAGCCAGCGGGAGAACTGGGTGAACGGGTCGGCGGCCAGGTCGGCGACGTCGAGCCGGCCGCGCAGGTAGGTGCGTCGCAGCGCGGCCAGCGCCTCGCGGTCCAGCGCGGGGACGTCGGACCGTTGGGGGGCGGGGTCGGTGTCCGGCACGCGCCCATCGTCCCAGCCGCGCACCTGGCCGGCGCGGCGGCGCCCGCCCCTGTGGGGTGGGCCACACCCCGCGCCAGAGCGTGGACAGGGGTTGGTATCGAGGGACGCGGCCGGTCCAGAATGGCGCTCGCGGTCCACCCGACCGCCACGGCTGCCGGCACATCGGAGTGCTCCCCCCGGAGCGCCCATGTCCGGGGCCGCACGCAGGCCACGAGCAGCTCGCAGGAGTGCGGATGTCGGAGTTCAAGCCGGGTCTCGAGGGCGTCATCGCCTTCCAGACGGAGATCGCCGAGCCGGACAAGGCCGGCGGCTCGCTGCGCTACCGCGGCGTCGACATCGAGGACCTGGTGGGCCGGGTGTCGTTCGGCAACGTCTGGGGCCTGCTGGTGGACGACGAGTTCAACCCGGGCCTGCCCCCGGCCGAGCCGTTCCCGCTGCCGGTCCACTCCGGCGACGTGCGGGTCGACGTCCAGAGCGCGCTGGCCATGCTCGCCCCGGCCTGGGGCCTCAAGCCGCTGCTCGACATCGACGACGCCACCGCCCGCAACGACCTGGCCCGCGCCTCGGTGATGGCGCTGTCCTACGTCGCCCAGTCCGCCCGGGGCCTGGACAAGCCGATGGTGCCGCAGAGCGAGGTGGACAAGGCCCACAGCATCGTCGAGCGGTTCATGATCCGCTGGCGGGGCGAGCCGGACCCGCGCCACGTCAAGGCGGTGGACGCCTACTTCGTCTCCGCCGCCGAGCACGGCATGAACGCCTCCACCTTCACCGCGCGGGTCTGCGCGGGCACCGGCGCCGACGTCGCCGCGTGCCTGTCCGCGGCGGTCGGCGCGATGTCCGGCCCGCTGCACGGCGGCGCCCCGTCCCGGGTGCTGCACATGATCGAGGGCGTCGAGCAGACCGGCGACGCCGAGGCCTACGTCAAGGGCGTGCTCGACCGCGGCGAGCGGCTGATGGGGTTCGGCCACCGCGTCTACCGCGCCGAGGACCCGCGGGCCCGGGTGCTGCGGCGCACCGCGCTCGAGCTCGGCGCCCCGCGCGCCGAGGTGGCCGCCGCGCTGGAGAAGGCCGCGCTGGAGGAGCTGCACAACCGCCGCCCGGACCGGGTGCTGGCCACCAACGTCGAGTTCTGGGCCGCGGTCATCCTCGACTTCGCCGAGGTGCCGGCCACCATGTTCACTCCGATGTTCACCTGCGCCCGCACCGCCGGCTGGTCCGCGCACATCCTCGAGCACAAGCGCACCGGGCGGCTGGTGCGCCCGTCGGCCGACTACGTCGGCAAGGGCCCGCGCAAGCCCGAGGAGGTCGCCGGCTGGACCGACGCGGTGGCGCACAGCTACGCCGTCTAAGCGCGCCCGCACTGCGTGCGTGAGGGGACCCCTGACCCGCTTCTCGACCGGTCAGGGGTCCCCTCACGCACAGTGGGACCGCGCTGGGGATCGGTGGCGTGGGACACTGCCGACGCCGACAGCGCCGTCGAGCCTCTCCCCCTCGCACCCCCTCTCGCCAGGAGCCGTGCCCCGTGAGCGACGCCGCCCAGATCGTGATCCCCGCCGAGCTCAAGCCGGCCGACGGCCGCTTCGGCTCGGGCCCGAGCAAGGTCCGCCCGGAGCAGGTCGAGGCGCTCTCCCGGGTGGCCACCACCTACCTCGGCACCTCGCACCGCCAGTCCACCGTCCGCAGCCAGGTGCGCCGGCTGCGCGAGGGCCTGGCCGCGCTGTTCTCGCTGCCCGAGGGCTACGAGGTGGTGCTCGGCAACGGCGGCTCGACCTGCTTCTGGGACGTGGCCACCTTCGGCCTGATCCGTGACCGCGGGCAGTTCCTGTCCTTCGGCGAGTTCGGCGCCAAGTTCGCCGCCGCCGCCCAGGAGGCTCCGTTCCTCGGTGAGCAGGACGTCGTGACCGCCGCACCCGGCACCGCCCCGGGGTTCGCCCCGCGCCCGGGCCTGGACGTCTACGCCTCCCCGCACAACGAGACCTCCACCGGCGTGGCGCTGGCCCCGCACCGCCCCGCCGGGATGGACCACGACGCGCTGCTGCTCATCGACGCCACCAGCGCCGCCGGCGGCCTCTCGGTCGACATCGCCGCCACCGACGTCTACTACTTCGCCCCGCAGAAGTCCTTCGCCTCCGACGGCGGCCTGTGGTTCGCGCTGATGTCGCCCAAGGCGCTCGAGCGCACCGCGCAGCTGAAGGCCTCGGGCCGCTGGGCGCCGGCGTTCCTCGACCTGCAGACCGCGGTGGACAACAGCCGGCTGGACCAGACCTACAACACCCCGGCGCTGGCCACGATCCTGCTGATGGCCGAGCAGGTCGACTGGTTCAACGCGCAGGGCGGGCTGTCCTGGTGCACCGACCGCACCGCGGAGTCGGCCGGCCGGCTCTACACCTGGGCGGAGAAGAGCGACTACGCCACTCCGTTCGTCACCGACCCGGCGCTGCGCAGCCACGTGGTCGGCACCATCGACCTGGCCGACTCCGTCGACGCCGCCGCGGTCGCGAAGGTGCTGCGCAGCAACGGGATCGTGGACACCGAGCCCTACCGCAAGCTCGGCCGCAACCAGCTGCGGATCGCGATGTTCCCGGCCGTCGAGCCCGCCGACGTCGAGGCGCTCACCGCCTGCGTCGACTACGTCGTCGACCAGCTGGGCTGACCCTTGGCCTGGTAGCGGCGGGCGCCGCGGCAGCGCGACGTCGACGAGGTCGCGCTCGCCGAGGTCCGGGACCTGCCCGCCGTGGCCCTGGCGCTTCGCGGGGCTCCCGAGCTCTGGCGCAACTGCCTGGACCGGGAACTCCCGGGCTACCCGCCCGAGGAGCTCGACCTCCCGCTGGACGAGGTGCTCGAGAACACCTGGCTCTACGCCCAGCACGGCCGCTGGTGCCTGTCGGTGGGCGACGAGCTCAAGGCGCTGGTCGACCTCGACGCGGACGAGGACGCCGACCAGATCATCGCCACGCTGGAGAGCCACCCCGCCGTGGACGAGGCCGAGCACGCCGACCGCGAGGTCTACCTGCTGCTGGTGAGCGCCCCGCTCACCCTGGAGGAGGCCGCCGCCCTGTGCGTGCGTGCCCTGGTGGCCGGGCACGCCGAAGCGCTGCGAGCCGCCGGGCTCGGCTGAGGTCTGGGCGGGTCAACCCGCGCCGACGACCACCAGCTCGTTGCCCTCGGGGTCGGCGACCCGCCAGCGACCCTCCTGCTCGCCCAGGAGCCGGCCTCCCGCTGCCAGGGCGGTGGCCAGGCGCGCCGGCGCGAGGTCCGCGGGCACGGCGAGCTCGACGTGGGTGCGGTTGCGCTGCCGGCGGCGCTCGGTCTCCGAGCTGTCGAGCTCCTGGAGCACCAGGACCGGGCCCAGCCGCCGGGAGTCGTGGAGATCCCGGACGTCCGGACGCCGGTCGGGCACGTAGCCGAGCGCGGCGGCCCAGAACGCCCGGACCGCCTCGACGTCGGCGGCGTCGAGGAAGAGCTGGACGAAGCGCGGCAGCCCTGGGTCCGCGACCGCCCCGAGCTCGCGGGCAGCAGTCTGCAGGCTCTCGGCGAGGTCGACGAAGTCGACGTCGAGGCCGTGCGCGTCTGCGTCCCACTGGTCCTTGCCGCTGTCGAGGACCACCACTCCCGGACGCACGTCGACCAGCAGCGGGAAGCCGGCAGCATGGGCCAGCGCCGCCGCCGCGGCGGCGAGGTCGCGCTGCTGCTCCGGCGAGCCGGTCCGGTAGCAGGCCATCGCGCTGAAGACCGCGTGCCAGTCGCTGGTGCCGTCGTGCTCGGCGAGGGGGCCACCGGGCACCAGGTCGACCTCGTTGCCGTCGGGGTCGGCGTGGCGCACCCCGTAGGGACCGGCCCCTGCACCCAGACCCACCTGCTCCACCGCTGCCGCCGGCCGCACCACGTCGAGGTGGACGCGGTTGCGCAGCGGCCGCGGGTCGTCCGCCCACTGGACCTCGAGGGCGGGGGCGCGCCGCAGCGGGTCCCCCAGGGCGCCCCGACCGGGCGCATAGCCGAGCACCGGCTGCCAGAACCGCCGCACCGCAACCGGGTCGGGGGACTCGAGCACGACGCTCAGCTCCTGCAGCCCCGTGGGGTCCGCCACCAGCCCGAGGTCCCGTGCGGCCGCAGATGCCGCCGCCGCGTGACCTGTGTCGGCGAGGCGCACCCGCGCCCCGGTCGTCCGCAGGTCGACCTCCACCCCGGCCGGCAGGCCCACCAGGCGGCCGGCCAGCGCGGCGGCCTCGACCAGCGAGGGCGCGTCGAACCACGCCGTCGCGACCCCGTCCACGTTCCGCCAGTCCGACCCGGCCCCCGTCATGGCCCCGCACCCTAGACCTCGCGGCGCGACAACCCCCTGCCCGCGAACTCGCCGGGGCCGCGGCCTCGAGCCGTACGCCCTCCACCTCGGCGGCGAGCGCGCGGCGGGCTCACGCCGAGTACAGCGCGTGCGCCCGACCGACAGCCACCTCGCCCGGCAGCACCACGGTCGTCCCCTCGCCGGCGGGGCGCTGGCGCAGAGCCGCGAGGGCCAGGGCCACCGTGACGACGTCGCGGGTGCGCAGCAGGCTGCGGCCGGTGAGCCCCTCGAACCGGTGCAGCCGGTTGAGCACGGTGTTGCGGTGGCAGTAGAGCCGCTCGGCCGCGGCGGCTGCCGAGCCGTCGACGGCGAGCCACTGCTCCAGGGTGGCGACCAGGACGTCCCGCTCGGGTCCGGGCAGGGCGAGCACCGGCCCGAGCACGGCCTCGACCAGCCGGTCGGACAGCTCCGGCGCGGCCGAGACCAGCGCCTCGGGCATCCGCTCGTCCACCAGGACCACCTGCCGCTCCCCTTCGGGCAGGGTGGCGTGCACGGCGTGCGCGAGCCGGTGGGCCAGCGCCACCGAGGGCAGGCCCGCGGTGGCCGGCGAGACCGCCGCCCGGCCGGGCAGGACCGGCGTCAGGGCCTCGACGACGCCCTGCGCACCGTGGCCGTCCAGCACCACCAGGCCGACCTCCCCCTCCGGGCGCGGCACCCACACCGACCCGAGCCGCAGCGCGGCCAGCGCCTCCACCCGGGCGCGGCGGGCGGCGGCACTGTCGGCGGCGTCGGCCACGACGACGACGTAGCGCCCGCGCTCGGGCAGCCCGAGGGTGCGGGCGGCCTGCCCGAGCGACCGCCCGCGTCCGGGGCCGGCCAGCAGCACCTCCAGCGCCCGCGCCCGCCCGCGCTCCTCGCGGCGGCCCAGGTCGTGCTGAACCTGCTGGTGGGCGTCGGCGGCGGCGGCCGCGAAGGCGCCCACCGTGGTCCAGACCGGACCGGCGGCCGCGACCAGCGCGGAGGGCGCCTGCGCCGGGTCGACCTCGCGCGCGGACCGCTCGACCAGCCCCTGCCAGAGCACCTCGCCCAGCAGGGAGGTGAGCCGCTGCAGCGCCTCGGCGGGGACCACCTGCACCGCCTGCCGGCGCCCGAGCGCGCGGGCGTCCTCGCGCGGGTCCACCCCGTCGGGCACCGTCCCGGCCAGCACCTGCAGCATCCGCCCCAGCACGGGGGTCACGGCCCGCAGCAGCTCCTCCCGGGCCGGTGCCTGCGGGCCCCGGTAGGCGGCGACCTCCGTCTGCAGGGCGCGCACCGCGCGCTCGGCGAGCACGGGCAGGCGCCCGAGCAGCGCCGCGGCCAGCCCGGGCAGCAGGGCACCGTCCTCTCGGCTGCCGCCCGCACCGCCCTGGCCGCCGCCGGGCGGCCCACCCGGTCCCAGTCCTGTCACCTGCACCCCCGTCACCGTCGCCCTTCCCGGGCAGCACGCGCCTGCCCTGCCCAGCGCGCCCCGATGCGTGTCCGATCCGTCATGGTCTGCACTATTCAACGACTCGGTCCCCCGGAGGTCACGCGCGACCTTTCCCCGCCCCTCCGGTCAGGTCGCCGGGGCGGTCGTAGGACGGCCTGGCGGCCAGCTCCTCCCGGCCGGGAGTGGGCCGTCCCCGGCTGTCCCTGGGTGCGCCTGGCGCCACGTAGGCTCGCGCGGTGAGCACGCTGCACCGTCCCCGACCGGGCACGCCCGGCGACGGTGACCCGGACCGTCCCGACGGCCTGACCCGCGACCGGCTCACCTGGCTCGTCTACCTGCACCTGGCCGTCTACGGCTGGTTCCTCTACGGCTTCACCCCGGCGGTGCCGCTGCTGCGCGACGACCAGGGCACCTCCAACGGGGTGTCCGGCCTGCACGGCACCGCGCTGGCCGCCGGCGCCGTCGTCGCCGGGCTGGTGGGGCAGCAGGTCATCGCGCGGGTGGGCCGCGGCGGGGCGATGCGGCTGGGCCTGGCCGCGCTGTGCGCCGGGGTGCTGCTGTTCACCCTCTCCCCCGCGCTGCCGGGCACGCTGATGGGCGCGCTGGTCGCCGGCACCGGCGGCTCGCTGGTGGTGAACGTGCACTCCCCCGTGCTCACCGACCACCACGAGCTGGCCGGGCCGGCCGCCATCGGGGAGGCCAACGCGCTGGCCGCTGCCACCGGGATCCTCAGCCCGCTGGTGCTGGGCGCGGCCACCGCGACCGTCGTCGGCTGGCGCGGCGGGCTGCTGGTCACCGTGGTGCTGGCCGCGGTCGTGCTGACCGTCGGCACCCGCACATCGGTGCCCGCGGCATCGCTGCCCACCGCGGCCGCCGGCGTGCCCGCCGGCCGCTTGCCCCGGCCCTACTGGGCGGCCTGGACCGTGCTCGTCCTCTGCATCAGCGTCGAGTTCTCGATGACCATCTGGTCCTCGGACCTGCTGCGCAGCCGGGTCGGGTTCAGCGCCGGCGCGGCGGCGGCCGGCGTCACCGCGATCGTGGCCGGGATGACTGCCGGCCGGTTCACCGGCAGCCGGCTCGCCCTGGCCATCGCCCCCGACCGCCTGCTGCTGGCGGCCCTGCTGGTCACCGCCGGCGGGTTCGCGGTCTTCTGGTCCTCCACCGTCGGCTGGCTGTCCCTGGCCGGCCTGGTCGTGACCGGCCTCGGCATCGCCATGCAGTTCCCGTTGGGCATCGCCCGCGCCATCGCCGCCTCCGGGGGCCGCCCCGACGCCGCCACCTCTCGCGCCTCGCTCGGCGCCGGCCTGGCCATCGGCCTCGGCCCGTTCGTGCTCGGCGCCCTCGCCGACCACCTCGGCACCCACCGCGCCTTCCTGCTCGTCCCCGCCCTGCTCGCGGCCGCCGCCACCGTGCTGCTCGCCTCGACCCGCCGCCGCACACCCTCCCCCTCCCCGAACCCTTCCTCGTGATCATGCAATTCCCGTGATCATGCAGTCGGTTCGATCTTGACGTTCATGATCACGCCGATTGCATGATCACGAACGGGGTCGGCGGCGGCGGGTGACGACGAGGGCTCCCACTGAGAGCAGGGCGACCAGCGCGGCTGCGCCGCCGACCAGGGCGCGGGGGGTGCGGGCGACGGCGGCGGCCGGGGGCTGGGCGGCGCCGGGCCGAGGGGCCGGCGACGACGTCGGACGGACAGCCAGGGCGGCCGGTAGCGGGACCTGCCAGACGGCGCTGTCCTCACCCTCGCTGCCGACGAGCAGCGAGCGGCCGTCGGCGGCCACTGCCAGGGACTCGCCCTGCGGCTGCTCGGGCAGCGCGAACGAGCCGAGCAACCTCAGGTCGGAGGAGAACACCGACGCGTCGTAGTAGTTGCGGACGACGATGCGGCCGTCGGGCAGGAGGGCAGCGTCGGTGGCCAGCGCCGGGGCGTCCGCGACACGGTGCAGCACCGTAGCGCGATCGGCGGGCAGCGGCCACGGGCCGGCGAAGAACGCCCCGCCCAGCAGCTCTTTCGTCACGACCAGGACGCGGTGGTGCGGGGCGTCGACGATCAGCGACTCGGCGTCGTGGGGACCGTCCTCGTAGCGCAGCCGGTACTGCGGGCCGTCCAGCGTGCCGCCGGTCAACCGGGTCGGCTCGGCGACGACGTGCAGCAGGATCCCGTTGCTGCGCTCGGCACCGTTGTCGCCGATGTCCCCGACGACGAAGGCGGGCTTGCCGGCGGCATCGTGGGCCGGTGCCATCGCCTCCCAGTCCCGCTCGGGCGCGCCGCCCACGGTGTAGGTGGCGACGGCGCGCCCGTCCTTCCCCACCGCGTAGAGCTTGCTGTTCCCGCCCGAGTCGTTGGACGTCCACCAGACACCGGGGTGCACGGCGCTGGGCACCAGCGAGCTGGACTCGCCGATCCGCGGGTCGGACAGGTGCCGGACCACCCGCGGGGCGGGCTCGGCGGCCGCCGCGGGGGCTGCGGTCAGCGCCCCCAACGCCACCGCCAGCACAGCAGCCCTGCCCCGACGCACCGCACTCACCCGGGCAGGCGGTCGGCCAGCAGCTCGGCCAGCCGGGGTCGCAGGCCCCACGCCTGCACCAGCTCGCGGTACTCGCGCACCTGCTCCGGCCGCGGCGGCGCGCCGGTGCGCACCGCCCGCAGCACGACGTTGCGGGGCGTGTGCTTGGAGTCGATGAACTCCACGACGTCCACGCGATATTCGACAAGGCGTAGGAGTGCGGCGCGCAGAGCATCGGTGAGGGCGTCGCCGAACCGCTCGCGAAGGATCCCGTGCCGGGTCAGAAGACCATAGGGCTCGGGCGCGCCGTGCTCGCCGAGCTGGCGCTGCACGTCGTGGTGGCAGCAGGGCGCGGCCACGACCACCGGCGCATCCCACCGCACCGCGCGGGCCAGGGCGTCGTCGGTGGCGGTGTCGCAGGCGTGCAAAGCCAGCACCACGTCGGCACCGGGCAGCGGGGCGTCCACGATGGTGCCCTCGACGAAGCGCACGTGCTCCTGCCAGCCGAGCCGCTCCGCCAAACCGGTGTTGCGCTCGCGAGCCTGCGCCTTCACGTCCACGCCGACCAGGTCGACGTCGAAGCCGCGCTCGGCGGTGAGGAACCGGTAGGCGGCGAAGGTGAGGTAGGCGTTGCCGCAGCCGAGGTCCACCACCCGCAGCGGTCTGCGGTCGGCCACGGGCGCGAGCACCGGGTCCAGCGTGCGCAGGAACGCGTCGACCTGGCGCCGCTTGTCCGCACCGCCGCCGACGACGTCGAAGAGCGGGTCGCCGGGGTCGAGCAGCCGCGCCTTCTCCCGGTCGTGGGCGCGCGGCGCGGCCGGCTCGGCAGGCGGGGCGCTGCGGTGCACCTGCGCCTCGCCCTTCTTGGTGACCCGCAGCTGCACGGTGCCCGACGCGCTCTCCACGTGCCAGTTCCCGACCGGCAGCGCGAGCAGCTCGTCGACGACGTCGCCCAACGACGCGTCATAGGCGTGGTTGCTGGTGAGCGGGCCGCGCTCGCCGGTGCGCACCACCTGCAGGTGACGGCCGGCCTTGAGCTGCACCGGGCGCAGCTCCACCCTCCGGTAGGGCGGCTCGCTGCCGCGCCGCTTCCCGGCGGCGACGGCGCGGTGCAGGCCGTCGGGGTCGAGCAGCAGCGGGCGCAGGGCGGCCAGCGCGTCGTGCAGGTCCTGCAGCGGCACCGCTCACGCCTCCTGGGCGACCGGACGGGCCGCGGGCGTGCGGGCAGCGCCTGCGGTGATGGCCATGGTGGCCCCGAGCGCCACGACCACCCACAGTGCGCGGCCCAGGCCGGTGACGTCGGCCAGGTGCCCGATGAGCGGTGGGCCGATCAGGAAGCCGCCGTAGGCCAGCAGCGAGACCACCGCGATGGCCTCGGGGCCGCGCCCGGGGGTCTCACCCGCCGCGCTCATGGCCAGCGGGAAGCCACCGGACAGACCCAGCCCCCACAGGAGGATCCCGAGGTAGGCAAGCCCGAGCACCGGGGACGCGACCGCCACGACGACGCCCACAGCCGCCAGCACCCCGCCCCAGCGCAGCACGCCCACCCGGCCGAAGCGCTCGACCGCCCAGGTGCCACCGGCGCGGCCGAGCGCCATCGCGGCGGCGAACACGCCGAAGCCGATCGCCCCCTGGGCCTGGCTGGCCTCGTGCACGTTGACCACCATCAGCGCGGACCAGTCGCTGGCCGCGCCCTCCGCGCACGCCGCGGACAGCCCCATCGCGCCGATCAGCAGCAGCCGCCGGTCACGCAGCAGCGCCAGCCCGCCGTGCCGCGCCTCCGCCCCTCCCTCGTCCGTGTCGCCGGCGTCCGGAAGGTAGGAGGGCAGCGCGGCGAACACCGCCACCAGCGCGATCACCGAGGCGATGACCAGGTGCGTGCCGATGCCCAGGCCGACGTAGGCCGCCAGGGCGCCGAGCCCGGCCCCGACGATCCCGCCGGCGCTCCACCCGGCGTGGAACAGCGGCATGATCGGCCGGCCGGTGGCGACCTCGACGTGGTGGGCCTGCACGTTCATCGCGACGTCCCAGACCCCGACGCAGGCGCCGATGACGAACAGCACCGCGCCCAGCGCCACCAGGCTGCCGGCGAGGCCCAGCGAGGAGTAGGCGACCGCGCCGACGACGGCGCACGCCGCGATCACCGGGCGGCTGCCGTGCCGGGCCACGAGCCGGCCGGAGAACGGCATCGCCATCACCGAACCGATGCCCGCGCACAGAAGGGCGGTGCCCAGGCCGCCGGCGCTGGCGCCGAGGTGCGCCTTGGCCGCCGGGATCCGCGCCACCCACGAGGCCATCAGTGCGCCGTTGGCGGTGAAGACGACGGCACTGGCACGGGCGGCGGGTCGCAGCGCGGAGGGGGCGGGCACGTTCACCGGGACAGCGTAGGCGGGGAAACGCAGGCCCTGCGCTTGCCCGCGAGGGTCGCGACCGGTAGGACGGCGACCATGGAGTACACCCACCTCGGCCGCAGCGGCCTGTCCGTGTCCCGCCTCGTGCTCGGCACGATGAACTTCGGCCCGCAGACGTCGGAGGAGGACTCCTTCGCGATCATGGACCGGGCGCTCGAGCACGGCATCAACTTCTTCGACACCGCCAACGTCTACGGCTGGCGCAAGGGCGAGGGCTGGACCGAGCAGATCATCGGCCGCTGGTTCGCCCAGGGCGAGGGCCGGCGGGAGAAGGTCGTCATCGCCACCAAGCTGTTCGGCTCGATGAGCGACTGGCCCAACGACACCTACCTGTCCGCGCGCAACATCCGTCTGGCCTGCGACGCCTCGCTGCGCCGGCTGCAGACCGACTACATCGACCTCTACCAGATGCACCACGTCGACCGGTCCACGCCGTGGGACGAGATCTGGGAGGCGTTCGAGACCCTGCGCGCCCAGGGCAAGATCCTCTACGCCGGCTCGTCCAACTTCGCCGGCTGGCACATCGCCAAGGCCCAGGAGGCGGCCAAGGCCCGACACTTCCTCGGCCTGGTCTCCGAGCAGTCCATCTACAACCTGCTCACCCGCGACATCGAGCTCGAGGTCATCCCGGCCGCGCAGGACTACGGCCTCGGCGTCATCCCGTGGTCGCCGCTGCACGGCGGCCTGCTCGGCGGGGTGCTGGCCAAGGAGCGCGCCGGCAAGCGCCGCACCGAGGGCCGGGCCAAGGAGGCGCTGAAGAAGAACCGCAAGGCCATCAAGGGCTACGAGGACCTGTGCGAGCGGATCGGCGAGCAGCCCGCCGACGTCGGCCTGGCCTGGCTGCTCTCCCGCCCCGGCGTCACCGGCCCGATCATCGGCCCGCGCACCATCGAGCAGCTCGACGGCTCGCTGCGCGCGCTGGAGCTCGAGCTGTCCGACGAGGTCCTCGAGGAGCTCGACACCCTCTTCCCCGGCCCCGGCGGTCCGGCCCCGGAGGCCTACGCCTGGTAGGAGAGCGCTGCCGAGGCTGAGACCGAAGTGCGCATGGCCTCATCGGCGTGGGGGGGGGGGGCCGCCGCCGCCCACCCCCCCGCCGCGCGGGCCCGCGGGGGGGCGGGGGGGGGGGGGGGGGGGGGGGGGCGCCCCCCCGCGCCGGGG
>JBQCHF010000130.1:0-7599 GCA_051954955.1 Motilibacteraceae bacterium
CGGGGCAGCCCCTGAGCGTGCAGCGGTACAAGCCGACCGCCGCGATCCGCGACTGGCTGATCGCCACCAAACCCACCTGCGTCTCACCGTGGTGCGACGCACCCGTCGAGTGGGCCGAGGACGACCACCTCGACGAATGGAGACCCCCGCCCGACCCGCGAGACCCGACGTCGAAGCCGGCGGGCGGGCCGACCAGCGAGGACAACATGCACCCCGAGTGCAAGACCACCCACCAGCTCAAGACGCACCGGCACCTCGACGTCGTCAGGGACGACGACGGCAGCCACCGGACGATCACCCATTCTGGGCACGAGTACCGGCGAGAACCCCACCGACTCCTGCCCGAGATCGGCAAGGGCTGGGGCACGCCCGGCGACCCCGACGAACCCCCGCCGTTCTGACCTCGCTCCAGTTCGCTCGACGAGGCTGCCCTACGCGGGCGCGACCTTCCGCGATCGCAGCACCGCGCCCTCACCGGTCACCTCGAGCAGCCGGCGCACCACCGGCGGGACGTCGACGAACCGGATCGCCAGGGCACGGTCGGTGCAGTCCTGGGCGAGGCCGACGAGGAACGCGGCGCCCACCGAGTCGATGAAGGTGACGGCGTCGAGGTCGACCGCCACCCGGGAGCAGCGCATGGCGGCCACCTCGTCCCTGGCTAGCGCCAGGCGCGGCTCGAGCACCAGGTCGACCTCGCCGAACAGCCGCACGACCGCCTGGGTGCCGACGCGCGTCACGGTGACGTCCCCCACCGCACCTCCGCTCCCGCAGCCGCGTCCCGCCTGGCGGTCCCTGGTGGCCGCATCGTGCACATCCGCACAAGCGGCAGGGAAAGATCGTGGCAGCGCACCCCCATAGGCGCATCCCGGAGCGGCGGGCAGGGCCATCCATCGAGCACCATGGAGGGGTGAGCACCGCTGTGGCCGCCCCGCCCGCGCAGGCCGGTCACGCCGCTGCCTGGATCCGCCGGCTGCCCGGGTTCTACGCCCTGCTGCTGCGGCTCGCCGGCCTGGTGAGCGTCGTCGCGTCGCTGGTGCCGGAGTGGCGCGACTACTTCGCCCGGTCCGAGGACCTGGTCAGCGTCCTGGTCGTCGGCATCGTTCCCTACCTGGCCTACGGCGCGTTCCTGCTCGTCGTCGGAGCCTCGCTGGCCCGGCGCAAGCGCAAGGCGTGGTGGCTGCTGGTCACCGTGGTGCTCGGGCTGGACGAGCTCGACCGCCTCCGGCTGCTCGTCGTCGGAGGCCCGGACCCGGCCGTGATCACCGGGGTGGTGATCGGTGCGCTGCTGCTCACCGGCGCCTTCCTGGCTCGGCGCCAGTTCACCGCGCTCGGCGCCCCCGGCCGCGGCCGCCGGGCCCTGCTCGTGGGCGGGGTGCTCTTCGCGGCCTACGCCGCGGTCGCGGTGGCGCTCATCGCGGCCACGCACACCGGCACCAAGCGCAGCGCCCTGGACTACGCGTGGGACAGCGTGCTGCACAGCCTGGGCACCACCGACGTCGAGCCGGCCGTGCTGGTGCCGCACTGGGTGCACCTGGTCCTCGGCGTCCTGGGCGCCGCCGTCGTGTTCACCACCACCTGGGTGCTGCTGCGCCCGCCCGAGTCGGCCCGCCGCCTGAGCGAGGACGACGAGGTCCGGCTGCGCGCCCTGCTGGCCCGGTCCGGGAGGCGCGACTCGCTGGGCTACTTCGCCACCCGCCGGGACAAGGCGATCACCTGGTCACCGTCCGGCAAGGCCGCCGTCAGCCACCGGGTGGTGGCCGGGGTGAGCCTGGCCAGCGGCGACCCGCTCGGCGACCCGGAGGCCTGGCCGCGGGCGATCGAGGCATGGCTCGCCGAGGCCCACCTGCGGGCCTGGGCGCCCGCCGTCCTCGGCGCGAGCGAGGAGGGTGCGGAGGCCTACGTCCGGGCCGGCCTGTCCGCGCTCGAGCTCGGCGACGAGGCCGTCGTCGACGTCGAGGACTGGAACCTCGAGGGGCGGCCGATGCGGGTGGTCCGTCAGGCGGTGCAGCGGGTGCGCCGCGCCGGCTACTCCTGCACCGTCCGCCGTCACCGCGAGCTCGGCGTCGAGGGCATGGCCGAGGTCGTGGCCGCCGCCGACTCCTGGCGCGACACCGAGACCGAGCGCGGCTTCTCGATGGCTCTGGGCCGCCTCGGCGACGCGGCCGACGGCGAGTGCGTGCTGGTCGAGTGCCGCGACGCGGAGGGCACCCTGCGCGCCCTGCTGTCCTTCGTGCCCTGGGGGCCGGACGGGCTGTCCCTGGACCTCATGCGCCGCGACCGCAGCGGCGACAACGGGCTGGTCGAGCTGATGGTGGCCGACCTGATGGCCGCCGCGCCGTGCCTGGGCATCACCCGCGTCTCGCTCAACTTCGCGATGTTCCGCGGCACCTTGGAGCGCGGCGGGCGGGTGGGCGCCGGACCGGTGCTCCGGCTCACCCGCAGCACCCTGCTGCTGGCCTCGCGCTGGTGGCAGATCGAGCAGCTCTACCGCGCCAACGCCAAGTTCCGCCCGGCCTGGGAACCACGGTTCATCTGCTTCGCCCGCAGCGGCGACCTGGCCCGCGTCGCGGTCGCGGCCGGCGCGGCCGAGGGGTTCCTCACCACGCCGAGCCCGGGCACCCTGTTCCGACGCGGTCGCGGGGAGGGCGGGTGGACCCGGCTCGAGGACGACCGGGCGGAGCAGGGCCGCGAGGCCGTCGCGGTCGCCCCCCTCCGCGTCGAGGGGCCGGGGCGAAACCGCCGCGAGGCGAGCAGCGGGCGTCCCGTAGCCTTGGGTGCTGTGAGCGAGAGCCCCCGCCCCCCTGCGCTGGACGTGCCGGTCGACGACCTGCCCGAGCAGATGCGCGTCCGGCGGGAGAAGCTCGACCGGCTCCGGGAGAAGGGCGTCGACCCCTATCCGGTCGGGTTCGCGCGCACCACCACGATCAGCGACCTGCGGGCCAAGCACACCGGGCTCGAGGCCGACGCCCGCACCGGCGAGCGGGTGGGCATCACCGGCCGGGTCGTGCTCAACCGGGTCGGCGGCAAGCTCACCTTCGCCACGCTGCGCGACGGCACCGGCGACCTGCAGGTCATGCTCAGCCTGGACACCGCGGGCGCCGAGGCGCTCGAGACGTGGAAGCAGGACGTCGACCTCGGCGACCACGTGGGCGTCGAGGGCGAGGTCATCACCTCCCGCCGCGGGGAACTCTCCGTCCTGGCCGACAGCTTCGCCATCACCAGCAAGGCGCTGCGTCCCCTGCCGGACAAGCACCACGGCCTCACCGACCCCGAGGCACGTGTCCGCCAGCGCTACGTCGACCTCATCGTCAACGCCTCCAGCCGAGACATGGTCCGCGCCCGGGCCACCGTGCTGCGCTCGCTGCGCGCCACGCTGGACCGACGCGACTTCCTCGAGACCGAGACCCCGCTGCTGCAGCCGCTGCACGGCGGTGCCGCCGCCCGTCCCTTCCGGACCCACCTCAACGCCTTCGACCAGGAGATGTACCTGCGGATCGCGATCGAGCTCTACCTCAAGCGGCTCGTCGTCGGCGGCATCGAGCGCGTCTACGAGATCGGGCGCAACTTCCGCAACGAGGGCGTCGACTCCACCCACAGCCCCGAGTTCACGATGCTGGAGGCCTACGAGGCCTACGGCGACTACGACACGATGGCCGAGCTCACCCGCGACCTCGTCCTGGAGGCGGCACGCGCCCTCGGGCGCACGGTGGTGCCGGACGGTCACGGCGGGGAGATCGACCTCGAGCAGCCCTGGCGGCACGCCGGCGTGCACGAGCTGGTGTCCGAGGCGGTCGGCGAGGCGGTCGACGTCGAGACCGACGAGGCCGCGCTGCGCCGCATCGCCGCCCGCGTGCACGTGGAGCTGCAGCCGCACTGGGGCCCGGGCGAGATCGTCCTGGAGCTGTTCGAGAAGCTCGTCGAGCACACCCTGCTGCAGCCGACCTTCGTCAAGGACTACCCGGCCTCGGTGCGCCCGCTGGCCCGCCCGCACCGCTCGGTGCCCGGGCTGGTCGAGGCCTGGGACCTGGTCGTGGCCGGCGTCGAGCTGGCCCCGGCCTACTCCGAGCTGGTCGACCCGGTCGAGCAGCGCCGGCGGCTGGTGGAGCAGTCCCTGCTGGCGGCCGGCGGCGACCCGGAGGCCATGCAGCTCGACGAGGACTTCCTGCGCGCCCTCGAGCACGGCGCACCGCCCATGGGCGGGCTCGGCATGGGCGTCGACCGCCTGATCATGCTGCTCACCGGCACCGGGATCCGCGAGACCATCGCGTTCCCGCTGCTCAAGCGCGAGTAGGAGAGCAATGGACATCCTCTCGGCCCTCATTCCGCCGCTCGTCATGTGCGTCATCTTCATCGCGGTGGCGGTCACCGCCTTCCGTGCCACCGACGGTTCGCGCAAGCGCGGAGCGTCCGCGCGCGAGCGCAGCCGGTCGCCGAAGCGCTGATTGCGCTTTCCTATCTTCTGACGCCCTTTCCCGTCATCCGCTGGTGCGGGGAGGTGCGCGCGTCCTTCGCCCGAT
The DNA here is from genome assembly GCA_051954955.1 of Motilibacteraceae bacterium. GTDB lineage: Bacteria > Actinomycetota > Actinomycetes > Motilibacterales > Motilibacteraceae > JBQCHF01. The sequence continues at coordinate 4,518 of JBQCHF010000130.1, forward strand.
AGGCCGCGGCGGCGCCTTCAGCGCCTCTTCTCCGTCTCTCCCGCAGCGCCTTCCGTGAAATCGGCGCCAGTTGCGGGCAGCTTTTGGACGGAGTCTCATTCGGTGTGCTTGTATGTGGCTCCCACTCCATTGCATTCGAGGCTGAAATCGTTCCTCGCTGCAATCTTTGACAGTGAAAGGAAAGCCCGTGGCACAGAAGGTGCAGGTCATGCTCGTCGACGACATCGACGGCGGCGAGGCCGACGAGACGGTGAGCTTCTCCCTCGACGGCGTGGCCTACGAGATCGACCTGTCCACCCCCAACGCCGAGGCGATGCGCGAGACGCTGGCGCAGTACGTCGGCGTGGCGCGGCGGGTCGGCGGCCGGGCGGCGGCCTCTCGCGCGGCCGGCGGCGGTCGCGCCCGCAAGGCCGCGACCCCCAGCGCGGACGGCGGCCGGGACACCTCCGCCATCCGCGCCTGGGCCAAGGAGAACGGCTACGAGGTGAGCGAGCGCGGCCGCATCTCGGCCAAGGTGCTCGAGGCCTACGACGCCGCGCACTGAGCTCATGGGGTGAAGGGCACCTTGCTTCGAACCTATGGAAGGAAGGTGCCCTTCAGCCAGCTAGCCGTCTCCGTGCCCGGCGCTCACCCCCCGTGCACGACCTCGGTCTCCCAGCCGGGGCGGTCCGGGGACGCGCCCTGGCGGTGCAGCCGCCAGTAGTGCTCGGCGATGACGTCGGCCTCGAATCCGGGCGAGCCGACCATCCCGCTGATGGTCACCGTCCCCACGTGCACCCCGGCCGGCGCGAGCTCCAGGGCGGCGGCCTGCACGAGCGCCCGCAGCGCCGCTTTCTGAGCGCCCAGCACCCCCCAGCCCGCGTGCGGGGCGAAGACCACGCCGCCGCCGGTGGCGAGCACGGTGCCGTGCCCGGCCGCCCGCATGGCCGGCGCCACCTCCTGCAGCGCCACCACGAACGAGGTGGCGCCGACCTCCAGCGCGCGGCGCAGAGCCCCGACGTCGACGGCGTCGAGCGCACCGTCCACGAAGACCGACTGGTTGACGACCAGGGCCTCCACCGGTCCCCGCTCGGCCACCGCCTGCCGCAGCCCGGCCCGCAGGGAGGCCTCGTCGCCGGCGTCGGCGGCCACCGCCCCGGCCAGCGCCGCGCCGTGCTCGCGCACCAGGGTCGCCGCCTCGCCCTGCAGCCGGTCGGCGCCGCGGGCGAGCAGGCTGACCGCCCAGCCCTCGCGGGCGAAGCGCCGGGCCACCGCCAGGCCCATCCCGTGGCCAGCGCCCACGACGGCGAGATGCGGGACCGGCCGGGCAGGCTGCGGTCCGGCGTGGGGGGAGGAGGCGGTCACGTCGCTCATGACCGCATCCTGACGCCGATCCGGGCACCCCGCGCGCTCGCGCCCACTCAGCGTCACCGGCCGTTCGCTGGGGGCGTAGAGGTCGCGGCGCTCGGGCGGAACACCGCCGCAGGTCCCTTCAGTTGTGCCCCACGTCGTCGATCGGGTCTACACGACCCACCCGCGGGGGAACGAGAGCGGTAGAGCCACCGAGCTTGATCCACCGAGCTTGATCCACCCAGCTTGATCCAACCAGCTTGATCCAACGAGGGACCGGACTGGCGACGACGTGAGCGGTCCCGGCGTCCGGGACTAGCATGCGGAAGGACAGGGAACGGACCGTCTTCCTGCCCGACCGCTCTGTGAGGAGCGACATGTTCGAGAGGTTCACCGACCGCGCGCGGCGGGTTGTCGTCCTGGCCCAAGAAGAGGCCCGGATGCTCAACCACAACTACATCGGCACCGAGCACATCCTGCTCGGGCTGATCCACGAGGGGGAGGGCGTCGCCGCCAAGGCGCTCGAGAGCCTCGGCATCTCGCTGGAGGCCGTCCGGTCCCAGGTCGAGGAGATCATCGGCCAGGGCCAGCAGGCTCCCTCCGGCCACATCCCCTTCACCCCCCGGGCCAAGAAGGTCCTCGAGCTGTCCCTGCGCGAGGCGCTGCAGCTCGGCCACAACTACATCGGCACCGAGCACATCCTGCTCGGCCTCATCCGCGAGGGCGAGGGCGTGGCGGCCCAGGTGCTGGTCAAGCTGGGTGCGGACCTCAACCGGGTCCGCCAGCAGGTCATCCAGCTGCTCTCGGGCTACCAGGGCAAGGAGACCGCCACCGCCGGCGGTCCGGCCGAGGGCACCCCGTCCACCTCCCTCGTCCTCGATCAGTTCGGCCGCAACCTCACGCAGGCCGCACGCGAGGGCAAGCTCGACCCGGTCATCGGGCGCGAGAAGGAGATCGAGCGGGTCATGCAGGTGCTGTCCCGCCGCACCAAGAACAACCCGGTGCTGATCGGCGAGCCCGGCGTCGGCAAGACCGCCGTCGTCGAGGGGCTGGCCCAGGCGATCGTCAAGGGCGAAGTGCCCGAGACGCTCAAGGACAAGCAGCTCTACACCCTCGACCTCGGCGCGCTGGTGGCCGGCAGCCGCTACCGCGGCGACTTCGAGGAGCGCCTGAAGAAGGTGCTCAAGGAGATCCGCACCCGCGGCGACATCATCCTGTTCATCGACGAGCTGCACACCCTCGTCGGCGCGGGTGCGGCCGAGGGCGCGATCGACGCCGCCAGCATCCTCAAGCCGATGCTGGCCCGCGGCGAGCTGCAGACGATCGGCGCCACCACGCTGGACGAGTACCGCAAGCACCTGGAGAAGGACGCCGCGCTCGAGCGCCGCTTCCAGCCGATCCAGGTCGCCGAGCCCTCGCTGGCGCACACCATCGAGATCCTCAAGGGGCTGCGCGACCGCTACGAGGCGCACCACCGGGTCTCGATCACCGACTCGGCGCTGGTGGCCGCGGCCACCCTCGCCGACCGCTACATCTCCGACCGGTTCCTGCCGGACAAGGCGATCGACCTCATCGACGAGGCCGGCTCGCGCAGGCGCATCCGCCGCATGACCGCGCCGCCGGACCTGCGGGAGTTCGACGATCGGATCGCCGACGTCCGCCGGGACAAGGAGTCCGCGATCGACGCGCAGGACTTCGAGAAGGCCGCCGCGCTGCGGGACAAGGAAAAGACCCTGCTCAACGAGAAGGCCCA
>JBQCHF010000131.1:0-3082 GCA_051954955.1 Motilibacteraceae bacterium
CCGCGGAGTCTGGGTGATGATCACGTCGTCGGCCCCGAGCGGCACCCGTTCCCCGTCCACCACGACCGACGTCTCGCCCGCCGTGCGCATCTCAGCCGCGAGGCTGGCCGCGTCGGCCGCGGTGATCGCCGCCGCGACGGCCGGGGTGGCCTTGCCGAACCTGCGGCCCAGCGACCGGAAGTTCGGCTTCACCACGTGGTCGACCAGATCCTCGCCGACCGTGCTCACGCCCTCCAGCGAGCGCACGTTGAGCTCGGTCGCGATCTGATCCCGCAGTTCCGGCGCGAGATCCGCGAATCCCGGCGCGCCCACCAGCGCGCGGGCCAGCGGCTGGCGGATCTGGATCGAGGCGGCCGCGCGGGCCGACCGGCCCAGCTCGACCAGCCGCCGGACGAGGCGCATGTGCAGGGACAGCCGCTCGTCGACCAGGCCCTGGTCGGTGGCCGGCCAGCTGGTCAGGTGCACCGAATCCGGGTCTTCTGCGGTCCGCAGCGCGCTCCAGACGTAGTCGCTGATGAACGGCACGATCGGCGCCATCAGCTGGGTCAGTGTCCTCGCGCACTCGTACAGCGTCGCGAAGGCCGCCGCGCCGTCAGGTGTTCGCGGCCCGTCCCAGAACCGGCGCCGGGAGCGGCGCACGTACCAGTTCGACAGGTCGTCGATGAAGGCAGCGAGCCGGCGCCCGGCCGCGGCTGTGTCGAATCCCTCCATGGCGTCGGTGACGTCGGCCGTCACCGAGTGCAGCTCGCTGAGCGCCCACCGGTCGAGCAGTGGCCGGTCCGCCGGCTCGGGCGCATCGGCTGCCATGGCAGGCGCCCACGCAAGCCCGTTGGCGGCTGCCGCGTTGGCGTAGAGGACCAGAAAGGAAACGGTGTTCCAGTAGGTGAGCAGCACCTTGCGGACGACCTCGTCGAGCGCACCGGTGCCGACCCTCCGGGTGACCCACGGCGAGCCGCTGGCCGCGAAGAACCAGCGGACGGCGTCCGCGCCGCGCCCTTCCATCAGCGGCATCGGCTCAAGCACGTTGCCCAGGTGCTTGCTCATCTTCCGGCCGCGCTCGTCCACCACCAGGCCAAGGCAGACCACGTTCTCGTACGAGGACCTGCCGAAGACCAGGGTGCCGACCGCCATCAGGGAATAGAACCAGCCACGGGTCTGGTCGATCGCCTCACAAATGAACTGCGCCGGGTAGGCCTGCTCGAACTCCTCGGCGTTGTGGAAGGGGGCGCCCAGCCGCGCGAACGGCATCGACCCCGAGTCATACCAGGCGTCGATCACCTCCGGCACCCGGTGCGCCTGGCCCCCGCACTCGCGGCAGCTGATCACGACCTCGTCCACGTAAGGCCGGTGCGGGTCCAGGCCGGACAGGTCGGTGCCGGCCAGTTCGCTGAGCTCAGCAAGCGAACTGACGCAGGTCAGGTGGTTCTCCCCGCATTCCCAGATCGGCAGCGGGGTGCCCCAGTACCTGGTACGGGACAACGCCCAGTCCACGTTGTTCCGCAGCCACTCGCCGTAACGGCCGTACTTGATGGTCGGCGGCTGCCAGTTGGTCCGCTCGTTCTCGGCGAGCAGCTGGTCCTTGATCTGGGTGGTGCGGATGAACCAGGACGGCAGCGCGTAGTAGAGCAGCGGCGTGTGGCACCGCCAGCAGTGCGGGTAGCTGTGCTGGTGAGGCTCCGACCGGAACAGCAGCCCCCGGTCGGAGAGATCCCTGACCAGCGGCCTGTCGGCGTCCTTGAAGAACATCCCGCCGACCATCGGCACCGAGTCCTCGAACCGGCCGTCCGGCCGGACGGGATTGACCACGGGCAGTCCGTGCGCCCGCCCGGTCTCCATGTCGTCCGCGCCGAACGCGGGCGCTAGGTGCACCAGGCCGGTGCCGTCCACGGTGGTCACGAACGAGCCGGGCACCACCCGGTGCGCGCCCGGGACGTCCACCAGGCTGAACGGGGGCAGATAGGTCGCCCCGACCAGGTCCGCGCCGGGCATCCGGGCGACGATCTCCCAGCCCTCACCGAGCACGCGGGGCACGAGCTGCTCGGCAACCACGACCGAATCGTCGCCGCCGGTCTTGCGTGCGACCGCGTAGCTCTCGCCGGGGTGCACGGCGACCGCCGTGTTGGACACCAGCGTCCACGGCGTCGTCGTCCAGACCAGCAGGTCGGCGCCGGCCAGCGCCGGGCTCCTGCCGTCCGGCAGGGTGCGCAGCGGGAAACGAACGGTGATCGCGGGTTCGGTGACCTCCCGGTACACGTCGGGCTGGCCCATCTCGTGGTCGGAGAGCGGCGTCTCGCAACGCGGGCAGTACGGGCTGATCCGGAAGTCCTTGACCAGCAGGCCCCTGTCGAAGATGACCTTGAGCGACCACCAAACGGATTCGATGTAGTCCGGGTCCATGGTCCGGTAGGCCCGGGACAGGTCGATCCAGTAGCCGAGCCGGTCGGTGAGCTCCTCGAACGCATCGACGTGACGGAGCACAGATTCACGGCAGCGCTCGTTGAAGGCGGCTATCCCGTAGGCTTCGATGTCCTTCTTGCCCGACAGCCCGAGTTCCTTTTCGACCGCCACCTCGACCGGCAGGCCGTGGCAGTCCCAGCCGCCCTGCCGCGGTACGTGAAAGCCCTGCATGGTCTTGAACCGGGGAAAGAGGTCCTTGAAGACGCGGGCCTCGATGTGGTGCACGCCCGGCGTGCCGTTGGCGGTTGGCGGCCCCTCGTAGAACGTCCACAGCGGCCCCGTGGCCGTCTGCTCCAGGGAGCGCTCGAACACCTTGCCGTCCTGCCAGCGCCTGAGCATCTCGTGCTCCATGGCGGGCAGGTCGATCGCCGCGGGCAGCGCCGGGAAGTGGCGGGTGTTGTCGGGGTGCGGCATGATCGGGTGCCCCTCCTGCGGGTCGTCGCGCGGCCGTCGGCCGCCCGCACTCATCGCCGGAGGGACGAAGGCCGCCGGCGGCGGCTCCGCGGTACCACCCTCCTTGGCCGTGCCCGCCCCTGCGGATCACGGCCCACTCCACTTGGGCTCCTGCGACCGGTTCTACTGAGCGCCGCACAACATGGCCGGGCGGCCCGGCACAGCGGCTGTT
>JBQCHF010000132.1:0-5822 GCA_051954955.1 Motilibacteraceae bacterium
AAGCCCACGCCGACGGCGGCCCCACCGCCGCCGACAACCTCCCGCCCCGCTGCCGGTTCTGCCACATCCTCAAGACCATGGGCATCACCAGCATCGACAGCGAACGGGACGAGCACGGCGAGACCCGCCGCGTCCTGCGCATGCCCAGCGGACACACTTACCCCCTGACCGACCCACCCCTCACCGAACAGGACACCCTCGACGCACCAGGCGACACGGCCAGCGAGTGGGGTGGCTCGGGCCAGGACGAGGAATGCCCGTTCTGACTAGGGGCGACGCTCTGCTGCAACGTGCGAGCCACAGCGACGGCCCGGGCGGCACGTGCTGACGCTCTGCTCGCTTCCAACGAGGAACCGAAGGTCCCGTCTCAGCGAGGCTCTTCGGGTGTCCCATGAAGGCGTGAGCACCACGCCTCGTCGTCGTCCTGCTGCTCTTCTCGCGGCTGCCTGCGCCGCCGCCCTGGCCATGACCGCGTGCGGCGGTGGGAGCTCGGGCCCGGTGGCCAGCAGCAGCCCCCTGCCGACGTCGTCGCCGACCGCCACCTCGCCCGCCCCGTCGTCGGTCCCATCGCCGACCCTGACGCCTCCGGCGTCAACGGCCGCCGAGCCGACGCCGGCCTTCGTCGGCACGCTCGGGCCGGTCGTCCGACCCGGGATGCCCACTCCGGCCTCGCTGCTGGCCGGTATGCGGGTGGCCCATCACCAGGGATACGACCGGGTGGTGTTCGAGCTCGACGGAGCGGTCCCCGGCTACCGGGTCGCCTACGTCCGCGAGGTGCTCGAGGACCCCTCCGGTCGGGCGGTGGGGCTCCAGGGGGACGCGCGCATCCTCGTCACCTTGCGCGGCGAGACCACCGACACCACCTTCCAGACCGTGGAGGGGGCCACACCGAGCAGCTACACCGGACCGCGCCGGATGCTGCCGGACCTGCCCTCGGTGATGGAGGTCCGCCTGGTCGGCGACTTCGAGGCGGTCCTGAGCGCTGCCATCGGCGTCGACCACCAGGTGCCGTTCCGGGTCTTCACCCTGAAGAACCCCACCCGGGTGGTCGTCGACGTGCAGGCCGAACCGCACGGGTGACGGGACTCCTCGACCCTCGAGGTCGCACGGGCGACGAGCCGTAGTGGGGTCAGCCGCGGCGGCGCGCGACGAAGCCGCCCACCAGCGCGCCGAGCAGCGCCACGCTCGCGCCGAACACCGCCCCCTGCACGAACCGGTCGCCGGTCAGACCGCCGGCGGCTGCCGGTGCCGGCGCGCGGAACACGGCCGGCACCGGCTCCCCCTCGCGGGCCGGGACAGCAGCCGGCACCGCGACCGGGATCGCCTCCGGCGCCCGGCCGGCCAGGACGTCGTCGACCGCCTTGAAGAAGTCGGCCGCGGTCTTCTTGGCCACGCCGGCGAGCACCCGTTGACCGACCCCGCCGACCGGGCCCCCGACGACGGCGTCGGCGTCGTAGCGCAGCAGGGTGACGCCGGCCTCGCCGTCGGGGACCAGCTGCACCCGGACGACGGCGCTGACCGTGCCCGGCGCACCGGAACCGCTGGCCCGCAGCAGGAACGACGACGGCGGCTGCTGCTCGGTGAGCACCACGTCACCGAGGTAGGTGCCTTTGATCGAGGCGATGCCGGCGGTCACGGTCATCCGGTAGCTGTCCGGGCCGACCTGCTCGAGCTGCTCACAGCCAGGGATGGTGCGCACCAGCACGGCAGGGTCGTTGAGCGCGGCCCACACCCGGTCCACCGGGGCGGCCAGCCGGGCGGTGCCGGACACCTTCATCGGGACGACGTCCTCTCTTGCGCTGCGAGTGATGGCGACCGCCGCAGCGCGGGCACCTGGCCGGCCGCGTGCGCCTGGCGCAGGTGGAACAGCTCGCTCGGGGAGATCGGCATCCGGTCGATCCGGAAGCCCTCCGCGTCCTCCACGGCCGCGGCGAACACGGCCGCGGACGGGATGACCCCCGCCTCGCCGGCGCCCTTGATGCCCAGGGGGTTGAGCGGCGACGGCGTCTCGAGGTGGTCCACCTCGATGGTGGGGACCTCGGTGGCGTAGGGCATGAGGAAGTCCATGAACGAGGCGTTGAGCAGCTGGCCGTTCTCGTCGTAGGCCATCCGCTCGTAGAGCGCGCCGCCCACGCCCTGCCCGACCCCGCCGTGCACCTGCCCCTCGACGATCATCGGGTTGAGCAGCTTCCCGCAGTCGTGCACGACGCAGTAGCGCAGCACCCGGATCTCAGCGGTGACCGGGTCGGTCTCCACGACGGCGGCGTGCATGCCGCTGGCGAAGGTGGAGCGCAGCGGCGAGTAGTAGTCGGTGCCCTCCAGGCCCGGCTCGTCCTCGTCGGCCACCGGCGGCCGATCGACGTGCCCACCTACGGCGAACTGGGTGGCCGCGGCGGCGGTCTCGTCGAAGGCGTAGCGCAGCGGGTTGGACAGCACCGCCACCGCGGCCAGCGGGATCTGCGCGTCCGGCGCGCCGACGACCCGCACCACGCCGTCGACGATCTCCAGGTCGCGCGGGTCGGCCTCCAGCGCCTCGCCGGCGATCCGCAGCGCCTTCTCCCGCACCTTGCGCGCGGCCAGCGCGATGGCGTTCCCGCTCATCACCGCCGCACGGGAGGCGAAGGTGCCGACGGCGTAGCCGAATCGGCGGGTGTCCCCGGTGGTGACGTGGACGTCCTCCAGCCGGACGCCGAGCTCGTCGGCCACGATCTGCGCGAAGGCCGTCTGGTGCCCCTGCCCCTGGGTGGTGAGCCCGGTGGCGACGTTCACCCGGCCCGAGGTCTCCACCTGCACGTGCCCGCCCTCATAGGGACCCACGCCGGTCCCCTCGACGTAGCAGGCCACGCCGATCCCAACCCGCCGCCCCTCGGCCCGCGCCGACGCACGGTAGGACTCGAACTCGTCCCACCCGACCAGCGCCTTCAGCTTCTCCAGCGCCTGCGGGTAGTCGCCGGAGTCGTAGACCAGCGGTCGGCCGTCCTGGAAGACCAGCCCGTGGTCGTAGGGCATCTCGTCGGGTTGGATGAAGTTGCGCGCGCGCACCTCGGCGCGGTCAAGGCCCAGCTCGTCGGCGATGGCATCCATCGTGCGTTCCATCGCGAACACCCCTTGCGGGCGGCCGGCCCCGCGGTAGGGGGTGACGATGACGGTGTTGGTGTAGAGCGACCAGAACTCGCAGCGGTAGGCGCCGGGCTTGTAGGGGCCGAGCAGCTGGGTGCTGGTGATGATCGGCACGATGATCCCGTAGGGCACGTAGGCGCCGTTGTCGTGCCACAGCCTCACGTCCAGCGCGAGCAGGTGGCCCTCGTTGTCGAAGCCGACGGTGACCTTCTGCAGCTGCTGGCGCTCGTGCGCGGAGGACACGAAGTGCTCGCGCCGGTCCTCGACCCACTTCACGTCCCGGCCGAGCTCCTTGGCTGCCCACGGCACCAGCACCTCCTCGGGCCACGGGTGCACGATCTTCACCCCGAACCCGCCGCCGACGTCGGGAGCGGTGCAGTGCACCTTGGCCAGCGGCAGCCCGAGCTTGGCGGCCACCGCGGCCCGCACCCCGGTGGAGGTCTGGGTGGAGGACCACAGGCGCAGGCTGCCCTCCTCGGCGTCCCAGCGCGCCAGGACCCCCTTGCCCTCAAGGGGCATGCAGGCGCTGCGGGAGACGTCGAGGTCGAGCTCGAGCACGTGCGGGGCCGCGGCCAGGGCGGCGTCGACGTCGCCGACCTCCTGCACCAGGTGGGCGGCCACGTTGTCCGGCACGTCCTCGTGCACCCGACACCGCGCCTCGCGGGCCGCCGCCACACCTACGACGGGCGGTAGGACCTCGTAGGTGACCCGGAGCCGGTCCACGACGTCCTCGGCCACGTAGCGGTCGCGGGCGACCACCATCACTACCGGCTCGCCGACGTGGTTCACCTCGTCCTTGGCCAGCGCACGTCCCGTCCGGGGTGCGTGCAGCGCCGGATGCGGGATGAGCACCGGCAGCGGCTCGGCGGCCCGGGGGCTGCCGCTCTCGGCCAGGTCGTCCCAGGTGTAGATGCCCACCAGCCCCTCGACGTCGATGGCGTCGGAGACGTCGACGTCGAGCACCCGCGCGTGGGCGTGCGGGCTGCGCACGAAAGCCGCCGCCAGCGCGTCGTGGCCGAGGTCGTCGAGGTAGTGCCCGCGCCCGGTGACGAACCGCTCGTCCTCGTAGCGCAGGACCCGCTCCCCCACCAGCTTGGTCGTCACCGGGCCGCCTCCCCGGGCTGCGACGGCGCGGTGCGCAGTTCGGCCGCTCTGAGCACCGACCGCACGATGTTCTGGTAGCCCGTGCATCGGCACAGGTTGCCGGCGATGGCCTCGCGCGCCTCGTCCTCGGTGGGCGCCGGATTCTCCTCCAGGTAGGCCGTCACCGTGGTGAGGAAGCCGGGGGTGCAGAAGCCGCACTGCAGGCCGTGGCACTCGCGGAACGCCTGCTGCACCGGGCCGAGCGAGCCGTCGGGCCGCCCCAGTCCCTCGACGGTCGTCACCTCGTGCCCGTCGGCGGTGGCGGCCAGCAGCAGGCAGGAGCGCACCGGCTCGCCGTCGAGCAGCACCGTGCACGCCCCGCACACCCCGTGCTCGCAGCCCACGTGGGTGCCGGTGAGCCGCAGGTCGTGCCGCAGCGCGTCGCTGAGCAGCCGCCGGGCGGGGACGCGCAGCCGCTGGTGGACGCCGTTGACCGCCACGGCGACGTCGACGAGCTGCGCCTCGAGAGCGACATCGGCCACGGGCGGCTGGTCCTGCACGCTCACGCCTGCTCCCCCTGTCTCCGGCCTCGCTCGCTCGCCCGCCGCGCGGCGCGGGCGAGCGCACGCCCGGTCAGCACCCGGGCCAGGTGCAGGCGATAGTCAGCGGTCGCGTGGATGTCGCCCTCCGGCTCCAGCTGGGCGGCCGCCGCGTCGACCGCCTCGCCCCAGGCGCTCTCCGACGCCGCGTCGGAGGCGGGGGGTGCTGCCAGCGAGACGTCGACGACGACGGGCGTGGGCGCCATCGAGATGTAGGCGACCCGGGCGGTGGTGGTCCTCGAACCCGGCGCGTCCAGCTCCACCAGCGCCGCAGCGCCGGCCATGGCGTAGTCGCCGTGCCGCCGGGCGATCTCCTCGAAGGCGGTGCCAGCCCGCGACCCCAGCGCGGGGAACCACGCGCTGACCGCCAGCTCCCCGGGCCGGACGTCGGACTCCAGGGGACCGAGGAAGAACTCGGCAGCAGCACAGGAACGACGCCCCGCCACCGAGGCCAGCTCCACGGTGCCGTCGAGCAGGGCCAGCACGGCGGTCATCTCCCCGCTCGGGTCGGCGTGCGCCAGCGAGCCCACCGTCGTCCCGCGGTTGCGGATGACCGGGTGCGCGACCAGACCGAGGGCCTCCCGCAGCAGCGGCTGCACCCGGGCGGCGGCCTCGTCCCGGTGCACGGCCGCGTGGCGGGCCAGCGCGCCGACGGTCACCCCCTCGGCCGGGTCGCTGCGCACGAAGGCCAGCTCGGTCAGCCGGTTCACGTCGACCAGGTGCTCGGGGGCGGCCAGCCGCATGTTCAGGACCGGCAGCAGGCTCTGCCCACCCGCCAGCACCTTGCCGTGGGCGCCTACCCGCGCAAGGACGTCGAGCGCCTCGGCGAGGCTCTCGGGCCGGTGGTAGGTGAACGGGGCTGGCTTCACGAGTGGCGAGGAGCCTTCCTGGATGGACGGGCCGGGGGGGGCCGGCCGGGGGCCGGGGGGCCCGCCCGCCCGGCGGGGGGGGGGGGGGGGGGGGCGGGCCCGGGCCGGGCGGTACGCCGGGGGGGGGGGGGGGGGGGCCGCGGAAACCCCC
>JBQCHF010000133.1:0-2678 GCA_051954955.1 Motilibacteraceae bacterium
AGTACTGGGACTGCACCGAGCAGATCCTCACGTGGCCGGGCGGCGAGGGCGCCAACATGATCCTCGACGACGGCGGCGACGCCACGATGCTCGTCCACAACGGCGTCGAGTGGGAGAAGGCCGGCCAGGTCCCCGCGACAACCGAGGACGACTCCGAGGAGTTCGCGGTCTTCAAGGACCTCGTGCGCCGCACCATCGCCGAGAACCCGCAGAAGTGGACCAAGGTGGCCGCCGGCATCAAGGGCGTCACCGAGGAGACCACGACCGGCGTGCACCGCCTCTATGAGATGGCCCGGGAGGGCACCCTGCTGTTCCCCGCCATCAACGTGAACGACTCGGTCACCAAGTCCAAGTTCGACAACAAGTACGGCTGCCGGCACTCGCTCATCGACGGCATCAAACGGGCCACCGACGTGCTGATCGGCGGGAAGGTCACGGTCGTCTGCGGGTACGGGGACGTCGGCAAGGGCTGCGCCGAGTCGCTGCGCGGCCAGGGCGCCCGGGTGATCATCACCGAGATCGACCCCATCTGCGCGCTGCAGGCGGCGATGGACGGATTCCAGGTCACGACGCTGGACGATGTCGTCGGCAGCGCGGACATCTTCATCACCGCCACCGGCAACCGGGACGTCATCACCGCCGAGCAGATGAGCCGGATGAAGCACCAGGCGATCGTCGGCAACATCGGGCACTTCGACAACGAGATCGACATGGCCGGCCTGGCCCGCCTGCCCGGCATCCGCCGGGTGAACATCAAGCCCCAGGTCGATGAGTGGCAGTTCCCCGATGGGCATTGCGTGATCGTGCTCTCTGAGGGGCGCCTGCTGAACCTCGGGAACGCGACCGGCCACCCGAGCTTCGTCATGTCCAATTCCTTCACCAACCAGGTGATCGCCCAGGTCGAGCTGTACGCCCGGCCCGAGGACTACCCCACCGGGGTGTATACCCTGCCCAAACATCTCGACGAGAAGGTGGCGCGGCTGCATCTGGCCGCTCTCGGCGTCACGCTCACCGAGCTGACCAAGGAGCAGGCCAGCTACCTCGGGATTCCGGTGGAAGGTCCGTACAAGTCCGAGCACTACCGCTACTGACCATGCCCAGCGCCGCCGGGGACGCCGGCAGCCCGCTCTCCGACAGCACCGATCCCGGCCTGGCCGAGGCCGGCCGGGCCAGGATCGACTGGGCGCAGCGGGGCATGCCGGTGCTGCGCCTGATCGCCGAGAGGTTCGCGGCGCAGCGGCCGCTTGCCGGGCTCACGATCGCGGCCTGCCTGCACGTCACGGCCGAGACCGCGGGCCTGGTGAACGCGCTGCGGGCGGGTGGGGCGCGGGTCTTCCTCGCCGCCTCCAATCCGCTCTCCACCCAGGATGACGTCGCGGCGGCGCTCGCCGCGGACGGCGCCGCGACCGTGTACGCCCGGGCCGGGCTGGACCGGCTCACCTACGACGAGCACATCCACCGCGCGCTCGATGCCGGGGGCGAGGGACCCGACCTGGTCATGGACGATGGCGGCGACCTGGTGAACACGCTCCACGCCGAGCGCCCGGAACTCCTCGCCGCCGTGCGGGGTGGCTGCGAGTCCACCGCCACCGGGGTGATCCGGCTGCGCCGGATGGCCGCTGAGGGCGCGCTCGCCTTCCCGATGGTGGCTGCCGACGCGACCACTACCAAGCGCATGTTCGACAACACGTGCGGCACCGGGCAGTCGGTCATCGACGGCGTGCTGCGGGCCACGAATATCCTGCTGGCCGGCCGGGTCGTGGTGGTGGCCGGCTACGGGGCAAGCGGCCGCGGCATCGCCGAGGCCGCCCGCGGGCTCGGCGCACAGGTCGTGGTCACCGAGGTTGACCCGGTGCGGGCGCTGGAGGCGGTCCTGGCGGGGTTCCGGGTGCTCCCGATGGCGGATGCGGTTCCGTCGGGCGAGGTGTTCATCACAGCCACCGGATCGCGCGACGTGATCGCGGCCGCGCACCTGCCGGCCTTGCGGGACGGTGCGATCCTGGCCAACGCCGGGCATTTCGACGTCGAGATCGATGTCCGCGCGCTGACGGAGGCGGCGGTCAAGGTCACCCGCGACGTCCGGCCGCACACCGACGAGTACCTGCTCGCCGACGGCCGTCGGCTGCTGCTGCTCGCGGAGGGCCGGGTCGTGAACCTGGTCGCCGCGGAGGGGAACCCGCCGCAGGTGATGGACGTGGCGTTCGCCGGCCAGGCGCTGGCGCTCGGGTGGCTGGCCGGCGGCGAGGCCGCCCTCCCCCCCGGCGTGCACGCCGTGCCGGCCGAGATCGACGAGCAGATCGCGCGGCTGACCCTGGAATCGGTGGAGGCGCGGATCGATGCCCTTACCCCGGCCCAGCAGGAGTACCTGAGTTCCTGGCGGCACGGCTCCTGACGCCGCGGGGCGATCAGGAGATCCGGGGCCGGCTCGCCCTGTCCTCAGCCTCCGGCCGGGACCGGGCATCGCTGCCGCTCGCCGGGCCTTTCGCCGGGCCTTGCTCCTGCTCCGGGCGGGAATAGCGGCGGATCCGGTGCTCCCTGGCGCGGGCGAGAACGGCCATCGCTATCCCACCCCCGAGCAGGATCAGCCAGAAGTTGATCAGCCGGTAGGCGAGCACGGCGGTCAGCGCCCGGCCCGTGGTCAGGCCCACCGCCACCAGGGCAGCCGTGAGGGTCACCTC
>JBQCHF010000134.1:0-14931 GCA_051954955.1 Motilibacteraceae bacterium
GATCGTCGCGGTCACCGACCAGACCGGCGCCCCGCTGGCTACGGTGAAGTACAAGCCGACCGCGGCGATCTGGCGGCACCTGGAAGCGGTCCGCCCGAGGTGCGTGCACGCGCACTGCACCGAGCCGTTCCACTGGTCCCAGGGGGACCACACCGTCCCCTACGACCACCAGAACCCCGAGGCCGGCGGGCAGACCGACACCCACAACCTGTGCCCGAGATGCGGGCTGCACCACGCTCTGAAGACCTGCGGGCTGCTGGACTCCGAGGTCCTCGAGGACGGCAGCGTGGAGATCATCACCCGGTCCGGGCGGCGTTACCGCACACCGCCACCACGGCTGCTCGCCGACGAGGCCGACCCGCCCAAGAACCCCCGGAGCGCAACGAGAACCGGCGAGAACAGCAGCTGGGGCGAGCCCGACCAACCCCCACCGTTCTAAGCACGGCCGTCCAGTCACGCTGGTCCTGCGGTTTGTCTTGACGCACACCCGAGCGACGCCCTTATCGTTACTCGATATTGTCGAGGAAGAGGAAGTGTCGCCATGACGAGCCGCCCCGTTGCCCTGCGCGCGCGCGTGGTCTCGATCGGCCTCCAGGCGCTGCTCATTGCGCTCGGGCTGGTGGTGCTCGTCACCCAGGTCGTGCGCAACCTCGTCCGACCGGGCGGGCTGGTCAATGGTCTGGTCGACGGCAGCGGGCCCTACTGGGGACTCGCCCCCTCCGTGGACGCGCAGTATGTCGCCTCGACCGTCTACGCCAACGCAACGGGCCTGAACCTCCCGCCCGGTCTGGGCGGCGGGCCGTATGGGCCCGGAGAAGCGGTCGAGTTCACGCTCCCTACCCTGACCACGGTCACGGTGTGGGACCCGACCTTCCGCCAACAGTTGGCGCTGACGATCGTCCCCGCACTGGTCGGCGTCGCCGCGTTGTGGGTGCTTTGGATCGCAATCCGCATCGTGCGCACCCTGCGCCAGGGCACCGTCTTCTCAGCGCGCAACGTGGTGCGCCTCTACTCGATCGCCGCGATCCTCGGTGTTGGCGGGGTGCTGCTGCAGGCGCTGTGGTTCTGGGGGTACAACGGCATCCTCGACAGTCCGGCCGCGTCCGGTTGGGCCATGGCGCACGCGACCGTGAACCTCGTGCCGTTGTGGTCTGCGCTGATCGTTGCCGGAGCTGCTGAGGTCTTCCGTCAGGGGTTGCGGCTGCACTCCGAGACCGTTGGGCTGGTATGACCCGTCGACACCACGGCGGATCTGGCGCAACGCCGCCCGACGCTGAGATCCCGCCCGGCGATCCGCAGGAGCGCGACGCTGGGAGCATCACTGTTCACCTAGCCGAGCTCCTCGACGCCCGGGGCATGACGCTGACCGAGCTGTCCTCACGCATCGGGATCACGCTTCCGAACGCCTCGATCCTCAAGAACGGCCGGGCGAGAGCGATCCGGTTCAGCACGCTCGCTGCAATCTGTCGGGAGCTCGAGTGCCAACCCGGCGAACTGCTCCACTACGAGCATCCATGAGTCTGAGTTCGTCTGCGCGCTCCCCGCGTCATCGCTCATCGCTAGTGTCGCTTCGTGGGAGTCGACCGTTCAGTCATCCGGGTGAAGGCGATGCTCATCGCTCCCAATGAGGACCGCACCGCGCATGCGGTCAGTCTGAATGCGCCCACTGCCGAGAATCCGCACGGGTACCACCGGCTCATCGGCGGCAGCGTGGAGCTGGGCGAGCCGCACCGGCAGGCGATCGAGCGCGAGGTGGCTGAGGAGCTCGGCGCGAGGCTCCACGACGTGGTCCTGCTGACAGCGTTGGAGAACATCTTCCAGATCGACGGTCTGCTGGGGCACGAGATCGTGTTCCTCTTCGCCGGCCGGTTGGACCCGCTGCCGGCTGCCCAAGGTGCCACGCTCACCGAGTCCGACGGGAGCACCGTCCCGGTCGTGTGGCGCTCCTTCCGCGAGCAGGACGAGCAGCTGCCGCTGTATCCGGCCGCGGCTGTTCCCTGGCTCCACCCCCTGACCGGAGCCCCCTGACCAGAGCCCCCTGACCAGAGCCCCCTGAACGATGCGAGCAGGTGAGGGATCGCGGGCCACCCGGGTCGCGCGAGAATGCGTCGATGCGACTGCTCCGAAGGACCCCAGCCGTTCCGGCCCCGCCGACCATGTCGAGGAGCTGCTGGGCTGGTGCGACGCGTGGGGCATCGACCACCTGACCACCTACGTGCTGTCGGCGGACAACATCGCGAAACGCTCCCCGGAGCAGGTCCGTTTCCTGTTCGACCTGATCACCCATCGGCTGCCCGAGCTCGTAGGCCGTCGCAGCCGCTGGGCCCTGCACGTGTCCGGCGACCTCGACCTCCTGCCTCCGGAAGCGGCAGCTGCGCTGCGCCAGGCGGAGCAGGAGACCGCGGACCGTCCCGCTCACCTCACGGCAGCCATCGGCTACGACGGCCGCGGCGACATCGTCGAGGGCATCCGGCGCGCGCTGGCGACCCACGGGCCGGACATCGACGACGACCTGATCACCGCCTCGCTGCCCGGGGGGCCGGTGAAGGAGATCGACCTGGTGATCCGGACCAGCGGTGAGCGACGGCTCTCGGGCTTCTTCCCCTGGCAGACCAGCAAGGCCGAGATCTACCTCAGCCCCAAGCTGTGGCCCGACTTCGACCAGCACGACTTCGCCGACGCACTCCGGCACTACGCCGGCAGGGTCACGGCAGGCGCAGCACCGCCACGGTCTCCGCAGGCACGGTGACGCGCGCCCCGTCGACGGCGACGCCGTCACCACTGGCCAGCAGCACCTCGCCGGTGGCAGCCAGAGCCACCTGAGCCTGGATGGCACCGAGGTTGGCCACCACGCGCAGCGCCCCCCGGTGCACGACCAGCGTGCGGCTCTCCTCGACGACGTCGACGTGCACCCGGTCCAGCCGCGGGTCGGTGAGCTCGGGCTCGCGACGGCGCAGCGTGACCAGGTCGCGGTACCAGCCCAGCAGGCCGGCGTGCGGGTCCTGCCCCACCTCGTCCCAGCGCAGCACCGAGCGGTCGCGGGTGGCCGGGTCCTGCGGGTCGGGCACGTCCTCGGCCGCCCAGCCGTGGCTGGCGAACTCGCGCCGGCGCCCCTGGCGCACCGCCTCGGCCAGCTCGGGCTCCTGGTGGTCGGTGAAGTACTGCCAGGGCGTGGAGGCGCCCCACTCCTCGCCCATGAAGAGCATCGGGGTGAAGGGCGCCGTGAGCACCAGCGCGGCGCCGATGCGCAGCAGGCCGGGGGAGAGGGACGCTGAGATCCGGTCGCCGACCGCCCGGTTCCCGACCTGGTCGTGGTCCTGGAGGTAGGTGACGAAGCGCCAGCCGGCGGTGCGCTCGCGGTCGACGGGGCGGCCGTGGCGGCGGCCGCGGAAGCTGGACCAGCTGCCGTCGTGGAAGAAGGCGCCCTGCAGCACCTTGGCCACCGCCTCGAGCGACCCGAAGTCGGCGTAGTAGCCCTGCGTCTCGCCGGTGAGGGCGCTGTGCAGCGCGTGGTGGACGTCGTCGCACCACTGGGCGTGCACCCCGAGTCCGCCCGCCTCGCGCGGGGCCACCATCCGCGGGTCGTTGAGGTCGGACTCCGCCACCAGGAACAGCGGCCGGTTCTCGTGCGCCGCGAGCGCGTCGACCTCGGCCGACAGCTCCTCGAGCACGTGCACGGCGCGGTCGTCCACCAGCGCGTGCACCGCGTCCAGGCGCAGGCCGTCCACGTGGAAGTCGCGCAGCCAGGACAGGGCGTTCTCGATGACCCAGCGGCGCACCTCGTCCGAGCCGGCGTCGTCGAGGTTGACGGCGTCGCCCCAGGGGGTGGAGTGCAGCCCGGTGAAGTAGGGACCGAAGCGGGACAGGTAGTTCCCGCTCGGGCCCAGGTGGTTGTAGACGACGTCCAGCACCACGCCGAGGCCGCGCGCGTGGCAGGCGTCGACGAACCGCTTGAAGGCGTCGGGGCCGCCGTAGGGCTCGTGCACCGCCCACAGGTGCACGCCGTCGTAGCCCCAGCCGTGCCGGCCCGGGAAGGCCGCCACCGGCATGACCTCGACCGCGTCGACGCCGAGTTCCACCAGGTGGTCCAGCCGGGCCACCGCCGCGTCTAGGGTGCCCTCGTCGGTGAACGTGCCCACGTGCAGCTCGTAGAGCACGGCCCCGGAGAGCGGGACGCCCCGCCAGCGCTGGTCCGACCACACGTAGCCGTGGTGGTCGTAGACCCGCGAGGACCCGTGGACGCCGTAGGGCTGCCAGCGGGAGCGAGGGTCGGGCGTGGGGTCGCCGCCGTCGACGGCGTAGGCGTAGTCGGTGCCGTGCACCGCGTCCGGCGCCTCCAGGGTCCAGTGCTCCCCGTCGCGCTCCATGTCCCGGCGGTCCCCGGGCTCGTGGCCCTCGTTGAGCACGAGCTCCACTCGCTCCGCGGTCGGAGCCCACACCCGGAAGGTCGTCACGAACGGACACTCTCACCCGGCTTAGGCCGCGCCAAACGGCGGGTCCCGCCCGCGCGTGCCAAGATCCGGGCATGGGGAACGGAAAGGGCAGAGTCCCGGACGTACGGGTCAGCGACCTGCTGCGGGCCACGCCCGGCGGCACCGTCGACCTCGCGGCGATCGACCCGCGCGGCACCCCGGGCGCGCCGAAGGGCGGCAAGAAGGCCGCCCTCGCCGACGTCGCCGAGCTGGCGCCGCGGCTCGCCGACCTTCAGGAGCGGCTGTTCGCCCAGGGGCGCACCGGCGGCGCCCGGCGTCTCCTGCTGGTGCTCCAGGGCATGGACACCTCCGGCAAGGGCGGCACGCTGCGCCACGTCATCGGGCTGGTGGACCCTCAGGGCTGCGAGATCTTCTCGTTCAAGGCGCCCACCAAGGACGAGCTCGCGCACGACTTCCTCTGGCGGATCAAGGCCCGGCTGCCTGGGCCCGGCATGCTCGGCGTCTTCGACCGTTCGCACTACGAGGACGTCGTCGTGGTGCGGGTGCACGACCTGGTGCCGCGCAGCACCTGGTCGCGCCGCTACGCCACCATCAACCGCTTCGAGCAGCGGCTGGTGGAGGAGGGCACCGTCGTGGTCAAGGTGTTCCTGCACATCAGCCCGGAGGAGTCGCGGGATCGGCTGCTCGAGCGGCTCGACGACCCGAGCAAGCACTGGAAGTACAACCCGCGCGACGTGGACGAGCGCGCCCTCTGGCCGCAATACCGCGCCGCCTACGAGGACGCCCTCACCAAGTGCAGCACCGAGGCGGCGCCCTGGTACGTCGTGCCAGCCGACCGCAAGTGGTACCGCAACTGGGCGATCAGCCGGATCCTCCTCGAGCACCTCGAGGACATGCACCTCACCTGGCCGCAGCCCGACCTCGACGTCGCGGGGGAGAAGGCGCGCATCGCGGGGAGCTAGTCGCCCGCTGCCGGACGTCGGTGGACTCCCGCTATGCATCGATGCGTAGCGGAGGTCCACCCATGTGATCAACTTCGCCCGCAGGCAGACCGGCGACCGGCAGCAGGACCCGAGCACCGGCCGCCGCTGCCGTCACCAGCGCAGTTCGCCCGTGCGCATGCAGCGCGACCGGCAGCGGCAGGAGAGGCCGAATCAGTACGCGGTCGGACTCAGCCCTGCCGCACCAGCAACGCGACCGGCAGCCGCCCGAGCAGCTCGGCCAGTCGGGCCGAGCCGTCGTACGACGCCCCCGTCAGCACGTCCACCCAGCTGCCGGGGGGCAGCGCCAGCGACTCCTCGCCCCACCCGTGCCGGAGCCCTGCCGCCAGCCGGGTCGCCACCGTGAGCGCGTGCCCGCTGCGCAGGAACGCGACGGCGTGGTCGGTGCCGGTCGGCACCGGCTCGTGCGTGGCCTCGACGCCGAACCACTCCGGGTGCTCATGCCGCAGCCGAAGCGCGCGCGAGACGACGAGCAGCTTCTCCTCGTCGACGTCGCGCGCCGGCTCCCCGGCGTCCAGGCGCGAGAGCAGCTCCCGGCGTCGCGCGTAGTCGACCGGTCGGCGGTTGTCCGGGTCGACCAGGGAGAGGTCGACCAGCTCGGTGCCCTGGTAGACGTCGGGGACGCCGGGCATGGTCAGCTGAACGAGCTTCTGCCCGAGGATCCCGGCGCGGGCCGGCGCGTCGAGGTGCTCGGCGCACCAGGCGCCGACGGCCGCCAGCACGCCGTCGTCACCGAGCACGGCCTCGGTGAACGCCCGCACCGACGCGTCGTAGGACTCGACCGGGCTCACCCACGACGTGTGCCGCTTGGCCTCCCTGGTGGCCTTCTCCAGGTAGCCGTGCATCCGCTCCGGCGCGATCGGACCGGAGGCGGACCAGGTGCCCACCAGCGTCTGCCAGAACAGGTACTCGGTCTCGCCGTCCAGCTCGTCCGGGCGCAGGTGCGCGGTGGCGGCCCGCCACTCGGTCACCGCCTGCCCCCAGACCGCCGGGATCTCGCTGAGCGCGGCCAGCCGGGCCCGGACGTCCTCCGAGCGCTTGGTGTCGTGCGTGGACAGCGTGGTCATCGCCACCGGCCAGTCCCGCTGCTGCCGCTGGCACCAGGTGTGGAACTCGTCCACCGAGACCCCGAAATGCGCGGGGTCCCCGCCGACCTCGTTGAGGGAGGACAGCCGGAACCAGCGGTAGAAGGCGGTGTCCTCCACGCCCTTGGCCATCACCGGGCCGCAGGTCTGCTGGAACCGCACTGCGAACTCGTCCCGCCGGCGGTCGGGTCGGCCGTCGCCCACCGGCCGGCCCAGGGCCAGGTCGCGCAGCAGCTCCACGGTGCGGTGCCGCTCCTCGGGCAGCCGCTCGCGGGCCACCTCGGCGGCGCGCTCGACCAGCGCGACAGAGCCGTCCGGCGCCGGCTCGCCGGGCACGACGTAGGCGCGGTAGACCGGGAAGGCGACGAGTAGCTCCACCAGGGCCTCGCGCAGCCCGCGGCGGGTGTGGTCGCGGATGGTGATGTCGTCGTGGCAGATGGCCGCCACCAGCTCCACCAGCCGCTTCACCTCGGCGTAGAGCGGCCCCTCGACGACGTCGCGCTTGGCCTCCTCCACGACGTCGGCGAACTCGGGGCAGGCGCCGGTGAGGGCCACGTGCAGCGACCCGAGCGGCGCCGCCCCCCGCGGGGCGAGGAACAGCCCGCCCACCCGCAGCAGCGCGTCGTAGCCGGTGGTCCCGCTGCACGGCCAGTCCGCCGGCAGCGGCTCATCTCCCTCGAGGATCTTCTCGACCACCACCCAGGACCCGCCGGTGGCAGCGGCCAGCCGGCGCAGGTACTCGCGCGGGTCCGCCAGCCCGTCCGGGTGGTCGATGCGCAGCCCGTCCAGCTTGCCCTCCGCGACCAGCTGCACCAGCAGCGCATGGGTCTCGGCGAAGACCCGCTCGTCCTCCACCCGGATGCCGGCCAGGGTGTCGACGTCGAAGAAGCGGCGGTAGTTCAGCTCCTCGTCGGCCACCCGCCACCAGGCCAGTCGGTAGAACTGCCGGTCCAGCAGCTCGGGCAGCGGCAGGTCCTCGGTGCCCGGGCGCACCGGCCACGCGTGGTCGTAGTAGCGCAGCACCGGCTCGTCCGCGAACGTGCCCGAGGTGTCCAGACTGAGCTCGCCCGAGGCGAGCACGTCGCCCACCGGGGCGCCCAGCACCGGCAGCAGGATCGCCCGGTCCTGCGCGGCCCAGTCGACGTCGAACCAGTGCGCGTAGGGCGAGGACGGGCCCTCCCGCAGCACCGACCACAGCGGTGCGTTGAGCGACACCGGCACCGGCACCGCCACGTGGTTGGGCACGACGTCCGCGACGGCGCCCAGGCCGTGGTCCCGCAGCGCGTGGTGCAGGGCGTCGAAGCCGGCGGCACCACCGAGGTCCGCCGACAGCTCGGTGTGGTCGACGACGTCGTAGCCGTGCGTCGAGCCCGGGGCGGCCTGCAGCACGGGGGAGAGATAGGCGCTGCCGACGCCGAGGGCGGCCAGGTAGTCGGCCTGCGCAGCCAGGTCCGCGAAGCCGAACTCCGCCCGCAGCTGGAGCCGGTAGGTGGACGCGGGGACGGGCCGGCCCGGGGCCGGGACGTGCGGGGTGGTCATCGGGTCCTCTCGTCGGGCCCGTGGACGGACCGGCGCAGCAGGCCGGAGGCAGGCCTCGTGCCCAGTCCCTTCCCTGGCGTGCTCGCGCTCACCCGTCTCTCCGTCTACCCGTCGCTCAGGTCGCCCGGCGCAGCACCTGCAGGCTGCGGCTCTCCACCTCGAGGGTGCCGTCGGCCTTCACCGGGTCGCGCTCGACGATGGCGGGCGCGGCGCTGTCCAGGACGGTCTCCCACGATGCGCCGTAGGTGGCCGACGGGAGGGTGAAGGAGATGTCCTCCTCGCTGGCGTTGAGCAGCACCAGGAAGGAGTCGTCCACGATCCGCATGCCGCGCGAGTCGGGCTCGCTGATCGCCTCGCCGTTGAGGAACACCGCGACCGACTTGGCGAACCCGGCGTCCCAGTCCTCGTCGGACATCTCCACGCCGCCAGGCGTCAGCCAGGCGATGTCCGACAGAGCCTCGTGGGTGGCCACGGCCTTGGCCCCGCGGATGGACGTGCCTTGGAAGAACCGCCGGCGCCGGAACACCGCGTGGTCACGGCGCAGCGCGGCGGCGGCCTGGGTGAACTCGAGCAGGGTGAAGTGCTCGCGCGCGTCCGCCCAGTCCATCCAGGAGATCTCGTTGTCCTGGCAATAGGCGTTGTTGTTGCCGCTCTGTGTGCGGCCCATCTCGTCGCCGTGCAGCAGCATCGGCACGCCCTGGCTCAGGAACAGCGTGGCGATGAAGTTGCGCTTCTGCTTCTCCCGCAGCGCGACGACGTCGAGGTCGTCGGTCGGCCCCTCCACCCCGCAGTTCCAGGAGCGGTTGTGGCTCTCGACGTCGTTGCCGCCCTCGCCGTTGAGCTCGTTGTGCTTCTCGTTGTAGGACACGAGATCGTTCAACGTGAAGCCGTCGTGGGCGGTGATGAAGTTGATGGACGCGAGCGGGCGACGGCCGTCGTCCTTGTAGAGGTCGCTGGAACCGGTGATGCGCGAGGCGAACTCGCCGAGGGTGGCCGGCTCCCCGCGCCAGAAGTCGCGGACGGTGTCCCGGTACTTGCCGTTCCACTCCGTCCACAGCGGCGGGAAGCCGCCCACCTGGTAGCCGCCGTCGCCGACGTCCCACGGCTCGGCGATGAGCTTGACCTGGCTGACCACCGGGTCCTGCTGCACCAGGTCGAAGAACGCAGAGAGCCGGTCGACCTCGTGGAACTGCCGGGCCAGGGTGGCGGCGAGGTCGAAGCGGAAGCCGTCGACGTGCATCTCCAGCACCCAGTAGCGCAGCGAGTCCATGATCAGCTGCAGCACGTGGGGGTGGCGCATGAGCAGGCTGTTGCCGGTGCCGGTGGTGTCGAAGTACATCTCCGGCTGGTCGTCCACCAGCCGGTAGTAGGCCTGGTTGTCGATCCCGCGGAAGCACAGCGAGGGGCCCATGTGGTTGCCCTCGGCGGTGTGGTTGTAGACGACGTCGAGGATGACCTCGATGCCGGCCTCGTGCAGCGAGCGCACCATCGACTTGAACTCGAGCACCTGCTGGCCCTGCTGGCCGCTGGAGGAGTAGGCGTTGTGCGGGGCGAAGAACCCGATCGTGTTGTAGCCCCAGTAGTTGGACAGGCCCCGCTCCTGCAGGTGGTGGTCCTGCACGAACTGGTGGACCGGCATGAGCTCCACCGCGGTCACGCCGAGGGACTTCAGGTGCTCGACCATCACCGGGTGGCCGAGGGCGGCGTAGGTTCCCCGCAGCTCCTCGGGGATGTCCGGGTGGGTCATGGTCAGGCCCTTGACGTGGGCCTCGTAGATGACGGTCTCGGCGTAGGGCGTGTGCGGGTGCCGGTCGTTCTGCCAGTCGAAGAAGGGGTTGATGACCACCGACTTCATCATGTGCGCGGCGCTGTCCAGGTCGTTGCGGTCGTCGGGGAAGTCGAAGCGGTAGCCGAACAGCGCCTCGTCCCAGTCGATCGCCCCCTCGACGGCCTTCGCGTAGGGGTCCAGGAGCAGCTTGTTCGGGTTGCAGCGCAGCCCTTGCTGGGGGTCGTAGGGCCCGTGCACCCGGAACCCGTAGCGCTGGCCGGGAGCCACCCGGGGGAGGTAGCCGTGCCAGACGAAGCCGTCGACCTCGGGCAGCGCGACCCGCGTCTCGGCGCCGTCGTCGTCGAACAGGCACAGCTCCACCCGCTCGGCGACCTCGGAGAAGATGGCGAAGTTGGTTCCTGCGCCGTCGAAGCTGGCGCCGAGCGGGTAGGCGCTGCCGGGCCAGATCTCCATCGGGGGCGGGTCTCCTCGGTTCGTCCGACGCCCGGGCTCGGGCGTCTGCGGTCGGGGTCGCGCCTCATCCTGCCCCAGACCAGGTCCACTCCACCCTTCCCGCAGGTCAGGGCGCCGCAGGGCCCCTTCCGCGCGCGCTCAGGCGGCCACGTGGGACAGCGCCGGCAGGGCGGCGTCGAAGCGCGCCAGCACGGCGCGGGCCACCTCCTCGCAGCTGCCCAGGGGGGCGGCCGCGGCGACCTCCCGGGGCAGGCCCACCAGCGGATCGCCGACGACGTCGAGCCGGGCCACCGCGACCCGTGCGGCCCCGTCCCGGCGCAGCGCGGCCACGGCCGCGAGGATGCCGTCGCCGCCAGGGGCGGCCGCGCGCACGGCGGCCCATCCCTGGCCGCTCCACCGCTGCGCGACGTCGTCGGCGGCGGTGGCGGGGACCCCGTTCAGGTCGAGCCCGGTCAGGTCGAGCCCGGTCAGGACGACGCCGACGGCGGGGTCGCCGGGCCACACACCCGCCTCGCGCAGGCGGCGCTCGGCGGCGGCCTCCAGCAGCCGGTGCCCGGCCAGCGGGGCCACGACGATGCCGGTGGCCGCACCGACGGGCGGGAGGGCCGCCAGCGGCACCACCACGGAAAGGGGCACGGCGGCGTCGGTCGCGTCCGCGCTGGACGGCTGGTCCGCGGCCGCCAGCCGCACCCGCAGCCCGGGGCGGCGCCGGCGCACCCGCTCGCGCAGCGCCTCGGCCGTGGCCAGGTGATCGGCGGGGTGCAGCAGCGTGAGCTGGACACCGTTCATGACCGCGCCTCCTGCCGTCCGTGCGGATGCCGGCGGGCGGTGCCCGCCAGGCCGTCGAGCTGCTCGTGCAGGCGAGCCACCTCGCCCACCACCACCACGGCTGGGTTGCGCACGCCCCGGGCCGCCGCCACATCGGCGATGGTGGCCAGGGTGCCCAGCGTGGTCCGCTGGTCGGCGGCGAAGCCGCGCTCCACCACCGCGACCGGGGTGCCGGGATCCCTGCCGTGGGCGGCCAGTGCGGCGCAGCTCTCGGCGAGCCGGGTGACGCCCATGAGCAGCACCAGCGTGCCGTCCATCTGGGCCAGCTCGGGGTCCTCGAGCGCCTCGTGCGCGGACACGACGGCGAAGCCGCGCGCCAGGCCGCGGTGGGTCACCGGGATGCCGGCGGCGGCCGGCACCGCGACCGCGCTGGTGACCCCGGGCACCACCTCCACGTCGACCCCCGCGGGCAGGCACGCCAGGGCCTCCTCGCCGCCGCGGCCGAGCACGAACGGGTCGCCGCCCTTGAGACGCACCACCCTCCGGCCCGCCTGCGCGTGCTGGACCAGCAGCCGGTTGATCTCGTCCTGCGGCACCGGGTGGTGGTCGGGGGTCTTGCCGACGTCGACGACCAGCACGTCCTCGTCGAGGGAGTCCATCAGCGCCAGCGGCGCGAGCCTGTAGACCACGACGACGTCGGCGTGGGCCAGCAGCTGACGGCCCCGCGCGGTTACCAGGCCCGGGTCGCCCGGCCCGCCGCCGACCAGCGCGACGTGCCCGGGCCCACCCGCTCGCCGGCGGCGCAGCGGCAGCGAGCCGGTGGCGAGCGCCGCGGCCACCGCGTCACGCAGGCGCACCGAGCGGCGGGGGTCGCCGTTGCTGGTCACCGCCACGGTGACGACGTCCGGGCCATCCTCCGACGCCGCGTCGGAGGACAGCTGCACGGACGTCACGGCCGGGCGCCAGGCGCTGGAGGAGCGGGCGTCGTCGGCGCGCACGCACCAGATCCGCCGCTGCTCGGCCTCGGCGGCCACCTGGCCGTCCACCTCCGGGGCGCCGGTGGCGGTGTGCACCAGCCAGGCGCCGTCGAGGTCGTCGCTCCGGACCTCGCGGCCTTCCCAGCGCAGCGCCCCGGACCGCACCAGCGCGGCGAGGTCCTCGCAGAGGGCGGGGGCCACCACCAGCACCTCGGCGCCGGCGTCCAGCAGGCCGTGCGCGCGGCGTGCGGCCACCGGTCCGCCCCCGACCACGACGGCCCGACGGCCGGCGAGGTCCAGCGCGAGGTGGTACCGCGGACCGTGGTCGGGCCCGCTCACGACGTCTCCAGCACCGGCCCGAGCCCGCGCCGACGGCGCAGCGCGTCCTGGGCGCGGGTGAAGCCGAAGCGGTCGACCAGCAGGCCGACCACGAGGATGACCAGCACCGCGGCCAGCACGGTGTCGACGTGCCCGGCCTTCTTGGCCCCGTCCATGTAGGACCCGAGGCCGCCGCTGGCCGCGCCCATGATGAGCTCGCCGGCCACCAGCGACCGGAACGCGAACGCCCAGCCGTGCTGCAGCCCGCTGACGATGCCCGGGAGGGCCGCGGGCAGCACGACCCGGCGCAGCAGGGCGCCGCCGGAGTAGCCCAGGGTGCGCCCGGCCTTGAGCAGCAGCGGCGGCACCGAGGTGACCGCGTCGCGGGTGCCCAGCGCCACCGACGGGATCGCGCCGAGCACGGTGACCGTGAGCACCGCCGGGCGGCCAGCGCCGAGCACGAGCACCGCCACCGGGATCCACACGGCGCTGGGCAGCGACTGCAGGCCGATGAGGTAGGGGCTGACCGCCCGGCTGGCCAGCGGCCGGCGCGCCAGCAGCAGGCCGACGGCCACGCCGAGCACCGCGCTCAGCCCGAAGCCGAAGGTCATCAGGGCCATCGTGCGCCCGGCCGAGGCGAGCAGGTGCCCGTGCGCCAGCTCCCGGACCGTGGTGCGCGCGACGACGTCGGGGGCGGGCAGCCGGGTGGCCGTGGCGCCGGTGAGCAG
The DNA here is from genome assembly GCA_051954955.1 of Motilibacteraceae bacterium. Lineage (GTDB taxonomy): Bacteria > Actinomycetota > Actinomycetes > Motilibacterales > Motilibacteraceae > JBQCHF01. Next base: position 13,092 of record JBQCHF010000134.1, read on the forward strand.
GGCCCAGCCGGCCAGCACGACCACGCCGGTGAGCAGGGGGGCCATGGCCGAGCGCAGCCGCCGGGCCAGCACCTGCGCGGGGTGCGGGCGGCGGGTTGTCAGGCCGGCCGTGGTGCTGCGGGCGCTGGCCGCTGGGACCGCGGTGGCGCCGGACGGGGCCGCCAGCAGGTCAGGCGAGGACGGCATCGGCGGCCTCCTGCAGCGGGTCGGCGTCGGCGAGCAGGGCCCGCACCTCGCGGGTGAGCCGGATGACGTCGTGGTCCTCGACCACCCGCGGCCGGGGCAGGAACACCGGCACGCTGCCGACCACCCGGCCGGGCCGAGGGGACAGCACGACCACGCGATCGCCGAGCACGACGGCCTCGCGCACGTTGTGGGTGACGAACACGACGGTGGGCCGGACCTGCTGCCACAGCGCCTGCAGCTCCACGTGCAGGTGGTCGCGGGTGTCGGCGTCGAGCGCGGAGAACGGCTCGTCCATCAGGAGGACCTCCGGCTCGAGCGCGAGGGCGCGGGCCAGGGCCACCCGCTGGCGCATCCCGCCGGACAGCTCGTGCGGCCGGGCGTCGCCGAGGCCGCCGAGGCGCACCCGATCGAGCCACTCCTCGGCCACGGCGCGCCGGCGGGCGGGTGCGTCGCCGCGGGCGCGCAGCCCGGCCTCGACGTTCTCCCGCACCGTGAGCCACGGGAACAGCGCGTGGTCCTGGAAGACCACCACCTGCCGGGGCCCGGGTCCCGTGACCTCCTCGCCGTGCACCAGCACGCGCCCGGAGTCGGGCCGCTGGTGCCCGGCCATGATGTCCAGCAGCGTCGACTTGCCCGACCCCGACGGCCCCACGACGCACACGAACTCCCCGTGCGCCACGTGCAGGTTCACCCGGTCCAGCGCCACGCCGTGGCCGCCGTCGGAGTAGCGGCGGCTCACCCGGTCCACCTCCAGCGCGAGCGGAACCCGCGGCAGGGGGGTCACGACGGCCACCCCTCAGCGCCCGCTCGGCGAGGCGGTCGCCATCCCGGCCGCCAGGGTGGCGCCGTCGCTGTCGTCGACGAGCAGGAACGCCCCGGTCGAGCGCACCCGGGCGTACTCGTCGATCGGCAGCGGCTCTTGGGTGCGCACCCGCACGTGCCCGATCTCGTTGAGGGACAGCCCGTCGGCGGCCGGGACCCGCTGCAGGGTGTCCACGTCGAGCCGGTCGACGACCTCGCGGACGACCGCCCGCACGGTGCGCGTGCCGTGCCGCAGCAGCGCCCGGGCACCGGGGCGCAGCGGCCGTTCGTCCAGCCAGCACACGGTTCCCTCGACGTCCTGGGTCGGCTCGGGGGCGTCGGCCGCCGCGGCGAGCAGGTCGCCGCGGGCGACGTCGACGTCGTCGGAGAGGCGGAGAACCACCGAACGGCCCTCGTCCGCGGACTCCAGCGGCCCGTCGTAGGTCTCCACGGCCGCCACCGACGTCCGGATCCCCGAGGGCAGGACGACGACGGCGTCCCCCGGCCGGACGGACCCGCCGGCCACCCGGCCCGCGTACCCGCGGAAGTCGCGTTCCGGAGCCCGGACCACGTACTGCACCGGGAAGCGGAACCCGCGCGCCCCCGCGTCGGCGGGGACCTCGAGGTCGATCGACTCCAGGAGCTCCAGCAAGGTCGGGCCGTCGTACCAGGCGAGGTCCGGGGCGGGCGCCACGACGTTGTCGCCGTGCAGCGCCGAGACCGGGACCGCCGGGACGCCGGACAGCCCGAGCGCTGTCGCCCACGCCTGGAACTGCGCGGCCACCTGCTCGAACGCCGACCGGTCCCAGCCGACGAGGTCCATCTTGTTGACGACGAGCACCACGTGCGGCAC
>JBQCHF010000135.1:0-3422 GCA_051954955.1 Motilibacteraceae bacterium
GGCGCGCGGCCCCGGGGCCGGGGGCCGCGGGGGCCGCCGCCGCCCCGCGCGCCGCCCGGGGCCTCGGCCCGCTCCGCCCCCCCGCGCTCGCCGTCGGCGCCCCCGCGGCCGGGCCGCCCGCCCCCACCGCCGACCTCGTGCTGCGCGACCGGTGCGAGGCCGGGCTCGGCCGGCGCTACCCGGGCCTGGCCGGCCGGCGCGAGCGCGCGGTGCGCGACCGGCTGGCCGACGAGCTCGGCGTCATCGCCCGGCTCGGCTACCCCTCCTACTTCCTCACCGTCGCCGACGTCGTCGACCTGATCAAGGGCATGGGCGTGCGGGCCGCCGCCCGCGGCTCGGGCGCGGGCAGCCTGGTCACCTACCTGCTCGGCATCTCCGGGGTCGACCCGATCGAGCACGACCTGCTCATGGAGCGGTTCCTGTCCCCGCTGCGCGCGCAGCTGCCCGACATCGACGTCGACGTCGAGTCGGCCCGACGCACCGAGATCTACGAGAAGGTCCTCGAGCGCTACGGCGGCGACCGCTGCACCTGCGTGTCGATGATGGACACCTACCGGGTGCGCCACGCCATCCGCGACGTCGGCGGTGCGCTCGGCCTGCCACCGGCCGAGGTCGATGCGGTGGCCAAGGCGTTCCCGCACATCCGCGCCCGCGACGCCCGCCAGGCACTGGCCGACCTGCCCGAGCTGCGCGCCTCCGGGTTGGGGGAGGCCCGGCTCGACCTGATGTTCCGGCTGGTCGAGCGGCTCGACGGCCTGCCCCGGCACGTCGCGCTGCACCCGTGCGGGGTGCTGCTCTCGGACACCACGCTGCTGGACCGCACCCCGGTCGAGGCCAGCTGGATGGGCTTCCCGATGAGCCAGTTCGACAAGGACGACGTCGAGGACCTCGGCCTGCTCAAGCTCGACGTGCTCGGGGTGCGGATGCAGTCGGCCATGGCCCACGCCGTCGCCGAGGTCGCCCGGGTCGACGGCCGGCAGGTCGACCTCGACGACCGCTCCCAGGTGCCGATCGACGACCCGGCCACCTTCCAGCTCATCCAGTCCACCCGCACCCTGGGCATGTTCCAGATCGAGTCCCCGGGCCAGCGCGAGCTGGTCGGCAAGTTCGCCCCGGAGACCTTCGGCGACCTCATCATCGACATCTCGCTGTTCCGGCCCGGCCCGGTCAAGAGCGACATGGTCACCCCGTTCCTGGAGGCCCGGCAGGGCTGGCGCGAGCCGGAGTACCTGCACCCCGACCTCGAGCCGGCGCTGCGCGAGACCGGGGGAGTGGTCGTCTTCCACGAGCAGGTGCTGCGGATCGTCGCGGCCTTCACCGGCTGCACCCTGGCCGAGGCCGACGAGGCCCGCCGCGCGATGGGGTCGCCGCAGACCCAGCCCGAGGTCGAGGCGTGGTTCCGCCCGGTGGCGCTGGCCCGCGGCTACGAGCCCGAGGTGGTCGACAAGGTGTGGGAGGTGCTGCGCGCCTTCGCCTCGTTCGGGTTCTGCAAGGCGCACGCGGCCGCGTTCGCGCTGCCCACCTACCAGTCCGCCTGGCTCAAGACCCACCACACCGCGGCGTTCCTGGCCGGGGTGCTCACCCACGACCCCGGCATGTACCCCAAGCGGCTCATCCTCGACGACGCCCGCCAGTTCGGCATCGCGGTGCTGCCGCTCGACGTCAACGCCTCCGACGGCGAGTACCGGGTGGAGAAGGTGTCCCCGTTCGACGAGCCGCCGCCGGGCATCCTCGGGCAGGTCCCGCGCCAGCCGCCGGAGGAGGGGCTGCCCGACGCCCGCGCCTACGGCATCCGGCTCTCGCTGGCCGACGTCAAGGGGATCAGCGAGGCCGAGGTGGCGCGCATCGTGGCCGGCCGGCCCTACGGCTCGCTGGCCGACTTCTGGCACCGCACCGGCACCTCCCGCCCGGTGGTGGAGCGGCTGGTGGTGGCCGGCGCCTTCGACTCCCTCTACGGCATCGGCTCCTCGGTCCGCGCCGACCTCGGCGGCGCCCGCCGTCGCGGCCAGGTGACCCGGCGCGACCTGCTGCTGCAGGTGGCCGAGCTGGACCGGTGGTCCCGGGCCACCGCCCGGGCCGCCCGGGGCGCAGCCGCCCGCCGGTCCCGGCGCGAGCGCCCCCCAGTGCAGTCGCAGACCCAGCAGCTCACCTCTGCGGCCGGCCCGGCCGAGCTGCTCACCACCGTCGAGCAGCCGCCCGGCGAGGAGGCGAGGGCAGGCTTCTCCGACAGGTCGTCGGACAAGCGCGGGGCGGAGCTCTCCTCGGGGCGGGTGGGCGCCGACGTCCACCGCCGGGCGGCCCGCCAGTCCAAGGCGCCCGTGGCCGTCGAGCCCGAGCCGGTGCAGCTCGCCCTCGACCTCGGCGACGCTCCCGACGCCCCGGTGCCCAGCGGGCTGCCGGAGATGACCGGCGCGGAGCTGGTGCGCGCCGAGCTCGAGGTGCTGGGCCTGGACGCCACCCGGCACGTCGTCGACTTCTACCGCCCGTTCCTCGAGGCGCTGGGCACCACCCGCGCCCCCGAGCTGCGGCACCGGCGCAGCGGCGCCGAGCTGCTGGTGGCCGGGGTCAAGGTGGCCACCCAGACCCCGCCGGTGCGCTCGGGCCGCCGGGTCGTGTTCGTCACCCTGGACGACGCCACCGGCCCGGTCGACGCCACCTTCTTCGAGGACGCCCAGGGCCCCTACGCCGCCACGGTGTTCCACTCCTGGCTGCTCGTGGTGCGCGGGGTGCTGCGCCGCACCGGCCCGCGCGGGGTGTCGCTGCGCGCCACCGGCTGCTGGGAGCTGCCCACCCTGCACCAGGCCTGGCTCGACGGCGGCATGCCGGCCGTCGCCGAGCTGATGACGAGACCCCTGGACTTCACCGAACAGGCCGTCGCCGGGGCCGCCGAGAGTCGCTCCAGCCGCCCGGTCATGACCCGCCCGCCGGTCGGCTCGGCCGCCGGCACCTACGAGCCGCGCGGCTACGGCAGCGACGGCGAGGGCGGCTCGCGGGCCGGCGGCATGGGCCCGGCCGAGGGTGCGCGCCGGGTGCTCGTGCACGCCAGCGGCTTCAGGCAGTCGCCCTACGCCGACATCAAACCGGCCGGCGAGGACACCGGCCGCGGCACCCCGCGCACCCTCCCACCGCGCCGCGACGAGCCCCCGCGCAAGCTGTGGCACTCCAGCCCGGGGAGCTCGGGCCGATGAGCGTCCCCCTCGCTGTGCCGACGGCTGGTCCGGACCGGCTCGGGACGGTTCGCCGCTCACTAGGGTGGGGCCGCACCGAGTCTGCCGTCCCACCCACGTCAGGAGCCGCGCCGTGGCCGACCGACCCGCCGACGCCTCCCGCGCCGTTCGTGCTCTGGGCAGCGACGGGCGCCGCGCGGCGCTGCGCCTGGGCGTCGTCCCCGAGGTGCTGCACGGCCTGCTGCTCGAGCGCGC